>NZ_JBITGI010000009.1:0-396766 GCF_044456945.1 Streptomyces sp. NPDC050759 | reverse complement strand
GGCGGCGTTCAATGAGCGGCGGGCTCCGCGGTGGCCTCCGGCGGTTTGACGGGTGTGCGTGCGGGGTGGGTGGGGGCGGGCGTTTTGCGCAGTTCCCCGCGCCCCTTTGTGCCTGCGGCGGCCCGTTTCGGCTCCGGTGGGGGCTTGTGTAGCGCGTGCGGGTGTGTGGGGGGTCGGGGCCGGGGTGGGGGGTGTCCGTCCTCGGTCCGGCGGCTCGGCTGCTTTGGCTGTGCTCGGTAACGGACGCCGGCCGCTGCGGGCGGACACCCCCCACCCCGTCCCCTTGCCGCCGTACGCGGCTAACGGCCCGTCGTGGCGCGCGGTGCGGCGAGCGGTCCGTTGTGGCGCGCGGAGGAACGAACGGCCCGTCGTGGTGCGCGAGGTGGGGATCGGCCCGTCGTGGCGCAGGTGACTGCAACTCCCCAGGGGCGCGGGGAACTGCGCGACCAGCCCCCACCGGCCTGCAGCCGCCCGACAACCTGACCCGGCACCCCCGTAGGCGCCCGGCCCAAGCCCCGCGCATGCGGCCCGCGGGGAACTGCGCGATCAGCCCCCACCGGCCTGCAGCCGCCCGACAACCTGACCCGGCACCCCCGTAGGCGCCCGGCCCAAGCCCCGCGCATGCGGCCCGCGGGGAACTGGGCGACCAGCCCCCACTCACCCGCAGCCGCCCGGCAACCTGCGGCACTGCCCATGGGCGGCCCGCACGTTCTCGAACGGCCCAACCACAACCGGGTCCCCACCCGAATCCTCCCTAGCCTGGAGTGATGGGTGAGGACATCCGGCTGGCCGCCGTCGTGGCGTTGGCTCAGGGCATGGCGGCGGCCCACGGCTCGCGGGATGCGTGGCGGGCCGCCGCCGCTGGGGCGTGCCGTGCGCTCGGGGGGAGTTTTGCCGCGTTGTCCGTGTGGGAGCGGGAGCTCGGGCGGCTCAGGGTGCTGGTGAACGTGGGGGAGCTGGCCGCCGGTGAGGAGGAGTTTCCCGACGGTGAGGCCTACCCCGTGCACCAGTTCCCGGAGATCACCGAGTTTCTGCACGAGCGGTGGGCCGGGGGCGGTGAGCCCAACGCGTGGGTCGAGACGGCGGAGGGGCCCGCGGCCGGGGGGCGGCCCGGGTATGTGCATCAGCGTGTCGCCGCGCTGCGCAGGAGGGGGCGTGGGAGTTGTGTCGTCGCTCCGATTGTGCTCAATGGACGGGCTTGGGGGGAGCTGTATGTGGCCCGGCCCGCCGGTGCCCCCGTCTTCGGGCGGGAGGACGCCGACTTCGCCACCGTTCTGGCCGCCGTCGTCGCCGCCGGAATCGCCCAGGCGGAGCGGCTCGAGGAGGCGAGACGGCTGGCGTTCACGGACGCGCTGACCGGGCTCGCCAATCGCCGTGCCGTTGACGCGCGGCTCGACGAGGCCGTCGACCGGCACAAGAAGGACGGTGTCGTCGTCAGCCTCGTGGTGTGTGACCTGAACGGGCTGAAGCGGGTCAACGACACCCGTGGGCACGCCGTGGGCGACCGGCTGCTGGAGCGTTTCGGGTCGGTGCTGTCGTTGTGCGGGGCCATGCTGCCGGGCACCCTGGCCGCGCGGCTCGGGGGCGACGAGTTCTGTCTGCTCGCCGTCGGGCCGTCCGCCGACGACGTGGTGAGGGCTGCCGATGAACTCTGCCGGAGGGCCGGGGAGTTGGAGTTGGGGGAGGGGGTGGCCTGTGGGGTCGCCTCCACCGCGGATCCCATCGGGCCCGTTCGGTCCGCCCGGCGGCTCTTCCGGCTCGCCGATGCCGCGCAGTACCGGGCCAAGGCCGAGCGTGCCCAAAGGCCCGTCGTCGCGGGGCGGGGAGGGCCCGACGATCCCGTCGTACGGCTGGCCGATGCGGCTCCGTCGGGGCAGGCGGGAGAGCGGCGGACGTTCCGGGGGCGGCAGCCCTGAGGGGGTCTGTGTTTGTAAGGGGCGTAACCCCGACCCAGTAGTGACATCCTGGAATTCAGTGCGTACGCTCCTGAATATGGATATGCACACTGTGGTGGTGGGGACGTCCGGGGTCACCGCGTCCGACGTCCTGGCCGTGGCGCGGGACGGTGCCCGTATCGAGCTCTCCGAGGAGGCGGTCGCCGCTCTGGCCGCGGCCCGCGGGATCGTGGACGCCCTCGCGGCCAGGCCCGAGCCCGTCTACGGCGTCAGCACCGGCTTCGGTGCCCTCGCGACCCGGCACATCAGCCCGGAGCTCCGGGCGCAGTTGCAGCGCAACATCGTCCGTTCGCACGCCGCGGGGATGGGGCCGCGGGTGGAGCGGGAGGTCGTACGGGCGCTGATGTTCCTGCGGCTCAAGACCGTCTGCTCGGGACACACGGGGGTGCGGCCCGAGGTCGCGCAGACCATGGCCGACGTGCTCAACGCCGGGATCACGCCGGTTGTCCATGAGTACGGGTCACTTGGTTGCTCCGGGGATCTCGCGCCGCTCTCGCACTGCGCCCTCACCCTCATGGGGGAGGGGGACGCCGAGGGGCCCGACGGGGTCGTGCGGCCTGCCGGTGAGCTGCTTGCCGAGCACGGGATCGCGCCTGTCGAGCTCCGGGAGAAGGAAGGGCTCGCCCTTCTCAACGGCACCGACGGCATGCTCGGCATGCTGGTCATGGCGCTCGCCGATCTGGACATGCTCTACAAGTCCGCCGACATCACTGCCGCGCTGAGCCTTGAGGCGCTGCTCGGTACCGACAGGGTGCTCGCTCCCGAGCTGCACGCCATCCGGCCGCATCCGGGGCAGGGCGCCTCGGCCGCCAACATGCTGGCCGTGCTGGAGGGTTCGGAGCTCACCGGGCACCACCAGGACGACGCGCCCCGGGTCCAGGACGCCTACTCCGTGCGCTGTGCGCCGCAGGTCGCCGGGGCCGGGCGGGACACCATGGCGCACGCGCGGCTGGTGGCGGAGCGGGAGTTGGCGTCGGCGGTGGACAACCCTGTTGTGCTGCCGGACGGGAGGGTGGAGTCCAACGGCAACTTCCATGGTGCGCCGGTGGCTTATGTGCTTGATTTCCTCGCCATCGCCGTCGCCGATCTCGCGTCGATCGCCGAGCGGCGCACCGACCGGCTGCTCGACAAGAACCGGTCCCACGGGCTGCCGCCGTTCCTCGCGGACGACGCCGGTGTCGACTCCGGGCTGATGATCGCCCAGTACACGCAGGCCGCGCTGGTCGGCGAGTTGAAGCGGCTGGCCGTCCCGGCGTCCGCGGACTCGATCCCCTCGTCCGCGATGCAGGAGGACCACGTGTCGATGGGGTGGTCGGCCGCGCGGAAACTGCGGACCGCCGTCGACAACCTCACTCGGGTGCTCGCCGTGGAGTTGTACGCGGCCTCGCGCGCCGTCGAGCTGCGCGAGGGCCTGAGCCCGGCGCCGGCGACGCAGGCCGTCATCAGCGCCGTACGCAAGGCGGGTGTCGAGGGCCCGGGTCCCGACCGGTTCCTGGCGCCCGATCTCGCCGCGGCGGACGTGTTCGTGCGGGAGGGGCGGCTGGTCGAAGCGGTGGAGGCGGTCACCGGGCCGTTGCGGTGAGCTTTCCCACCTGGGCGCTGATCACGGGGAGCGGCACGGTGGACGCCTTGCCGCTCTGCATCGAGGCGAAGTCGACCGAGTAGTACGTGGAGACGAGGGTGCCCACGCGCACCGCCTCGACGGTGAACGTGCCCGTGCCCTCACCGTCCATGTCGGCGTCCAGGACGAAGGCCACCGAGTCGTCGCCCTGGCCGGAGGCCTTGCCCGCGGCGACCTTGGTGATCTTCATCTCCTCACCCTGGGCCGTGATGCCGAACCCGCCGGAGCAGGGGGCGATCCCGTCGGAGACGGCCTCGAGGGCCTTCTCGGCGCCGTCGCCCTCGTACGAGGAGAGGCCCACGCTGGTCATGGTCACGTCGAAGGAGTTCCCGACGCGCTCCTCCGACGTGACGGAGTTGCTCGCGCCCGCGTCCGTGTCGCCCGGCGGCAGGCCGGTCAGGGCGTAGGCGAGCGGGGCGCACTCGGCCTTGTCCGTCTTCAGCTCGCTCCGGGACTTCGGCAGGGTGTCGTCGCCGTCGGAGATCTTGTCCCGGGGAAGGTCGCTCTGGACGAGCAGAAGCTTCTCCAGCTCGGCCGCACCGAGCGCCTTAGCGGCGGGGGACACCTTCGACGGCCGGGGGCTCTCGGACGCCTTCGGGTCGTCGCCCGAACCCCCGCCGCATCCCGTGAGGAGCGCGAACGACAGCACGCCCACGGTCGCCTTGGCAGCTGAGCAGGCTGTCGATGATCTCTTCATGCGCGGACTATGAAGGTTGTGCCAAGAGCACGTCAAGCCCGTTAAAAGCCCAGCCGTTCCCGGCGTACCGAATAGACGACGAAGCCCGCACCCAGCGTGAGGAACAGGGTGCCGCCGACGACGTACGGCGTGGTGTCGAAGCTGCCGGTGTCGGCGAGCCGGGTGTCGTCCACGGACGTCTCCGCGCTCGTGGTCGTGACCCGCGCCTGTGCCGTGACCTGCGGAGACGGCTCTGTTCTCGCCGGGCTGTCCTGGGTCGCGTTGGCGGACGGGACGAACCACAGGGCACCCAGAAGGGTCCCCGCGGCGGTGGCGGTCAGCAACGGACGGCGAACGGATGACACGGAATATCGATCCCCTTGTGGTGCTGGCGAATTGGCCGTGTGGGGCGATGTTAGTGAAAGGCGCGGGTCACGGGAAAGTCACGGGAGCGGTGGGCTTTACGCTCCGGGCATGAGCACTGAAGAGACATCACGTTTTGTACGGCTTCGGGTGGAACTCGTCGTCGAGGTCGACGACCAGGACGCCGTGACCCGGGCCGCGCTGGCGCGGATCGCGGAGGATCCGGACATGCCGGACGACGAGCGGGCGCACGCCGAGGGTGCTGTGACGGAAGACACTGCGGAGGCGCTCGCCTATCTCGTGGACCCGTTCGACCTGGTCGGGGACCTGTCGGGCGTCGAACTCGCCCAGGCCTCCTGGAGCAGCGAGCAGATCGACTACGACCCGGATTCGCCGGACTGGGACCTCGACGAGGATGATGTAGAAGAAGACGAGGAAGAAGAGGCCGTCGGCTGAGCGTGCTCGGGAAAATCGTGACCCCGGGTGGCAACCGCCGTCCGGGGTTTCGTCGTCTCACGGGTCGCACGGACCGACAGACACACCTTCCACCTCGGTGGACGTGGTGTGCCCCACACCTTCTCAGAAGGTGGAACGGGACGAACCGGTCGTAGCGTTGAGGTTTTATTGACGGGGACTCTCGGGGTTTCTGAGATTCGGCAACGATGGAGAAGCGTGTGATGACGGTCAGTAAGCGGCGCAGGGGCCTGACGGTCGCGTCCGCTCTGCTTGGCGGGGTGCTGGTGCTCTCGGCCTGTTCCGGTGGCGACGACTCCTCGTCGAACGGCGGCGGCAGCGACACCTCGCAGGCCAAGGCCGACGAGGCGGCGGCCAAGAAGAGCTCCCAGGCCGAGATCAAGATCACGCCCAAGGACGGCACGGACAACGCCTCCATCAACAACTCCGCCGCCGTCACCGTGAGCAAGGGCACGCTCACCGGCGTGACGATGACGACGACCGACGGCACGAAGGTCGCCGGCGAACTGTCCGCCGACAAGACCAGCTGGAAGCCCAGCACCCAGCTGGAGCGCTCGACGACCTACAAGGTCGCCGCGGAGGCCAAGGACTCCGACGGTCTCGTCGCTCACGAGAACGCCTCGTTCACGACGGTCTCCCCGGCCAACAGCTTCATAGGCAACTTCACGCCGGAGGACGGCTCGACCGTCGGTGTGGGCATGCCGGTGTCGATCAACTTCAACAAGGAGATCACCAACAAGGCGGCCGTGCAGAAGGGCATCACGGTCTCCTCCAGCAGCGGCCAGGAGGTCGTCTGCCACTGGTTCTCCACCGTCCGCATGGACTGCCGTCCCGACGAGTACTGGAAGGAGAACTCCACCGTCACGCTGAAGCTCGCGCTCGACGGTGTCGAGGGCGCTTCCGGTGTCTACGGCGTCCAGCAGAAGACGGTCACCTTCAAGATCGGCCGCAACCAGGTCTCGTACGTCGACGCGAAGACCAAGCAGATGAAGATCACGCACAACGGCGCGGTCATCAAGACCATCCCGATCTCGGCCGGCTCGCCGGAGAACAAGACGTACGAAGGCGTCATGGTGATGTCCGAGAAGTTCAAGGAGACGCGCATGAACGGCGCGACCGTGGGCTTCACCGACGACGACGGCAAGGGCGAGTACGACATCAAGGACGTGCCGCACGCCATCCGGCTCACCAACTCCGGCACCTTCGTGCACGGCAACTACTGGGGCGCCAAGTCCGTCTTCGGCAACGTGAACACCAGCCACGGCTGCGTGGGCCTGTCCGACACCAAGGGCGCCAACGACAAGGGCACGCCGGGCTACTGGTTCTACACCAACTCGATCGTCGGTGACGTGGTGGTCGTCCAGAACACCGGCGACAAGACGGTGGCCCCGGACAACGGCCTCAACGGCTGGAACCTGAGCTGGGCGGACTGGAAGGCGGGGTCGGCGGTCTGACGGTCGCCGGCTGACACGGTCATTTGAGGGCGGTCACCTGATGGGGTGGCCGCCCTCAGCTTTTGCCGGGCGATGAAAACGGGCGCCGCCCTGTTTCTGACAGGCTCGTCCAGGGTTCTTGCAGGCTCATGGACAGCCTTCTCATGCAGCTCTTATTCGGGGCTTATGCAGTCATCACGCGCCGTACCTAGCTTGCGGCCATGTTCTTCACCTACCTGAGGCGCGAACTGCGCCGCCGCAGAAAGGCGGCCCTCGTCGTCGCCTCCGGGCTCGCGCTCGGGATCGCGCTGGTCATCGTGGTCAGCTCCGTGTCGTCCGGCATGGGGAAGGCCCAGGACAAGGTCCTCCAGTCGCTGTACGGGCTGGGCACCGACATGACGGTCACCAAGGCCGCCCAGCCGCAGGCCGGTTCGTCCGAGCGGCCGCGCTTCCAGTTCGACGCGCAGGACAACGGCTCCGGCTCGGAGCAGAGCAGCGACCGGGTGCTGGTACAGGGGTTCCAGACCCTGTCCACCTCCACGGTCACCAAGGTCGACCAGCAGACCGGGGTATCGGACGCGGTCGGCGGACTGAGCCTCCAAGTCATCAAGGTGAGCGGGCAGTTCACCCGCGGACAGTTCCAGCAGGGCCAGAACGGGGGGAACCGGCCGGGCGGCAACGGCGGCACCGGGCAGCCGCAGGGTGAAGTGCGGGGCGGCGGCGCCGACTTCGACGTCAACAACTACTCCGTCTTCGGCACCGACGTCACCAAGGCGGCCCTCGGCCCGCTGACCTCCTCCAAGATCACCAGCGGCCGTACGTTCACGTCGACCGAGACCACCGCGAAGGTCGCCGTCATCGACTCCGCGTACGCGAAGGAGAAGAAGCTCAAGGTCGGTTCCACCGTCACCATCAAGAGCGTCAAGTTCAAGGTGATCGGTATCGCCACCGCGGACAGCGGGGACGCGGCCGCCAACGTCTACATCCCCCTCACCCAGGCGCAGACCCTCAGCGACTCGAAGAACAAGGTCACCACGATCTACGTCAAGGCGACCGACTCCCAGAAGATCGACAACGTCAAGTCGACGATCCAGAAGAACATCTCGGGTACGACCGTCACGACGTCGGCCGACCTCGCGGACACCGTCTCCGGTTCCCTCTCCACCGCGTCCTCGCTCGCCACCAACGTCGGCAAGTGGCTGTCGATCGCCGTCCTGGTCGCCGCGTTCCTCGTCGCCGGTCTGCTGACCTCGTCCGCGGTGTCGCGCCGGGTGCGGGAGTTCGGCACGCTCAAGGCGCTGGGGTGGAAGTCGGGGCGGGTGACCCGGCAGGTCGTCGGTGAGGCGATGGTCAACGGGCTGCTGGGCGGGGCGCTGGGCATCGCGCTCGGTCTCGCGGGGGCGTACGTCGTCACGGCCATCAGCCCCACGCTGCAAGCCCAGTTGGGCGGCGCCAGCGGTGGTGGCGGAGGTGGCGGGGGCGGCTTCGGTGGCCCCGGCCGGCAGGCGGCCGCCAAGACGCTGGACGTGGCCCTGACCGCGCCGGTCAGTCTTACGACGGTGTCGATCGCGGTGGGTCTCGCGGTGGCCGGCGGTCTGATCGCCGGCGCGTTCGGCGGCTGGCGCGCGTCCCGGTTGCGGCCGGCGGACGCGTTGCGCCGCGTCGAGTAGGACGTCGGGGCCTGGCCCTGTGGTCTTGCGGCTGCGGGAGCGTCGTGGCTGGTCGCGCCCACCTGGCGGAGCCGCACCCAGGGGCGCGGGGAACTGCGCGACCAGCCCCCACCGGCCCGCAGCCGACAACGATCCGCACCACCCCGAACCCCACCCACCCAGGAGTGACCATGTACGAACTCAGAAGCGTCACCAAGCGCTACTCCCGAGGCAAGGACACCGTCGACGCGCTCGCCGGTGTCGATCTCACCATCGCCGACGGGGACCGGCTCGTCATCCAGGGCCCCACGGGCGGCGGCAAGTCCACCCTGCTCCAGATGCTCGGCGGACTGGACAAGCCCACGGAGGGCGAAGTCGTGCTCGACGGCACGGACTTGGCCAAGTTGTCAGAGGCCAGGCTCACCAAGGTCCGCAGCGAGAACATCGGCTTCGTCTTCCAGTCCTTCAACCTCATCCCCACCCTCACCGCCCAGGAGAACGTCGAGACCGCCCTCGTACCCCTCGGCGTGAAGACGAAGGAGCGGCGCGAGCGGGCGGCCGAGGCCCTCACCTCCGTCGGGCTCGGGGAGCGTCTGAGGCATCTGCCCTCCGAGTTGTCCGGCGGCCAGCAGCAGCGCGTCGCCATCGCCCGCGCCCTCGTCAAGCAGCCGAAGGTGCTCCTCGCCGACGAACCCACCGGCAACCTCGACGAGTCGATGCGCGACGAGATCATGGACGTACTCGAACGCATGTGGAAGGAGCTGGGGCTGACCTTCATCATGGTCACCCACGACTCGGCCATCGCGAAGAAGGCCCCCCGCGTCGCCACGATCCGCAAGGGAAGGATCACCGTGAAGGAGAACGCCGCCCCCTGAACCGGCAACCTCAACTCCCCCTGAACCCGGCAGTCTTGTAACAGACTTTCCTGTCAGGCAGTTGTCTATTGAGCTCGTGATCACCCCTCGGCATACTTCGAGCACCGGGGGGTGCACGTATACGCGTGCGAGTCTGCCCCCGCCCGGGTGAACGGGGAATTCACCCGGTCCTTTTGCAAGGGGGAATCTTGCGCAGACAAGTGAAAAAGGCATGCGCCGCCACGATCGCCACGGCGGCGGCGGTAGCGCTCGCGGCGGGCATGACCAGCCCGGCGTCGGCGGACGCGAAGACGTCGAGCGTCTCGCAGTCGAACAAGGCGCAGCTCACGCCCAAGCACCGCATCACCCTGATCACCGGTGACCGTGTCGTCGTGGACGCCAAGGGCCGCGTCGTGGGCCTGGAGCCCGCGAAGGGCCGCGAGCACATACCGGTTCAGCTCCGCAAGGCCGACGGTCACACCTATGTGCTGCCGTCCGACGTCGTCCGCCTGGTGTCGAGCGGCAAGCTCGACCAGCGGCTGTTCGACGTCACCGAGCTCAACAAGGCCGCCACCCGCAAGTCCCAGAGCAAGGGACTGAAGGTGATCGTCGGCTACAAGGGCGCGGCGAGCGCGGCCAAGGGCGACGTCCGGGACGCGGGCACGCTCCGCCACGCTCTGGCCTCCCTGAACGCCGACGCGGTACAGACGCCGACAGAGGACGCGCCCGAGCTGTGGGACGCGGTCACCAACGGCGACAAGACCGCCTCCGGCATCGCGCATGTCTGGCTCGACGGCGTCCGCAAGGCCAGCCTCGACAAGTCCGTGCCGCAGATCGGCGCCCCGACCGCCTGGGCCAAGGGCTACAACGGCAAGGGCGTCAAGATCGCCGTCCTGGACACCGGCATCGACGCCACCCACCCGGACCTCAAGGACCAGGTGATCGCGGCGAAGAACTTCTCCACCTCCGCCGACGCGACCGACAAGTTCGGCCACGGCACCCACGTCGCCTCCATCGCGGCCGGCACCGGCGCGAAGTCGAACGGCAAGTACAAGGGTGTCGCGCCGGGCGCCAAGCTGCTCAACGGCAAGGTGCTCAGCGACGACGGCTACGGCGAGGACTCGCAGATCCTCGCCGGCATGGAGTGGGCGGCCGAGCAGGGCGCCGACGTCGTCAACCTCAGCCTCGGCGGCGGCGACACCCCGGAGATCGACCCGCTGGAAGCCGAGGTCAACAAGCTCTCGGAGACCAAGGGCATCCTGTTCGCCATCGCCGCGGGCAACGAGGGCGACTTCGGCGACCAGACCATCGGCTCCCCGGGCTCGGCGGCCTCCGCCCTGACCGTCGGCGCGGTCGACGACAAGGACAAGCTGGCCTCCTTCTCCAGCACCGGCCCCGGCCTCGACGGGCAGATCAAGCCCGACGTGACCGCGCCCGGCGTGGACATCACCGCGGCCGCCGCTCCCGGCAGCCTCATCGACAAGGAGGTCGGCGAGAAGCCGGCCGGCTACCTCACCATCTCCGGTACGTCGATGGCGACCCCGCATGTCGCGGGCGCGGCGGCGATCCTGAAGCAGGAGCACCCCGACTGGAAGTTCTCCGAGCTCAAGGGCGCCCTGACCGGCTCGGCGAAGGGCGGTAAGTACACGCCGTTCCAGCAGGGTTCGGGCCGTATCGCCGTCGACAAGGCCATCACGCAGAGCGTGATCGCCGACCCGGTCTCGGTGAGCTTCGGCACCCAGCAGTGGCCGCACACCGACGACAAGCCGGTCACCAAGCAGGTGACGTACCGCAACCTCGGTACGAAGGACGTCACGCTGAAGCTGTCGTCGACGGCCACCAACCCGAAGGGCCAGGCCGCCCCGGCCGGCTTCTTCAAGCTGGCCGCCACCACGGTGACGGTCCCGGCGGGCGGCAAGGCCTCCGTCGACGTCACCGTCAACACCAAACTGGGCGGCACGCTCGACGGCGCCTACTCGGCGTACGTGACGGCGACGGGCGGCGGACAGACCGTGCGTACGGCGGCGGCGGTGCAGCGGGAGGTCGAGTCCTACGACGTCACGCTGAACGTCCTCGACCGAGACGGCAAGCCGACCAAGAACTACGACGCCGGCCTGTACGGCATTTCCGGCCTGGCCAACGGCAAGATGTTCGCGCCGTACGAGGCAGACGGCACCGTCACCGTCCGCGTGCCCAAGGGCGGTTACATCCTCAACTCCGCGTACTACGTGGACCCGGAGGACTTCACCAAGGGCGCCGACTGGCTGGTCCAGCCCAAGCTGAACGTCACGAAGAACACGACGGTCACGCTGGACGCGCGCAAGGCCAAGCCGGTCGACATCACCGTGCCCGACACGGCCGCCAAGTCGGAGTTCGCCTCGCCCGGCTTCGAGATCGACACGGCCGACGGCGGTTACGGCTTCGGCTGGTTCCTGGACTCGTACGCGGGCTTCCGTACCGCGCACTTCGGTCCGCAGGTGACCGACGGCTCGCTCAGCGAGCAGTTCGACGGCCACTGGAGCAAGGGCGCCACCGAGCAGTACGACACCGTCGCCGGCGGCAAGGTCAAGCAGTTCGCCACCGGTTACACCAAGCACTACAAGGCGAGCGAGCTGGCCAAGGTGAAGGTCGCCATGGGCGCCGCCGCCAGCGGCAAGAAGGGCTCGGTCAACGCCGTGGGCTGGCTGCCCGGCTCCTTCTCCGCCTCCTCGATCGGCATCCAGCAGACCCTGCCCAGCACCCGCACCCTGCACCTGTCCACCGTCAGCGGTGTCAAGTGGGGGCTGGAGTTCGAGCAGGACAGCGGTGTCGACCCGGACGGCTTCCCGATCGCCGACGCGTACTACACGCTCGGTGCCACGCAGTCCTTCCAGGGCGGCAAGTCGTACGCGAAGACCTTCAACACCGCGGTCTTCGGCCCGCATCTCAACGCCAACTTCGGTCTGTACCGCGACGGCAACGAGATCTTCGGCTCCCTCCCGCTGTTCGCGGACGGACAGGGCCACGCCGGCTCGTCGGTGTTCACCTCGGTCAACACCACGCTGTACAAGAACGGCGTCAAGGTCGGCTCGAACGACGACCCGCTGTTCGGCGAGAAGACCTTCAAGGTCCCGGCCGGCCAGGCCAACTACAAGCTGACGACCTCGGTCAAGCGCAGTGTCAAGGTCGCGGCGGCCTCCACCCGGATCGACGCCAGCTGGACGTTCGCGTCCAAGAAGACGGCCGACTTCACCAAGCTGCCCGCCTCGATGGTCCGCTTCAACGCGGCCACGGGTCTGGACAGCCGTGTCGAGGCCGGTAAGACGGTCAAGATCCCGCTGACCGTCGAGGGCTCCGCCAAGGGCTCCAACCTGAAGTCCCTCGCGGTGTACGTGTCGTACGACTACGGCCAGACCTGGAAGAAGGTCACGGTCTCGGGCGGCAAGATCACCGTGAAGAACCCGGCGAAGGGGAAGGCCATCTCCTTCCACGCCAAGATCGCCGACAAGAAGGGCAACAAGTCGACGATCTCGATCTACAACGCGTACTACGGGAAGTGATCTGTAGGACGCGGTAGTGGAGAGGCCCGTCGGAAGCACTGCTTCCGGCGGGCCTTCTCCGTTTCTCAGCCCGCCGTCCAGGGCCGTAGCTTCTCGGGGTTCCGTACCGCCCAGATACGGGTGACCCGGTCGGCCTCGACATCGAGGGCGAGGACCGCCTCGACGGTGTCGTCCACCTGGACCACCAGGCCCGGCCGGCCGTTCACCGTGCGCTCCAGGAGGGCCAGCTCGGGGGCGTCGGTGACGAGGCCGGCGAGGAAGCGGGCGATCGGCTCACCGCCGTGCAGCGGGACGGGCAGGGCGGTGACGAGGCCGCCGCCGTCACTGGTCGCCACGGCGTCCGGGTCGAGGAGCTGGACGAGAGCGCCGATGTCCTTCGCCTGCCAGGCCACCTTGAAATCCCGCACCACGCCCGCGTGCCGGGCCGTCGAAGTCGACGTCGTGGGGGGCCGGGCCTCGCGCACCCGCCGGCGGGCCGAGACGGCCAGCTGACGGCAGGCCGCCGGGGTACGGCCGACGATCTCGGCCACGTCGGCGAACGGGTAGCGGAAGACGTCGTGCAGGACGAACGCCACCCGCTCGGCCGGGGTCATCGACTCCAGCACCACGAGGAAGGCCATCCCGACCGACTCGTCGAGGGTGACCCGGTCGGCCGGATCCGCCGGGGTGCCGGCCCACTCCACGCTGTCCGGCACCGGCTCCGGGAGCCACTCACCGACGTACCTCTCCCGCCGGGCCCGCGCCGAGCCGAGCACGTCCAGGCAGATCCGCCCGGCGACCGTGGTCAGCCAGCCGCCCGGCGACCTGATCGCCTCCCGCTGCTCGGGCGACATGGCGTACCAACGGGCGTACGTCTCCTGCACGACGTCCTCGGCGTCCGCGAGGGACCCGAGGAGCCGGTACGCGAGGTTGATCAGCCGGCGCCGCTCACCCATGATCGCGCTCAGGGCCGGCTCGGACGGTGTGCTCATGACGGTCGCCTCCTCGGTCTCACCACTACGACGAGACAGCACCCCGAAAAGTGAGGTCCTCACATTCTCGGTGGCCGTGTCGTCGTAGCGGTGAGACCGAGGAGGAGACCCATGACTGATGTGCGGGCCATCGCCGACCGCATCGAGATCCAGGCACTGGCGGGCGAGTTCACCGACGCGGGGATGCTGCGGGACTACGACCGCCTCGCCGCGCTGTTCGCCGAGGACGGCGTCCTGCGGATACCCGCCGCCGGCGTCGAGTTCACCGGCCCCGAGGAGATCCGCGCCGGGATCGAACGGCTGCGGGGCGTGTGGGAGTACTTCGTGCAGACCGTGCACCCGGGAGTGGTCAGGGTCGACGGCGACAGCGCGTACGGGCGGGCGTACATCGTGGAGTTCGGGCGGATGCGCGACGGCAGTTCGCACGCCAACCACGCCCTGTACCACGACCGCTACCGTCGTACCCCGGACGGCTGGAGGTTCACCGAGCGCGCCTACGAGATCCGCTACCTCGACACCACCGCGCTCACGGGCGCCCCGCCCGAGCCCGGCCTGATCATGACCCTTCCCGCCGCGAGCGCCGACGCATGACGGCCACGACCGGAGCCGGCGAGCTGACCGGCGACTACGTCCTGGACACCACCCGCACCCGGCTCGGCTTCGTCAGCCGGTCCCTGCTGCTCCTGAAGGTGCGCGGCCGGTTCGAGGGGTTCGAGGGGAGCGCGCGTCTGGACGGTGACGACCCGTCGCGGTCCGCCGTCCGGCTCACGATCCGGGCCCGGAGCATCCGGACCGACCACGACAAGCGCGACGAGCATCTGCGCGGCCCCGACTTCCTGGACGCGGACCGCCACCCGCTCCTCACCTTCTCCTCGACCGCCGTGGAACCGGCCGGCCCGGGGTTCCGGGTCACCGGCGACCTGACCGTGCGGGGCGTGACCAGGACGGTCGTCCTCGACCTGGAGCGGACCGGCACCGAGAGCGACCCTCGGGGTGCCCTCCGGCTCGGGTTCACGGCCAGGGGCACCCTCGACCGCAGGGACTGGGGGATCACCTGGGGGCGGGGCATGATCGCCGGCAAGGTGGCCCTGGAGCTCGACGTGGCCGTGGTCCGGCGCCGCCCGGGGTGAGCCCACAGCGAACTCCGGGTCGGAGGGGGAGCCTCCGGCGGGGCGTCCGTGTTTGTGTGAGGCCATGACCACAGAGACCGTCGAGTACATCCGCTACCGCATCCCGGAAGACCGCTCGGCGGAGTTCCTGTCCGCCTACACCCACGCCGCGACCCAGCTCGCGGCCGCCCCGCAGTGCGTCGACTACGAACTGGCGCGCTGCGAGGAGGACTTCGAACACTTCGTCCTGCGCATCACCTGGACCTCCACCGAGGACCACCTGGAGGGCTTCCGTAAGTCGGAGCTGTTCCCGGACTTCCTCGCCGAGATCCGGCCGTACATCGAGAACATCGAGGAGATGCGCCACTACAAACCGACGACGGTCCGCGGCCGGGGCGCCGCCGTCCCCACCCTGTTCGCGTGGGCGGGCGGCGCGGAGGCCTTCGGCCGGCTCACCACGGTGTTCTACGAGAAGGTCCTGGCGGACGATCTCCTGGCCCCGGTGTTCGCCGGACTGGCCCCCGAGCACGCCGAGCACGTCGCCCTCTGGCTCGCGGAGGTCTTCGGTGGGCCGACCGCCTACTCCGAGACCCAGGGCGGCCACGGCCACATGGTCGCCAAGCACCTGGGCCGTGGCATCACCGAGCCGCAGCGCCGCCGTTGGGTGAACCTCATCCAGGACGCCGCCGACGAGGCCGGACTGCCCACCGACGCGGAGTTCCGCTCGGCGTTCCTCGCCTACGTGGAGTGGGGCACCCGGCTCGCGGTCCACTTCTCGGGACCGGACGCCAAGCCGCCGGCGGAGCAGCCGGTGCCGCAGTGGAGCTGGGGAGCCGCACCGCCGTACCAGGGCTGAGACCCGGTCAGGAGCGCGCGGACTCGCCCGCCCGGGTCGCGTCCGCGCCCCAGCTCGCCAGCAGCCTCAGCGCCTCCGCCGACGGCGAGCCCGGTTCCGCGTGGTAGGTGACCAGGGCCTGCTCGGTGCCGTCGGACAGGGGGAACGACTCGAAGTTCAGGGTCAGGTCACCGACCAGCGGGTGGCGGAGCTGCTTGACGCCGAAGTTCTTCTCCTTGACGTCATGAGTGGCCCACAGCCGCCTGAACTCCTCGCTCTTCACGGAGAGCTCGCCGACCAGGGCGGACAGCGCCGGGTCGTCGGGATGGCAGCCGGCGTCCATGCGCAGGTAGCTGACGATGTCGCTGGCCTTCTGCTCCCACGGTACGAACAGGTTCTGGTACTCCGGCCGCAAAAAGACCAACCGGGCCCAGTTCCGCTCCTGCGCCGGGAGCTCCGACCAGTCCCCGAAGACCGCCGCCGCCATCCGGTTCCAGGCGACGATGTCCGACCGCCGGCCCGAGACGTACGCCGGGACGTTGATCGAGTCCAGCAGCTGCCGGATCGATCCGCGCACCTGCTCGGTGCGCGCGGTGGTCCTCTTCTTGTGCTGTTTGGGCTTCGCCAGATGCGTGAGGTGCGCGCGCTCGGCGTCGGTCAGCCGGAGCGCGCGGGCGATGGCGTCCAGGACCTCCGCCGAGACGTTGCGCCCGTTGCCCTGCTCCAGGCGCGTGTAGTACGCCACCGAGACGCCCGCCAGCTGCGACAGCTCCTCGCGGCGCAGCCCCGGTACCCTGCGGTGCCGCCCGAAGTCCGGCAGCCCCACGTCCTCCGGCTTCAGCCGGGCCCGCCGGGTGCGCAGAAACTCGCTGAGCTCGGCGCGCCGGTCCAGTGAGCGGCCTCCGGGCAGTTCCTCGGCCATGTCGTTCATACGGCAAGTATTCACGGTCGTACGCCCAGCATCCTGTCCCCGCCAGTAGTAGGACCGGCGAACGTACGCAAAGCCGTGGTCTGGGTGGGCGTCGATTCCTGGGGCAGGCTGTGCAGCGTGCCCGGACGGATGGACAAGACAGAAGGCAGCCGGGCACACCCCCTCCCGAGGAGAACCACCCTCATGACCACTGTTGCCGCATACGCCGCCCCCGCCGCGAAGGCTCCGCTGGAGCGCACCACCATCGAGCGCCGGGCGGTCCGCGAGCACGACGTCCTGATCGACATCAAGTTCGCCGGCATCTGCCACTCGGACATCCACCAGGCCCGCGAGGGCTGGGGCGAGGCCATCTTCCCGATGGTCCCGGGCCACGAGATCGCCGGCGTCGTCTCCGAGGTCGGACCCGGTGTCACCAAGTACCAGGTCGGCGACCGGGTCGGCGTCGGCTGCCTGGTCGACTCCTGCCGTGAGTGCGACAACTGCAAGGCAGGCCTCGAGCAGCACTGCACCGGCGGCTCGGTCGGCACGTACAACGCCATCGGCAAGGACGGCGAGCCCACCTACGGCGGCTACTCCGAGAAGGTCGTCGTCGACGAGAACTTCGTCGTCCGTATCCCCGAGGGCCTGTCCCTCGACGAGGCCGCGCCTCTGCTGTGCGCCGGCATCACCACGTACTCCCCGCTCAAGCGGTGGGGCGCCGCCCCCGGCAAGAAGGTCGCCGTGGTCGGCCTGGGCGGTCTCGGCCACATGGGCGTCAAGCTCGCGCACGCGCTCGGCGCCGAGGTCACCGTCCTGTCGCAGTCCCTGCGCAAGAAGGACGACGGTCTGAAGCTGGGCGCGGACCACTACTACGCGACCAGCGACGAGAACACCTTCAAGGAGCTGGCCGGCACCTTCGACCTCATCCTCTCCACGGTCTCGGCCCCGCTGGACTTCGGCGCCTACCTGAGCCTGCTCAAGGCAGGCGGCGCCTTGGTGAACGTGGGCGCCCCCGAGGAGCCGATCGCCCTGAACCTCTTCTCCCTCATCGGCGGCAGCAAGACCCTCGCCGGCTCGGCGATCGGCGGCATCCCCGAGACCCAGGAGATGCTGGACTTCTGCGCCGAGCACGGCATCGGCTCCGAGATCGAGCTGATCGCCGCGTCGGAGATCAACGAGGCGTACGAGCGGGTCGTCAACAGCGATGTGCGCTACCGGTTCGTGATCGACACGGCGACGATCTGACCCGCATGGCGTGAACGAGGGGCCTCGGTCTGATGCCGGGGCCCTTTGGCGTATGGCCGGCTCCGGCGGGTGGGCTTTGGGCGTGCGGTTGGCTCCGGGGGGTGGGCTTTGGGCGTGCGGCTGGCTCCGGGGGGTGGGCTTTGGGCGTGCGGCTGGCTCCGGGGGGCCTTGGGCGTACGGAGGGCCTTGGGCGTACGGCTGGCTCCGGTGGGTGGGCCTTGGTGTACGGCTCGCTCCCGGAGGGCCCTTCAGCGTACGGCCGTCCGGCGCCCCAGCAGCCACAGCAGGTACGGTCCGCCGACCAGTGAGGTCAGCGCCCCGACCGGGATCTCCAGTGGGAGCAGCAGTGTCCTCGCGGTGAGATCGGCGGCCACCAGGACGACGGCACCCGTCAGCGCCGAGCACAGCAGGGGCAGCTGGGGCGTCCGGGTCAGCCGCCGGGCCAGTTGCGGTGAGGTCAGTGCGACGAACCCGATCGGCCCCGCGGCACCGGTCGCGGTGGCGGCGAGCACCACCCCGAGCACGGTCAGCCCGAGCCGCACCCGGTCCACCCGCACGCCCAGCGCGGCGGCGGTGTCCGCGTCGAGCCCGAGCGGCCGTGCGGCCCTGCTCGCCCATGCCAGCGCGGGCAGACACACCAGGAGTACGACGCCGAGGGGCCCCGCCTGTGCCCAGCCCCGCCCGTTGAGGCTCCCGGTCAGCCACAGCTTGACCTGCTCGGCGGCCTCGAGTTCGGAGTCGGTGAGATACAGCTGCACGACGGCGGACAGGGCGACCCCGATCCCCACCCCGACGAGCACGAACCGGCCGGTCTGCATACCGCGCCGCCAGGCGAGCACGTACACGAGGGCGGCGGCGCCAAGTCCGCCCCCCACCGAGACGAGGGGCATGGCCCCGGGTGAGGAGACGACCCCGGTGGCAAGGGCGAGCACGGTCGCGGCGGCCGCCCCGTGCCCCACGCCGATCACGTCGGGGCTGGCCAGCGGATTCCGGGTGACGGTCTGCACGAGCGCCCCGGACAGCCCGAAGGCCGCCCCGACGAGAGCGCCGAGCACGATCCGGGGGACGCGGAGTTCGTTGACGACCAGGTCGTGGGGGCCGGACCCGGTGCGGACAGTGCGCCAGACCTCGGCGGGGGAGATGTACGTCTGGCCGAGTGAGGTGGAGGCGGCCATGACGACGACGAGGAGGACGAGCAGTACCAGGGCGACGAGGACGGACCGACGGTGGATGAGGAGCGACAACCGGGGATGGGGGCGCAGCACGATGGTTCGGCTACGGGCCGGTGGAGACTGGTCGCGCCCCGCGGCGAAGCCGCCGTAGGGGCGCGGGGAACTGCGCGACCAGCCACGCCGCTCCCGCAGCCGCGAAGCCACCCGGCCAGGCACCTCCCTGGGCGCGGCAGCACCCCGGGCACCTCTCATGAGACGGCCCCCCGACGCCGTACGAGAACCACCAGCACAGGCACCCCCACCAGCGCGGTCATCACGCCGGCAGGCACCTCCGCGGGAGCCCGCACGACCCGTCCCACCACATCCGCCCCCACCAGCAATGCGGCCCCGAGCAACGCCGACAGCGGCAGCACCGCCCGGTGCCCGCCCGACACGAGCCGCCTGGCCAGATGCGGCACCGCGAGTCCCACGAACGCGATCGGTCCCGCCGCGGCCACCGCCGCCGCGGTCAGCAGCGCCGCCCCCAGCGCGGCGGCGCCCCGCACCCACGAGACCCGATGCCCGAGCGCCCGAGCCGTCTCGTCGCCCAGCGCCAACGCGTCCAGCCCCCGCGCGCACCCCAGCACCAGCACGGCCCCGACGACGAGAAACGGCAGTATCCGTACGACCGTCCCCGCGTCCCGTCCGCTCAACGCCCCCACCTGCCAGAACCGGAACTGGTCGAGGGTCGCCGAACTCGACGTCAGGACAACGGTCGTGCCCCCGGCGGTCATCGCCGACAACGCCGTCCCCGCGAGCGCCAGCTTCACCGGCGACGCCCCGCCCCGTCCCCGGGCCGCGATCCCGTAGACGAGGCAGGCCGCGAGGACGGCACCGGCGAAGGCGTACCAGACATACCCGGAGAACCCGTTCGCGAGCCCGAGCCCGATGGCGATCACGACCCCCGCCGCGGCCCCCTGACTCAGCCCGAGGATCCCGGGATCGGCGAGCGGATTGCGCGTCACGGCCTGCAGCGCGGCCCCCGCGACTCCCAGCGCCGCTCCCGCCGTCAGCCCGATCTCGGTCCGCGGCACCCGCAGCGACCGTACGACGAGCGCGTCCGGCGACCCGCCGCCGTGCAGCAGGGCGTCCACGACGGCGGACAGCGGCACCGCCCGGGTCCCGACCGCGAGGCTGAGCACCCCGGCGCAGGCCACCGCGAGGACGGCCGCGGGCCAGGCGAGACGACGTATCACGCGACTACTTGCCGATGGCGTCGGCGAGTTGGGAGATGACGAGCCGCGCGGCCGATGGCCCGGCGTTGAGGTACCAGGGGTCGTCGTCGACCTTCACGGCCTGCCCGGCCGTCACCGCCTTCATCGACTTCCACAGCGGCCCGGCCACGCCGCTCCCGGCGTCCGTCTTCGACGCGTCCCCCTGCACGGAGTAGAAGATCCAGTCCCCGTCGGCGGTGTCGATGCTCTCCGCGCCGATGTCCTCCGAGATGGCGTTGAACTGCTGGGACCTGGGCCGGGAGAGCCCCATGTCGACGGCGATGGACCCGGTGAACGAGGACACGCCGAACATCCGGGTGCGGTCGGGAGTGAAGCGGATCATGGAGACGGCCGGGTCGCCCTCGATCCGCTGCCCCTTCGCCCGGGCGTCGGCGACGATGTCCTCCAGCAGCTTCCGCGCCGCCTCGCCCTTGCCCACCGCGTCGCCGACGAGCAGCAGGTCACGCTTCCAGTTGATGCCGTTGCCGGCGGTGATCACGGTGGGCGCGATCTTCGACAGCTTGGGGTAGAGGTCGCCGAGGGAGTCGTTGGCGAGGATGAGGTCGGGCTCGGCGGCGGCGAGGGTCTCCAGGTTGGGGGCCTGCCGGGTGCCCGCGTCGGTCATGCCGGCGAGCCGCTTCTTGTCCGTGGGAAAGGCGTCCGCGAGATAGCCGGGCACGAGCCCGGCGTTGTCGGCGCGGGTGGTGGCCGTGGGGACGACCCCCAGGGACAGCAGGTCGTCGAGCTGCCCGGTGCTGAGTACGGCGATCCTCTTCGGCCGGGCCTCGACGGTGGTCCTGCCCTCGAAGTGCGTGACCGTGCGCGGGAAGGTCCCGTCGGTGTCCTGGTCGGAACCCATGCCGTCGGCGAGGGTACTCGGTGCGGCGGAGGGGCCTTCGGACCCGCCCAGCACGGGGTTGCGGTCACCGGCGGCCTTCTCGGCGGTCCCGTTCGTCCCCGAGGAGGACGACGAGCAGCCGGCGAGCAGCCCCCCGACGACGGTCGCGGCCACGACGGCCTTCACTGCTGCTGCACGCACGGCTGCTCCGGGGAAGTACGGGGGAGTTGAGGTTCGCGAGGTTCGCTAAGGCAAGGCTTACCTTAACCTGGCCCGGAGTAAGGTCTGAACGAGGAGGTAGCGATGACCGTTCAGCTGAACCACACCATCGTCGCCGCACACGACAAGCACGCCTCGGCCCGCTTCCTGGCCGACATCCTGGGCCTGAGCGTGAGCCCGCAGTACGGCCCCTTCATCCCGGTCGGGATCCCCAACGGCGTGACCCTCGACTACATGGACACGAGCGACGAGATCACCCCCCAGCACTACGCGTTCCTCGTCACCGAGGACGACTTCGACACGATCTTCGCCCGGATCCGGGAAGCGGGGCTGACCTACTGGGCCGACCCCTTCCACCACCGCCCGGGCGAGATCAACCGCAACGACGGCGGCCGGGGCGTGTACTTCGACGATCCGAACGGCCACCGTCTGGAGATCCTGACGAGGCCGTACGGCAGCGGGGGCTGACGTTCCCCGAGGGGCACGGGCGTGCCGACGGGCCGTGTCGGCTTTCTGAACGGGGTTCAGGTAGTCCTGCTCTGCGAGTCCCATGGACATGACCGCGGGTGCGGGTTTGCCGGGTAGCTCCATGCCGACCACCAGAACGCGGTTCTCGTCGACCTCGGGACAGGAGCCGGTCAGCGGGAAGCGTCCGCCGTCGGGCGTGACCATCGTGGCCTTCCACGCACTGCCCGGCCGTACGTCCATCCCGACGGAGCCGGGAGCGGCGCAGGCCCACTGTGCGTACTGGTCTGGTCGGCGGTGGTCCACGCCCGCCACACCCGCGCCGCGGCCTTTGGTCCGGAGGCGCACCCAGCGCTCCGGAACCGCTCGAGAGGTCTCGGGTGCGCCCCGCGTCGGGGGCGCACCCGCTGTCCTCCGCTGTCTACCGAGTGCCGTTGCCGGCGAACGTCCACACGGCACGGCTGCCGGGGCCGACAGTGAGGGTCGAGTGGCCGATCTGCTCCACATGCCGGTCCTTCACGGGCCGGTTGAGCGACATCTCGACCCGCTGCAACCCCGCCTGTTCGCGCGGGACGGCGTCGAACCGGATCGTGGTGCCGCCCCCCGTCGCGACGACGCCACCGCCGGGCACGTTCTTGACGGCGAACCCGCCGGCCCGCAACAGCGGCACGTTGTCGGCGAGGTCGTTCTCGGTGACCGCGAAGTGGACGTAGGTCACGTCACGCATCAGGTGCGTGCGGTAGTCGTCGGACAGGTAGCGCTCCCGGCCGACGTCACCAGGGAAGCTCGCGGGCTCGGTGTTGCCGCGAGGGTCGGCGAAGTACTCCGGCCGGTACTCCATCGCCCAGGCCTGGAAGGCGTCGTACTCGGTGGTGGGAAGGATGGCGTCGAACCACGGCACGGGCACACCGTCACCGAAGTCCCGGGTCTGGAGGAACGAGACGGGGTCGGCGCCCCCCTCGCTCTTCAGCCGCTCGGTGACCGTCGCCAGATCTCCGTCCCGTTCGGTCGACAGGCCGAGGCCGCCGGCGCCGAGGGCGCCGTCCGGGCCGGCGAGGTCACCGACTCCGAACAGTTCCAGGTAGGTCTCCCGGCCCATCAGGTAGCGGCCGGTCCAGGTCTGTCCGCCGCTGCCGGTCGTGGTGCGGACCTGGAAGTTGGCGAAGTCCCTCAGGTAGTCGGAGTGTTCGATGGCGTCGGCGGTCTCCCGGTCGAGCACCCCGTAGGAGTGGTTGTAGAACAGCAACTGCCGGTCGGACGAGGACCGGCTCCCCTCGGCCTGTGCCGTCCCCACAGCGCCCCCGACCGCTCCGGCGAGGGCCACAGCGAGCACGACGATCATCCGTAATATCCGCTGAATCAGCATGCGGGCGATCGTAGGGCGGGCCGGTCGCGGCCGCGGTTCTTTTTCAACGAGGTCGAAATGCTTGACACATGGCGCTCGACGAGGTGTCTCAGGGCGCCGCCCCCGACGGCCGCGCCGCGGGAGCCCGCCGAGGAAGGCACCCGGAGAGTACCTCCAGGTGCCGCCCGTCGCCGTCGCCGTCGCCGAGGGCGAGGTCGGTCGGGTGGTCCGGAATCGTCCGGGACCCTCGTGCGTTGAGGAGGGTGGGCACAGAATGCCGGTGACGTGCGAGCAGAGTCGCCCGACTGACCGAGCCGACAGAATGGGAGGGCCGTAATGGCCACGCAGACACAGAGGGCCGTGTTGGCGGGCGGATGTTTCTGGGGCATGGAGGAACTGATCCGCCGGCTTCCGGGCGTCACGGCGACCAGGGTGGGATACACCGGCGGTGACGTGCCGAACGCGACGTACCGCAACCACGGCACGCACGCGGAGGCCATCGAGATCCTCTTCGACCCCGAGAAGACCGACTTCCGCACGCTCCTGGAGTTCTTCTTCCAGATCCACGACCCGAGCACCAAGAACCGCCAGGGCAACGACATCGGCCTCAGCTACCGCTCGGCGATCTACTACGTCGACGACGAGCAGAAGCGGATCGCCGAGGACACGATCGCTGACGTCGACGCCTCCGGTCTGTGGCCGGGCAAGGTCGTCACCGAGGTGGAGCCGGTGGGCCCCTTCTGGGAGGCCGAGCCCGAGCACCAGGACTACCTCCAGCGTTACCCGGACGGCTACACCTGCCACTTCCCGCGACCGGGATGGCGGCTGCCCGCCCGCGCGGAGGGCTGACCGCGAGACGCCCCGCAGGCCTGCTCCGCTGCCGTGAGACCCCTCAGCGTGCCTCGCGGAGCCGGAGAAGATACGTCGCGGTCAGCGCGACGGCCCGGTCCCCGTCGTACGACAACTCCACGAGCGCGCGTTCGGCCGTGGCTCCGGGGATGTCCGCCAGCGCCTGGGTCAGCCGGGCGCGGGCGGGCGCCCCGGCGGTGTCGTGGGCGAGGCGGTCGACGAGCCCGGTGGCGATCCGATCCGCGGTCGCGGTGTCGCTCGCCAGCATGCTCAGCGCGTCGGCCGCGTCGGTGTCGTTCGGCCCCGCCACGATCATGTCGATGAGCGCCGGGACGGCATCGGCCACGCCACGCGTCCCGAGCGCCAGCGCCGCCTGGCCGCGGACCACGGCATCGGGGTCCCCGAGAGCCTCCCGCAGCCCGGCGGTGGACTCCTCACCCGGTATCTCGGCGAGGGAACGGACGGCACGTTCCCGTACCGCGGCCGACGGTGAGCCCAGGCCCTCCGCCAGCAGTGCCGCGCTGCCGTCGCCCGATCGCGCCAGCGCCCACCGAAGTGCTCCGGCGACGTTCGCATCCGTCTCCCTGAGGACCGCCTCGACGAGGGCCTCCACCGGCACGCGGATCTCGTCGCCCGAGGACAGCGCGGCACGCTGGCGGGCGGCGGCGCTCTTGGACCCCAGCGCCCGAAGCATCACGACGACCTGGAGTACGTCCGCCCAGTCGGCGGGTTCCGCGGCATCGATCCGGCGCAGCCGCGTCAGCAGCTCGGTCTCGGCCGCGATGCGTTCGCGCGTCTGACGGATGAGGTCGTCGACGAGCGCCGAAGGGGTGAATCCGGGATCGTCGAGCGCGCGCCCGATCTCACGCAGCGACAGTCCCAGCGACCTCAGGCTCTCGATGTGGAAGATCCGCCGGATGTCGTCGCCGGAGTACTCCCGATAACCGGAACCCGTACGACCCGAAGGGCGCAGCAGGCCGAGCGACTCGTAGTGCCTGAGCATGCGGGCACTGACCCCGGACCGTCGCGCCACCTCACCGATCAACACGCCCTATCGTCCCTCCTGGCCGTCCCCGCCGAGGGCGACTACGCGCTTCGCCTCCTCGATCGCGAACTCGAACCCGGCATCGGGGTCGCGCAGCAGCCGTTCCGTGGCGAGTGCGTGTGTGCGCACATGGCGGTCAGGGGCCGTCGTCGCGGCGCCCAGAACCGGCAGCACGACCTCACCCAGCGCGACCAGCGCCCTGCTGAGACTCAGCTGCGTCTCCCGCTCGCCACGGCCCAGCTGCGTCGCCAGTACCGTGGCCAACCCGGACTCCTCGCCCTCCGGCACCAGCACCACCGCGGTCCGCCAGGCACTGCGCGCCACCTCGTCGTCGCCGTCGGACAGGAGCGCCCTGGTGATCGCCGGCCACGCCCGCCGGTCCCCGATCTTGGACAGCGTGTGCAACGCCTGGCTCCGCGCCTGCGCACGCTCCGAGCCGACTTCGCGGAGCAGCGCGGGGAGCGTCACGGACACCGGGTGCCGGGTGAGGGCCCAGGTGAGCATGTCCCGGACGAAGAACTCGGGCTCGACCGCGCACCGCTCGACGAGCGTGTCGACGAACCGCGGATCCGGCGCCGTACCGACCGCGAGGGCCGCCCGCAGCCGCACGGACGAACGACCGTCCTGCAGCCCTTGGAGCGCCCGCATCACCCGAGCGTCCTGTTCCGTCATGGTCACCGAGACCACCTCCTCGGCAAGCAGTGAAGGCCTTGTCACGGTGTCAAGGTCAAACGGGCACCGAACGCGGATTACGGACGCGGCGGGCGTCTCCACAGGGTCACGTCGCTGCTCGTCGCCACGGCGAGGGTACGGCCGGAGGGGGAGAAGCCGACGGCCCGGAGTTCGGAGTAGTGCGAGTGGAAGACGTGCCACCACCGCTCGCCGTGCGGACCAGGGTGGGGCATGCCGCTGCCGCGGGAGAGCAGGACACGGTCGTTGGGCCAGTCCGGCGAGACGACCTCCACGTGCCAGCCGTCGGCGGTGGTGGAGTGGAGCCCACCGCCGCACAGCCCGGCGATGTGCACCCTGCTGCCGGCGACCGGTCCGAGGCCCGGGCAGGTCAGATCCGCTGCCGCATCCGGCGTGCCGGTCTCGGGATCGGGGTCCGGGTCGCGGGCGATCCTCTCGCCGGTGACGGCGTCGAAGAGACCGTGACCGGCGGTCGAGACGACCATCAGCAGGTCGTTGCCGCTGTCGGGGTGCGTGGCGAACCCGATACCGAGCAGCCCTCCGACGGCCGCGCACGGCTCGAACACCGGCTGCCAGGGAGTAGGCGCGGGAAGCACCGGGACCGACGACAGCCTGTCCCGCAAGTCCCGCTGGTAGGGGGAGAGTTCCGTCATCCCGCCATGATGCCCTCCGACGGGTCGTGATCAGGCCTGTGCGGTGGGCCGTACGACGATCTCGCTCACGTCGACCGTCCCGGGCTGCTCGACCGCGAACGCGATGGCCCGGGCGATCGCGTCGGGAGGGATCGCGATCTCGTCCCGCATCTTCGTGATCTCCGCCCTGACCCGGCTGTTGGAGGACGCCTCGGCGAACTCGGTCGCGATGGGGCCGGGCGAGACGGTGGTCACCCGCACGGACTCGCCGGCCTCCTGGCGCAGCCCCTCGCAGATGGCCCGGACCGCGAACTTCGTACCGGCGTAGACAGCCATGGTCGGGACGACACGGAAAGCGGCCGTGGACGCGACGGTGATGAAGTGACCGCTGCCCTGCGCGCGGAAGACGGGCAGCGCGGCACCGATCCCGTGCAGCACACCCTTCACATTGACGTCGACCATGTGGTCCCACTCCTCGACGCGCAGATCGTCGAGGGGCGAGATGGTGCCGACCCCGGCGTTGCCGACGAGGACGTCGAGCCGGCCGAAGGACTCACGGGCCAGCGCGACGAGGGCGTGCAGGTCGTCCTGTCGGGTCACGTCGGTGCGGATCTGTACGGCCGTACCGCCCGCCTTCTCGATCCGGGCCACCAGGTCCGTCAGCCGTTCGGTCCGACGGGCGCCGAGAACGAGCCGCGCCCCCCGTTCGGCGAGCAGGAGGGCGGTCGCCTCGCCGATGCCGCCGCTCGCTCCGGTGATGGCCACGACTTTGCCGTGGATTCCTTGGGTCTCGGTCATGGTGCGGTCCTCTCGGGGTGTGAGGTCTGAGCTCTCACCTCAGTCTTGAGGAGGATTAACCTGGTATCCAGAGCCTGCTTATCCTGGAATCAGAGGTGCCACACGTCATGCCCGAGCAGCCCGACCGTCGCCACCAACTGGGCGGCTTCCTGCGCAGCCGCAGGGAACGCCTCACGCCCGACGAGGTCGGCCTGCCCCGCACCGGCCGCCGCCGGACGCCGGGCCTGCGCCGGGAGGAACTGGCCCTGCTGGCCGGGATGAGTGCCACTTGGTACACGTACCTGGAGCAGGGGCGGGACATCCGCCCTTCCGAACAGGTGCTGAACGCACTCGCGGCCGCCCTGCGGCTCGATGCGCACGAGCGTGATCACCTGTTCCACCTCGCCGGGCACGGCCCGGCGACACCCGGGCCCGAGGAACCCGAGGCGCTCACCAGGGAAGCGGCCGCGGTCCCTCACCTGCTCCAGCCGAACCCGGCGTACGTCATCGCCGGCAACTACGACGTCCTGAGCCACAACCAGGCGGCCGAAGAGCTCTTCCCGGGCCTCGTCGACGACACCAGACGCCCGCCCAACTTCGTTCGCTGGGTCTTCCTGGAGCCGGTCGCCCGGTCCGTCGTCATCGACTGGGAACCCGAGGCCCGCGGCCTCCTTGCCCGCCTCCGCACCCTGTCCAGCCGCCACCCCGACGACCCCCGCTACGCCCGCCTGGTCCGCGAACTGCACGAAGGCAGCCCCGAAGTAAGGGCCTGGTGGCCCCAGTACGACATCCAGCCCCGCCACAGCGGCCGCAAACGCCTGCACCACCCACTGCACGGCCCGACCGAGTACGCGTACACCGCGTTCCACCTGGCCGAAACACCGGAACAGACACTCGTGGTCTATGCCGACAGCGCCGCCACCGAAGGCTCGGACGGCGGACCGCGCCGCGCACGACGCGGATGATCACCGGAAGGCAGCGCATCGAGCGTCAGGGCGACGCTCGGAGGAGGTGAGATTGATCAGGCGGGATTTCTGGTCGCGGGTCAGGAGCCCCGAGCGGGCGCACGCTCGGAGCCGCAGCCCGTCACGAGGCGGAGCACAGCCGAGCGCCGGACGCGGCAGCGGCGCCAGGCCAGTGAGATTCGACGCTCTGAACGGTCAGTCGAACGCCACGACCAGGCAGGCGCCGTCATCACCGAAGCGGTTTGCCCGCGCCTTCATCACGGCGAAGACATGGGGCCAGTGTGTTTCAGGTCCAAGCACGGCGCGGGCGGTCAACGGCTCGTATGCGCACATCACTTCGCCGTTGCTCCACTCCAGGCGTCCCGTCGCACTGTGCAAGGGAATCCCGGCGATCGGTGACGAATAAGCGGCCAGGTAGAAGTAGTGCTCTGCCGGGAACGGTTCGAGGGTCGGCTGGTCCGGCGATGGCGACCTGCGTGGCTCGCCGGCCGAGGTCAGGGGCGCTGTACTCGACACCGGACCCGCTGACTGCACTGTTCAGCGGACGACTACGCCCGGGATGAGGGCGACGAGGGCGGACACGACGCTGGCCAGGCCCGACAGCGTGACAATGGTGGCCTTCCCGTCCGAGAAGAGGCCCGAGAAGAACTCTCGAAGCTGACGGCGGAGGAAGAGCATCTTCAGCTTCTGCCAGCGGTGTTGTCGAATGTGGCAGCCCAGAAGAAGGCCGGACGCGTTGTTCCGACAACCGTCGTCCCGTCCGCGCACCGGAGCACCACACGTCACAGGGGCTTGGAAGAAGCACCATGCTGCCGTGGCGACCGAGAGGACGACTACTACCACCGGTCCTGCGGCGGAGTTGATCCATGCAGCTATCAACAGGAGCCCGGCCAGGACTCCCCACCACTGGCCAAGCCCACCAAGCCCTTTTGCTCTTGCCCCCGAAGTTGCCATGGAGGGGACTTGTCGCTCGGCCGCCGCGGTCATGCCAGACCGCCCTTGCAATGGCCTGATGGCTGCGTAAGTAGGCGTGTTCCTGTACGAGTCAGCTGAACTGGGGTGGCGCAGCACGGTAGCTCAGAGGGCCGTTACGTCGCCGTGGGCGCCGGTGCGGGCCTGATGCCCGTCGGGCGCGACGCTCCCCAGTCGGCTGAGCCGGGTGGTCACCCCAGGAGGTGGGCAAGCAACTCGTCTCCAGCGGGATAAGGGCGTTCCTGGGGCAGCAGTCGCGTGGCGGCGGGCAAGTCGTCTCCGCTGACGAGGGCACGGATCTCGTGGGCGAGCGGGGTCACGTCGCGGATGGCGACCGTCCACTCGTCCGCGAAGAGTCGTACAGCTTCACCGGAGAGACCCAGTTGCAACGACCGATACCGCAGGGGCTGGAGGCGCAGGTCCCGCTCCGGGTCCCACTGCACGCGAGCGGGCGCCCGCTTCAGCTGATGCTGCCAGGTGGCTCGGTCGGCGTGCACTCCGCGGACGTAGCTCGACAGACACGCGTTGCGCAGCGCCCACTCGAAGCCGTCGCGGGTGATCTCAACAGCGAGGACAGTCTCCTGCCCGGCTTTCGCGCCCCAGCCGCAGCGGTACATCATCCACAGGAACGACGGCTTGATCCACGTCATTCTGTCCCGCTTCCACACAGCGGGAAAACGGCCGTCGCGGACGGCGGGCAGCCCGATGTCCGGAGAGTATGCCTGGTAGACGGTGATCGTGGATTCCGAGTAGGCCGCACGGATCCGATGTTGCGGTTCTTCCATGGCGTACAGCGTGTGGTCGGTCGGTTCAGTCGGCCACAGATTTTCGACCGCCGTTCGCTGCGGCGAGAACCCCGGCCGCAGGACCCTGGCGGGTGCCGGCGGTGACGCCGCTGCTTGATGGTTCAGCCGCGGAACCACTTAAATGTCGTTGTGGTCATGGCATGGATGGACGGCAGCAGGACTGTCGCCGGACGCACCTCACTCGGCGACGTCATCGCGCATTTGGGCAGGCACAGACCAGTCTTCCACTCCGAAGCCGATCTCCAACACAGCTTCGCGCGGGCCCTTTGGGAACTGTCGCCGGACGTGCACTCCAGGCTGGAGGTACCGCAGCAGGCAGGGGGCAGCGCCGAACACCTGGACCTCCTGTGCATCGGCCCGTCGACTCGCACCGCGATCGAGTTCAAGTACTTCACCCGGAGATGGAGGGGCACGGTGGGTGCGCCCACCGAGGACTACGCCCTGAAAGGGCATGCCGCCGCAGATCTCGCTCGTCTGCACTTCGTGCGGGACATAGCCAGGCTGGAGCGCTTCTGCCGCCGGTCCGACCAGAACGGTCTTGCCATCATGCTGACCAATGACCCATCCCTATGGACTCCGCCCGGTATCGGCCGCGGACAGACTCGGGATCGAGACTTCCGGATCCACCAGGGACGTGAGCTTGTCGGCACGCTCCTGTGGGCGGAGGGCGCCCACAAGCCGAACACCTGCACTTTGCGAGGCGCATATCCGCTCGATTGGAAGCCCTACTCCGAATTGGATGGAGCGGGAGGAGAGTTCCGGTATCTCGCCGTGTCCGTCGGGCCGTCGCCGGAAGAGACCGACGACGGGCCCTCACAGGTATAGCGCGGGTGACCCCGAACTACTGAGAAGTGCACCGGTCAATACCCTCATGGCATGACGTCAGTCGTTTCGGGAGCCCGGCGTGCCCACGGGCTACGAAAGCACGATCGCTGCGGAACGTGGTGCTCGGTCTGACGGGTGAGTCGCCGGGGGCTCGCGGCTCGCGATCACTCCCGGAAATGGGGCGCGTAGTCGCGGAAGATGCTCACCGTCTCGGTGATCACCGCAGACGGACATCGGCAAGCGATCAACCATCCGAAGTGAGGGCTTGGCCACGCCGTGATCGGTTCGTCGGTGACCGAGTAGATCTCCAGGAGCGACAGGTAGCCGTCCTCGGAGCAGACCATGACACCGGCTGAGTGCGGGGTGGTGTAGCCGGCGTCCACAGCCGGATTTTCGTACGGCGGCGCAGGAGGAACCGCTGTACGGTCCACCTCCAGATCGACCGTCGCGCAGCCGCACCCACATTGGCCCGACACGCGTGTGTGGGGTACCTGGGCCAGCGGGGCGCGGCTGACCGGATCCGTGCCGGCCGGTAGCACCCGCAGGGTCGCTGTGACCTCCGGTGACAGTGGCTCAGCCATCATCCTTGACCACGCCGATCGGGCAAGAGACCCCGGTCCCACCGATCCCGCAGTAGCCCGCCGGGTTCTTGTCGAGGTACTGCTGGTGCTTCAGTTCTAGTGGGCATTGCAAGGCCGACGCGTCCTACCGCCAGCCGCTCAGTGCACGCTCTGCGTTATCTACCAATTCCTTGTAGGTGACGGCCTCCACTCGGCTCATGTGCGTGTTGAGCGTGCGCAAGGCTTCATTGATGTCTTCCTCGGCCACATCCGGCTGCACCGATGGGTGTCCGATCAGAACTAGGGCGCTTGCCCGGCGAGTCTCGATGCCCAGTTCGTCTCGAATCCGGATTCGATGTTCGTCCAAGCCGACCAAGTAGTTCACCGCTTGACTCATAGCGTCGTGCACCTCCGCCGTCGGCACCCAACACCCTCTGTGTCTCTTGACCAGGGAGCCGTGGAGGCTCATAGAGCGCTTCAACTCAACGATGTGTAGTGCGCCGTCCCCACGTATCAGCGGGATGTCGATTTCGTCTCCGGGGACCAATCTTCGCCTGATTGCTTGGCTTGCGAATTGTCCGCCGAAGATCCAGTACTGACCGTCCAGCGCACGCTGCAGATCTCTCTCGTTCGCTTCGGGATCTTCTACTGCCATGCGCAGTACTTTGAGGCCCCGCCGACGGCGTTGAACCTCCGCGGCTCTCAGAAGAAGTTGCCCCTCTCTGTCCGCTGCCAAGACTGCGAGAGAGTCGGGGGACATCACGATGCGGCGGGCAGTGCCTTCCGGATCTTCCACGTCCACCCGCTCATGGAAGACCTGCTCAAGCCACGCGGCTACCTCGGCGCTGCCGCGAAGGATCCGATAGCGGCCAGGCCGCTCCTGCGACTGCTGCATGTAACGTGCGTCCAGGGCAATGGCTTCCACATGGGTGAGCAGCTCGCTCGGGCTTGCGCCCGGATGTTGCTGGAGGTACTGGTCGCCGAGTTGCATGAAGTAGGCCAGACTCGCAGAGAGCGTTCGTGCCAGATAGTCCTGATGCGAGCTCAGCGGTTCTGTCGACAGTTGAAAGAGCCGGTATCGCTCTTCGAAGTCTGGCCGGAGGATTCGTCCTTCCGCGTAGTCCAAGGAGTCTTGTATCAGTCGCACGACTTGCCATTCGTCTACCGCTGCTGCGGTTGAGCGCACGTCCTTCAGCAGGGTGACGAGCGCCCGGCCTCCCCTGTAGGAGCTTCTGCCGCTGGTCATGTGCTTGACGACCGCTGCAAGTGCGTCCTTGACCTTGGAATCGACGGCATGCCCGGCGACATGCTTCAGTTGCAGTTTCAGCGCAAAGTCAGATCTCACATCCACAGGCACGATTCTGGTGCCTGGCACTGACAACTGCCGTAGGGTTTCAAATCGCCAGGTCGACGGTCACACGGCCGCAGTTGCACCGGCCCGATACCTGTGACCGCCCTCTGGGACGCGCAAGGCATCTGAGCGATGCCGACATATTGGGTGGCAGGGCCTCAGCCATCCGCCTTGGCCACGCCGATCGGGCACGACACTCCGGTCCCGCCTAACCCGCAGTATCCATCAGGGTTTTTGCTGCTCGAAAGGTACTGCTGGTGGTACCCCTCCGCCGGATAGAAGGGCCGGCCCTTCGCGGGGAGGATCTCCGTGGAGATCCTGCCGTGGCCCGAGGACGTGAGGGCCTGCTGGTAGGCGGCTCGGGAGGCCTCGGCCATGGCTGCCTGCCCGGGAGTGTGGGTGTAGATCGCCGAGCGGTACTGGGTGCCGACGTCGTTGCCCTGGCGGAAGCCCTGCGTCGGGTCGTGGGCCTCCCAGAAGGTCTTCAGGAGGCGCTCGTACGACAGGAGGGCGGGGTCGAAGACCACGCGGACCGCCTCCGTGTGGCCGGTGAGACCCGAGCAGACCTCTTCGTACGTGGGGTTCTCCGTGTGACCGCCCTGGTAGCCGACCAGGGTCGTCCACACTCCCACCGGGAGCTGCCAGAACGTGCGCTCGGCGCCCCAGAAGCAGCCCAGGCCGAAGTCGGCGATCTGGTAGCCCTCGGGGTAGGGGCCGAGCAGCGGGGTGCGGAGGACGGTGTGGCGGGCGGGGACGCTGAATATCGGCTCGGGACGGCCCTCCAGCGCCTGCTCCGGGATGGGTAGGACGGGCGTATGGCCGAACAGCATGGCGTGGGCTCCTTCGTTCGTGCGCGTCGCACGGACATGCGGGTCGGCATCGAGAACGGTTCTGTGCGGGGCCGCATTCCGACCAGCCCGCCGTCGACGTGAATCGGCATCGACGCGAGCCCGACGCCGGCCTGAGCCCCCCGTCCGTCCGAAGGCGCCGCGGTCACTGCGCCAGCGTCGCCGGGCTCCCGCCGTTCGCCTCGTACCCCGCCACCGCCAGCGCCCGGTATATCGCGAACTCCGCGGCCGGATCGGCGGACAGGGTCCAGGGCAGGGCACCGACGTGGCCGTCGATGTGGACGAGCTGGCTCATCGCCTCCGCCCAGCGCTCGCCGCGCACGAGGAAGAAGACCAGCAGATGGCGGACGTGGGCCAGCATCGGATCGTCGGCGCGGGCCGAGTGGACCGCGTGCAGCGCGCCGTGGATCGCCTTGGTCACGACCTCGCTCCGGTAGAAGCCGCTGACCAGGTTCACCTCGGGCAGGTGCTCGAAGACCGCGAACAGTGGCATCGCGGCGAGGAGGGAGCCGCGCGGGGCCCGGGCGGCGGCCGCCTCCGCGAAGCTGTACGCCAGGTCCCGCGAGCCGTGCCACTTCTCGCACCAGTAGTGCAGCGCGGCCAAGTGCGCCCCCATGTGGGCCGGGGCGCGGTCCAGGATCTTCAGCCACAGCTGCTCGAACTCCGCCTGCGAATAGGCCAGTCCGCGCGCCACGGAGAGCTCGACGATGTACGGGACCGGATCGCCGGGGGCCAGCAGCGCCGCCTCGCCGCAGGCCACCTTCGCCTCCTCCATGATGATCCGGAACTCGTCGGTGCCCGGCGTCGAGGTCCGCCACGCCTGGTGGACCAGGAACTCCGCGTGCACGGCCGCGCCGCCCGCGTCCTTGGGCTGCTCGGCCCGCCACACCCGCAGCCACTGCCCGCCCGGTGCCTCGCTGACCCCGCCCGGACGCTGCTGCAGCTCCAGAGAGGCGGCTCCGGCGAAGGCCTGCACGCGCTGCCAGCGCAGCTCGCCCTCCCGCTCGGTGCCGGCGAGGAGCTGGGAGGCCGCCTTGTAGTCCTGTGTGCGCTGCACCAGGTCCAGGACGTCCAGCAGATCCTGGTCGGGGCCGGGCATGCGGATGTCCAGCTCCTCCTGTCGTACGAAGCCGTAGTCCTCCGGGTCCGCGGCGTCCGGGTGGCCCGCCGGGACCTGTTCGATCCCGCCTCGCCCGCGCCGCAGGAACGGAAGCAGCACGAAGCCCAGCATGACCGCCGCCATCAGGACCCAGAGAATCTCCATGCCTCAAGAGTTCCAGACGCCGCCGACAATTGCCCAACCCGGTCGGCGCCCTGTGGAAAACTCCCGGACCGGCCCGAATGTCCTGGGGAAAACTCCCCGCGGCCGGCCCGAACGCCTGGGGAAAACCCTGCCGTACGGCCGTCCGGAGCCCGCCGTCCGTCATCGGCCCCCAGGGCGGACTACCCTCGGAGCCCATGAGCGACAGGCACATCAGTCAGCACTTCGAGACCCTCGCGATCCACGCGGGCAACACCGCGGACCCCGTCACCGGCGCGGTGGTCCCGCCGATCTACCAGGTCTCGACCTACAAGCAGGACGGCGTGGGCGGTCTGCGCGGCGGTTACGAGTACAGCCGCAGCGCCAACCCCACCCGCACCGCCCTGGAGGAGAACCTCGCCGCCCTCGAAGGCGGCCGCCGGGGCCTCGCGTTCGCGTCCGGACTGGCGGCCGAGGACTGCCTGCTGCGTACGCTGCTCAGCCCCGGCGACCACGTGGTCATCCCCAACGACGCGTACGGCGGCACGTTCCGCCTCTTCGCGAAGGTCGTCGCCCGATGGGGCGTCGAGTGGTCGGTCGCCGACACCAGCGACCCGGCCGCCGTACGGGCCGCGATCACCCCGAAGACCAAGGCCGTGTGGGTGGAGACCCCCTCCAACCCGCTGCTCGGCATCACCGACATCGCCGCCGTCGCCCAGGTCTCCCGGGACGCGGGCGCCAAGCTCGTCGTCGACAACACCTTCGCGACACCCTACCTCCAGCAGCCGTTGTCGCTCGGCGCCGATGTCGTCGTGCACTCCCTGACGAAGTACATGGGCGGCCACTCCGACGTCGTCGGCGGCGCCCTGGTCACCGCCGACGAGGCACTCGGCGAGGAACTGGCGTACCACCAGAACGCGATGGGCGCCGTCGCCGGGCCCTTCGACTCCTGGCTGGTGCTGCGCGGCGCCAAGACGCTGTCGGTGCGCATGGACCGGCACAGCGAGAACGCCACGAAGGTCGCCGACATGCTGACCCGGCACGCGCGCGTGACGCAGGTGCTCTACCCGGGCCTGGCGGAACACCCCGGGCACGAGGTCGCGGCCAAGCAGATGCGGTCCTTCGGCGGCATGGTCTCCTTCCGGGTCGAGGGCGGCGAGGAGGCGGCCGTCGAGGTCTGCAACCGCGCCAGGATCTTCACACTGGGGGAGTCCCTGGGGGGCGTCGAGTCGCTGATCGAGCACCCCGGCCGTATGACGCACGCGTCCGTGGCGGGCTCGGCGCTCGAGGTCCCCGCCGACCTCGTGCGCCTGTCCGTGGGCATCGAGAACGTCGACGACCTGCTGGAGGACCTGCAGCAGGCGCTCGCCAAGTAGGCAGGGCCCGGCTCACCAGCCCCTCATCGGTGGAGTCGTCGTGGACGGCGGCTCCACCCACGGGCGCGCGGTCAGCGCCCACACCACGAACGCCACACTCGCGGCGAACAACAGCAGCCACATGATCCGGCGCGCCGCGGTCCTGCGCCGGAGCATGCGCGATCCCCGCCGTACGACGTCCCCGTACAAATCCGCGGGCACCTGCGGCGCTCCCCGTTCCATGATCTGCCGCACGGCGGCCTCACGCTGGGTCCGGTTCACGCGCACCTCCCGAGGCGACGCCGGTGTCTCATGACACGGCCGCCACTCCCGTCCCGCCCCGTCATGACGCCGCCACCTTCGCCTTCACCACCGCCGGTGCGGGCCCGCGCGGTGGGTGCAGCAGCGTGGCCGTCGCCCGGTCGCAGATCGTGCGGACGCGCTCCGCCGGCAGGCCGAGCAGGGCCGCCGCCTGTTCCTCGGCCACGCCCTCGTAGAGGCGCAGTACCAGGATCAGCCGTTCCTGGGGGGCGAGCCGGGCCAGCGGGCTGTCGGGGTGCGTGCGGCCGCGGAGCAGGACGCCGTGGCGGCGCCATGCTCCGTGTGCGAACCGCAGGGCGAGATGCTGGCGGGCGCGGTCGTAGGGGTCCTCACCGCGCAGCCGGTCCCAGCACGCGTACGTGTGCGCGAGCGCCAGCGTCAGCAGGCGTCGCGCGCGCGGGTTGTCGTCCGGTGCCTCCGCCGTCAGGAGCGTCGCGGCGTGCAGGAGCCGCCCGGCCGCGCCCGCGACGAACGCCTCGAACTCCCGGGCCCGACGCGTGCCCTGGACCACCTGCCGTTGCCGCACCGCACCTCCCCGCCTGCGGATGGCCGTACGACGGCTTCGTACGGTCACGAAGACCCGGTCTCGAAGGACCCGGTCTCATATGAGGCCCGGCACGGCCGTCCGGTCAAGAGGCGGGGCGGCACACGCGTGTGCGCGTGCCTAAGAGGACTGCGCCTCCGGTCCCGGGACCCCCTGGACCGCCATCCGGGAGGAGAGGGCGGAGTTGAAGCGCGTGAGGAGCGTGCAGAACTCCTCGCGCTCCTCCGGCGCCCAGTCGTGTGTCAGCTCGGCCATCAACTGACGCCGTGAGGAGCGCACTTCCTCCAGCCGGGACTGCCCGCGCGGGGACAGCTGGAGCACCACCGCGCGTCCGTCCTCGGGGTGCGAGGTGCGCTTGACCAGCCCGGTGTCGACGAGCGGCGCCACCTGCCGGGTGACCGTGGACGAGTCGATCCCCATGCTCGCCGCGAGCGCCTTGACGCCCATCGGGCCTTCCTTGTCGAGCCGGTTGAGCAGGAGGTACGCGGCGCGGTCCATGGAGTTGCGCACCTGCCCCACCCCGCCGAGCCGGGTCTGTTCGGCACGACGGGCGAAGACCGCCACCTCGTGCTGCAGGGTGTCGAGGAGACCGGTGTCACCGACGGTCGTCATGTCCATCGACATTTCAGGTGTTGTGGGCATGGCCGGGGGCTCACTTCATGAAGGGCTGCTGGTTGGGGGACAGGGTACGCGGCCGGGAGGCAGGCCGTACCGGCGCTGAGCAAACCCGTCTCGGACGTTGGTCACAGCGCGAGCACGCACGTGTGAACTGCGAGACTTGAGTCATGAACTACCGCAAGGCCCACCCCGTGCCGCCGGTGACGCTCGACGACGTGCGCGGCGCGCAGAAGATGCTGTCGGGCGTGGCGCGGACCACCGCGATGGAGGGCAGCCGCCACCTGACCCAGCTGGTGGGCGCACCGGTGCACTTCAAGTGCGAGAACCTCCAGCGGACGGGGTCGTTCAAACTCCGCGGCGCCTACGTCCGGATCGCCGGGCTGCTGCCCGAGGAGCGGGCCGCGGGTGTCGTGGCCGCGAGCGCCGGAAACCACGCGCAGGGCGTCGCGCTGGCGTCCACGCTGCTCGGCGTGCGCTCCACGGTGTTCATGCCGAAGGGCGCCCCGCTGCCGAAGATCAGCGCCACCAGGCACTACGGCGCCGAGGTGCGCCTGCACGGCCAGGTGGTCGACGAGACGCTGGCCGCGGCACAGGAGTACGCGGCCGAGACGGGCGCGGTGTTCATCCATCCCTTCGACCACCCCGACGTCATCGCGGGCCAGGGCACGGTCGGCCTCGAGATCCTGGAGCAGTGCCCCGAGGTGCGCACGGTCGTCCTCGGGATCGGCGGCGGCGGACTCGCGGCCGGTGTCGCGATCGCCGTGAAGGCCCTGCGGCCGGACGTGCGGATCGTGGGTGTGCAGGCGGCGGGCGCGGCCGCGTATCCACCCTCGCTGGCGGCCGGGCACCCGGTGTCGATCAAGAACCCGGCGACGATGGCCGACGGCATGAAGGTCGGGCGGCCGGGGGACGTGCCGTTCGGGATCGTGGACGAACTCGTGGACGAGGTCCGCACGGTGACGGAGGACGAGCTGTCCGCCGCGCTGCTGCTGTGCCTGGAGCGGGCCAAGCTGGTCGTCGAGCCGGCCGGGGCGAGCCCGGTCGCGGCGCTGCTGAGCGACCCGGGCTCCTTCGAGGGGCCGGTCGTCGCCGTGCTGTCCGGCGGCAACGTCGACCCGGTACTGCTGCAGCGGGTGCTGCGGCACGGTATGGCCGCGCAGGGCCGCTACCTGGCCGTTCGGCTTCGGCTCACGGACCGGCCCGGTGCCCTCGCGACGCTTCTCGGGGTGTTGTCAGTGGTCGACGCTAATGTCCTGGACGTGAGCCACGTCCGGACCGATCCACGGCTCGGGCTCGCGGAGGCGGAGGTCGAGCTGCACCTGGAGACGAAGGGGCCGGAGCACTGCGCCGAGGTCGGCCGTGCCCTCCGCGAGGCGGGCTACACGGTCATCGACTGAGGTCAGGACCCCCTCCAGAACGCAGGAGTCACTCTTTCGAGGAAGTCCATTGAGAGACGCGATACATCGCGTTATGGTGTGTCTCGTGCCGCTGCTCACACCGCCCGTAGAAGAAAAAGGACGGGTGGAAAAAGGCGCACAAACCTAGGCTTTCCCAAAAATCCCCGACGACGTGGAGACTCATATGCCAGGCGCCATCTATGCCGAAGGCCTGGTCAAGACCTTCGGTGACGTAAGGGCTCTGGACGGCGTCGACCTCGATGTCCCCGAGGGCACCGTCCTGGGCCTCCTCGGACCGAACGGCGCGGGCAAGACGACGGCCGTCCGCTGCCTGACGACCCTCCTGAAGCCGGACAGCGGCTCGGCGGTCGTCGCGGGCGTCGACGTCCTCAAGCACCCCGACGCCGTGCGCCGCTCCATCGGCCTCTCCGGCCAGTTCGCGGCTGTCGACGAATACCTCACCGGCCGCGAGAACCTGCAGATGGTCGGCCAGCTCTACCAGATGAAGGCGAAGCAGGCGAAGATCCGCGCGACCGAGCTGCTGGAGCAGTTCGACCTCGCCGACGCGGCCGACCGCCCCACCAAGACCTACTCCGGCGGCATGCGCCGCCGCCTCGACCTCGCGGCCGCCCTGGTGGTCTCACCGCCCGTGATGTTCATGGACGAACCGACGACCGGCCTCGACCCACGCAACCGCCAACTGCTGTGGGAGGTCATCAAACAGCTGGTCTCCGCCGGCACCACCCTGCTGCTGACCACCCAGTACCTCGAGGAGGCCGACCACCTCGCCCACGAGATCGCCGTCGTCGACCACGGCCATGTCATCGCCACGGGCACCTCCGACCAGCTCAAGGCCCGCACCGGCGGCGAGCGCGTCGAGGTCGTCGTGCACGAGCGCGAGCACATCCAGGCCGCCTCGGAGATCCTGCGCGGCTTCGGCAAGGGCGACACCACGGTCGAGGACCACATGCGCAAGCTCACCGTGCCCGTCACCGGCGGCGCCAAGCTGCTCGCCGAGGTCATCCGCGAGCTCGACACCCGCGGCATCGAGATAGACGACATCGGCCTGCGCCGCCCCACCCTCGACGACGTCTTCCTGTCACTGACGGGACACATGGCCGAGGCGAAGGACGAGAGCAACGACAAGAAGGAGGACGCCAAGTGAGCGCCGTCACCGACACCGCGCGGGTCCCTGCTCCCGGCAACCCCCTCAGCCAGTCCGTCCGGGACTCGCTGGTCATCGCCAAGCGCAACCTGATCCGGATGTCCAGGATCCCCGAGATGGTCATCTTCGGCCTCATCCAGCCGATCATGTTCGTGGTGCTGTTCAGCTACGTCTTCGGCGGCTCCATGAACATCGGCGGCACCACCGACTCGTCCGTCTACCGCGAGTTCCTGATGGCCGGGATCTTCGCGCAGACCGTCACCTTCGCCACCGCGGGCGCCGGCGCGGGGATCGCCGACGACATGCACAAGGGGCTCATCGACCGCTTCCGCTCCTTGCCCATGGCCCGCGGCGCGGTGCTCACCGGACGGACGCTCGCCGACCTGGTGCAGACGGCGCTGACCCTGTTCGTGCTGGCCATGGTCGCCCTGCTGGTCGGCTGGCGCACCCACACCAACATCGGCGAGGTCCTCGGCGCCTTCGGTCTGCTGCTCCTGCTCGGGTACGCGTTCACCTGGGTCGGCGCCCTCATCGGCCTGTCCGTGCGCACCCCTGAAGCGGCCACCTCGGGCGGGCTGATCTGGCTCTTCCCGGTGACGTTCATCTCGAACGCGTTCGTGGACTCCAGCCGCATGACCCCGTGGCTGCAGCACGTCGCCGACTGGAACCCGTTCAGTGCCACGGTCCAGGCCTGCCGCAAGCTGTTCGGCAACCCCGGTGTGTCCCCCTCTGACGCCTGGCCCATGCAGCACCCGGTCTGGGCCTCGCTGATCTACTCGGTCCTGATCATCGTCATATTCAGGACCCTGGCGGTCCGCAAGTACCGCTCGGCCACCGCATGACAGAGCCCCCGGCGCCGCGAGGGCGCCGGGGGCCCGCCAAGGACAGACGGTCGGCCGGGGTCAGCCGTTGTAGGGCTCGGCCTTGAGGATGGTCACGGAGGCCTTCTTGCCGTTCGGCAGTTCGTACTCTGCGTCCTCACCGACCTTGTGGCCGATCACGCCGGAGCCCAGCGGGGACTGCGGCGAGTACGTCTCGACGTCCGCGCTCGCGTACTCGCGCGAGGCGAGCAGGAAGGTCATGGTGTCGTCCTCGTCACCGTCGAAGGCGATCGTCACGACCATGCCGGGCGCCACCGTACCGTCCGCGGACGCCGGAGCCTCGCCGACCTTGGCCTTCTCCAGGAGCTGGGTCAGCTGGCGGATGCGGAGCTCCTGCTTGCCCTGCTCTTCCTTGGCCGCGTGGTACCCGCCGTTCTCCCGCAGGTCCCCCTCCTCGCGCGCGGCCGCGATCTTCGCGGTGACTTCCTCGCGCGCGGGACCAGACAGGTACGCCAGCTCTTCCTTGAGCTTGGTGTACGCCTCCTGGGTCAGCCAGGTGACGTCTTCGCTGGTCTGGGTCACAGGTGCTCCTCGTAGGTACTGGGAATACAAAGCATCGCCCTACCCAGAAGAATGTGCCTTCACGGATGGGCGAAACCACGAGCCTAACAATTCAGTGGCCGAAGGGGGAGGACATAAGCCATCAGAAATACGTCAGCGCAGGTCAGCGGTCACATGACGAGGGTGACGTCAGTCGGCGTGACAGCCCAGCAGCTCGGCCGTGGTGCCCGGGGCCGTCGTACGGAGCGTGACGACCTTGTCGATGCGGGTGGCGTCCCCGTCGAAGCGGAAGTCGGCCCGGCCCACCTCGGAGCCGTCCGCCGCCTGAGAGCGGATCGTGCAGTAGCCGGAGGCGCCGGAGTCCTTGCGGACCTCCAGATGCACCTGCACCGCGGACTTCTGCGGGTCGAACGTGATCACCTCGGCGCTGATCTTGTTCTGCACGACGTAGTGGTAGGCGAAGTAGCCGATCAGCGCGACCAGGAGGGCGCCGAGGACGGCACCGGCGATCCGGAGCTTGTGGTCGGCACGCTCGTCCGAGGAGCGGCCGTAGCGCCCCTCGGGCAGCCGAGTGCTCGCCGTGCTCATGATCGTCTCCTGGTAAACCGAGGCCGTGGAATTAATCGCCCCCCGATTCGGTCACTATAGAAGCCGCCGTTCGCACCCGAAGACACCGGGGCGCCGACTTACTGAGGATTGAGTCTTGACTGACCAGCTGCGACTGATGGCCGTGCACGCCCACCCCGACGACGAGTCGAGCAAGGGCGCGGCCACCATGGCGAAGTACGTGTCCGAGGGGGTGGACGTGCTGGTCGTGACCTGCACGGGCGGGGAGCGCGGCTCCATCCTCAACCCGAAGCTTCAGGGCGACAAGTACATCGAGGAGCACATCCACGAGGTACGCAAGAAGGAGATGGACGAGGCCCGCGAGATCCTCGGCGTCCGCCAGGAATGGCTCGGCTTCGTCGACTCCGGCCTGCCCGAGGGCGACCCGCTGCCGCCGCTGCCCGAGGGCTGCTTCGCCCTGGAGGACGTCGACAAGGCGGCCGGTGAGCTGGTGAAGCAGATCCGCACCTTCCGTCCCCAGGTGATCACCACCTACGACGAGAACGGCGGCTATCCGCACCCCGACCACATCATGACCCACAAGATCTCGATGGTGGCGTTCGAGGGCGCGGCGGACACCGAGAAGTTCCCCGAGTCCGAGTACGGCCCGGCCTACCAGCCGCTCAAGCTCTACTACAACCAGGGCTTCAACCGCCCCCGCACCGAGGCGCTGCACCACGCGCTGATCGAGCGCGGCATGGAGTCGCCGTACGGGGACTGGCTCAAGCGCTGGGACGAGTCGCCGATGCGCGACCGCACCCTGACCACGCACATTCCGTGCGCGGAGTTCTACGAGATCCGCGACAAGGCCCTGATCGCGCACGCCACGCAGATCGACCCCGACGGCGGCTGGTTCAAGGTCCCGCTGGATCTCCAGAAGGAGGTCTGGCCGACGGAGGAGTACGAGCTCGCGAAGTCCCTCGTCGATACCTCCCTCCCCGAGGACGACCTCTTTGCGGGCATCCGCGACAATGCCTGATATGAGCGCAAGCGCAAGCCTGGCAATGACGCACCTCGCGACCCTCGCCAAGGAGGTCGACGAGGACAAGGTCACCCCCGGAGTCCTCGGCTTCATCGTCTTCGCGGCGATGGCCCTGGCGGTGTGGGCCCTGATGAAGTCCATGAGCAAGCACATGGGCAAGGTCGACTTCAAGGAGTCCCCGGACGAGGAGGCCTCCGGCAAGGAGACCGCAGAGAGCCCGTCCGGGAAGGCCTCGCCGGCCAAGGGCTGAGTCACGCGGCGGCGGGAGGGGACGCCCGATCCCCCTCCCGCCCACGGGTGTGCTCGGCCGACGGCAGCAGCCGATGGGCCGTCCACGCCGAGGGGCATACACCGCCTCGCACAGGCACAAGCACCGGCACCGGCCCGCCGGGCAGACCGACCGCGCACCTCAGCCCCGTGCCGGGGCCACCGCCACCCCCATGACCTCCCGCGCGTGCCGGTTCGGCACCATCCCGAGCCGCCATGCCTGCCAGCCGGCGTCCAGGTTCACTCCCCGCTCCAGCAGCAGTCCGTACGCCCCCACGTAGTCGTCCAGTTTCTCGTCCCGGGCCCCGTGCTCCCGGCGGCCCAGTTCCGCCAGTTCCTCCTGGGCGACCGCCGCGCCGATCTCCACGCCGCCCGGTGCCGCGTACGGCAACAGGGTGCAGCGCAGGAAGCGGGCCCAGTCCCCGCCCCGCTGGTCGCCGTAGGAGGCGAACAGCGCCGCCGCCTCGTCGCACAGGGCGAGGGCCTGCGGGGTACGGCCGTTGCCCGCGTCCACCACCGCCAGTTCCAGGCAGGTCCACCCCTCCCCGTGGGCGACACCGATGCGCTGAAAGTCGGCGCGGGCGTCGACCAGGAGCTGGCGGGCGAAACCCGAGTTGCGCAACGAACCCGTCTGCGCGGCGCGCTGGTCGCGGGTGACACGGGCCGAGTGGTGGCGGGCGCACGCCAGGCCGTAGACGTCCCGCATCCGGGAGAACATCGTCCGCGAGCGTTCCAGCTCACGGACCGCGAGGTCCAGGTTGCCCGTCTCCTCCAGCGCCTGACCCAGGTAGTACACCGTCCACGCCTCGCCGCGCGCGTCCTCGTTGTCGCGGTGACGGGACGCGGCCTGGCGCAGGCCGTCCACCGCCGCCGACGGGTCTCCGGCCACCAGGCGGGCCCGCGCCAGCTGGGTCAGCGCCCACGCCTCGCCGCGGGCGTCGCGGGTGCGGCCGTACAGATCGAGGGCTGTTCTCAGCTCCGTCTCCGCGCGCGGTACCTCGCCCATGCGCAGGGCCAGCTGGCCGAGCTGGAAGTGGGCCCAGGCCTCGCCGTGGACGGACTCGCCGGCGCGGTGCAGGACCAGGGAACGGGCGAGCAGGTCCTGTGCCTGCGCGACCCGGCCGCGGTCGCGTTCGACCGCCGCCAGGGCGTGCATGGTCCAGGCCCGGTCCGTGGCCAGTTCGGGAGGTGACTGGAGGGCCAGTGCCTCCTCGAGCTTCGCCGCCGCCTCCGTCAGATGGCCCTGGTGGTGGAGGGTGATGCCCAGGGAACACAGGGCGCGCGCGGCGCCCGCGTCGTGGTGGGCCTCCAGGTAGAGGTCGACCACCGAGGTCAGTGTCGTGCGCGCCTTGTCCAGCTCGCCCAGCTGACGGGCGGCGATACCGGTGCGCCACTGCACCGAGCGCACCAGCAGCCCCTGGTCCACCGCCTGCGCCAACTCGCTGATCTCACCCAGACGGTAGAGGTCGCCGCGCAGCAGGCAGTAGTCGCACAGCGCGCCCAGGAGGTTGAGGACCGCTCCCTGGTTGACGCCCTCCGCGTGCCTGAGCGCCGCCGTGATGAAACTCGACTCGTCGTCCAGCCAGCGCAGCGCCTCGTCGAGGGAGGTGAAGCCGTGCGGACTGAACCGGTCCGAACGGGTCGACATGTTGCCGTCGACCAGACGCAGCACCGAGTCGGCGAGGTCGGCGTAGTTGACGATGAGGCGTTCCTGCGCGGCCGTGCGCTCGGCCGGTTCCTCCTCGTCCAGCAGTCTGGCCTGGGCGAAGGCGCGCACCACGTCGTGGACGCGGTAACGGCTGCCGCGGACGTGGTCGATCAGACCCGCGCGGGCCAGCGCCACCAGGTGGCGGGTCGCCTCCGTCTCGTCGGTGGCCAGCAGCGCGGCGGCCGCGGCGGCGCCCAGCGAGGACCGGCCGGCCAGCGCGAGGCGGCGCAGCAGGCGCCGGGCCGGCTCCGACTGGTCGGTGTAGCGCAGCCACAGGACGCGTTCGACGGGCCCGACCGGGCCGTACGCGCCGAGATCCGTGGCGAGTTGGCGCGGGGAGCGGGGACCGAGGGACGAGCCCGCTATGCGCAGGGCCAGGGGCAGGCCGCCGCACAACTCCCTGATCAGGTCGGCCGACTGGGCGTCATAGGGACCGGTCGCGGACTGGGCGGCCGCGTCCAGGAGTTCCTCGGCGCCCGCCGCGTCCAGGGCGGCGACCGGGATTTCGTGCACCTGGGCGGCGAGGTCCGACGGCAGGCCGAGCGGCTCGCGCGCGGTGACCAGGACCAGGCTGTCGGAACGCTCGGGGACGAGGGTGCGGACCTGCTCGGGGTCCGAGGCGTCGTCCAGCACGATCGTCACCGGCAGGCCGGTCAGATGCTGGTGGTACAGCTCGCTCAGCCGCTTGACCTGCTGGTCCGGGGAGGAACGCTCACGGAACAGCAGCTGCTCGCGCGGCGCGCCGAGCCGGTTCAGCAGATGCAGCAGGGCGTCCCGGGTGGAGAGCGGGGTCTCCTCCGGGTTGTCGCCGCGCAGGTCCACGACGCAGGCGCCGCGGAAGTAGTCCTTGAGGTCGTGCGCCGCCCGTACGGCGAGTGCCGTACGGCCGCTGCCGGGCGGTCCGTGCAGCACGACCACCGTGGGCCGGGTCTCGGTGGTCGCGCGCGAGGCCTGCACCCACTGCCGGATGCGGCCCATCTCCGCCCGGCGGTCCGCGAACTCACTGATCGGCTCCGGAAGTTGCCCGAACGACTGCTCCAGCACGCTCCTGCCGCGGGCCGCCGCGCTCTTGTCCGTGCCGCGCAGCCGCGGACCCGCCTTCTTCGGGCCCGTCGACGCGCTCAGCACCCGCTGCTGGTCGAGGAAGGGCCGGATGCCCCGTACCTCCAGGGCCGTCAGCCACTGCAGCCGGAGCTGCTCCGGGCCGCCGGGCTGGCCGATGGCGCCCGCCCGGTGGTGCGCGGCGGGCAGATGTGAGCCGGCCACCTTCACCACGGTCGCCGCCGCGGCCACCACCCCTACGACCACGCCCGCGCCCAGCGCGGTGCCCGTGTCGGTGCCGAGCGCCAGGTCGGCCACGGCGGCAGCCAGGGCGGCGACCGCCGCCACCAGCAGAGGAGTACCGGCCCCCTCCTTGGAGTACCGCTGCGTGAAGGTGAGTTGACCGGCCTGCGCCTCGTCCAGCGCGCGCGTGTAGGCCTCGTACTCCTCGGCGGCCGTCTGCGCCATCGCGTCCAGCGATCCCCGGGCCCGCGCGAGCAGTACGGCCCCGTCGACCCGCCCGCCCGACCGCCGCACCTCCTCCTCCACGGCCCGCCCCAACAACCGTTCGGCTTCCGCCCGATGACTGTCCCGCATGTCACTTCCCCCTCCGGCGGCAACGGCTTTCTTGGTCAAGTGTGCTGCGGACAGGGCATCGGGGCGAGAGGGCCGCACCGGGAAGCTCGACGTCGCCGTCGGGACACGCCTGACGCCTGACCCGCGGGGTACTGCGGCAGGATGGACCCCATGCCGAACCGACTGGCCCACGAGACGTCCCCCTACCTCCTCCAGCACGCGGACAACCCCGTCGACTGGTGGCCCTGGTCGGCCGAGGCCTTCGAGGAGGCGCGGAAGACGAACAAGCCCGTTCTGCTGAGTGTCGGATATTCGAGTTGTCACTGGTGTCATGTGATGGCACACGAGTCGTTCGAGGACCGGGCCACCGCCGAATTCCTCAACGAGCACTTCGTCAACATCAAAGTCGACCGCGAGGAACGCCCCGACGTCGACGCCGTCTACATGGAGGCCGTGCAGGCCGCCACCGGGCAGGGCGGCTGGCCCATGACCGTGTTCCTCACGCCGGAGGCCGAGCCCTTCTACTTCGGCACCTACTTCCCGCCCTCCCCCCGTCAGGGCATGCCCTCCTTCCGGCAGGTCCTGGAGGGTGTCCGGCATGCCTGGACCGAGCGGCGGGACGAGGTCGCCGAGGTCGCCGGGAAGATCGTGCGGGATCTCTCCGGGCGGGAGATGTCCTACGGCGACGCGCAGGCACCCGGCGAGGAGCAGCTCGCGGCGGCTCTGCTCGGGCTGACGAGGGAGTACGACGCGCAGCGCGGCGGGTTCGGTGGGGCGCCGAAGTTCCCGCCGTCCATGGTCGTGGAGTTCCTGCTGCGGCACCACGCCCGCACGGGCGCCGAGGGTGCCCTGCAGATGGCCCGGGACACCTGCGAGCGCATGGCCCGCGGCGGCATCCACGACCAGCTCGGCGGCGGCTTCGCCCGCTACTCCGTGGACCGCGACTGGATCGTGCCGCACTTCGAGAAGATGCTCTATGACAACGCCCTGCTGTGCCGCGTCTACGCCCACCTGTGGCGGTCCACCGGCTCGGATCTGGCCCGCCGTGTCGCCCTCGACACCGCCGACTTCATGGTGCGTGAACTGCGTACCGCCGAGGGCGGTTTCGCCTCCGCGCTGGACGCGGACAGTGACGACGGGACGGGCAGGCACGTCGAGGGCGCGTACTACGTGTGGACACCGGAGCAGTTGCGTGAGGTGCTCGGCGAGCAGGACGCCGACCTCGCCGCCCAGTACTTCGGTGTCACCGAGGAGGGCACGTTCGAGCACGGGCAGTCCGTTCTGCAACTTCCGCAGCAGGACACCGTGTTCGAGGCCGGGAGGATCGAGTCGATCCGGCGGCGGCTCCTCGACGCACGGGCGCAGCGCCCCGCCCCGGGCCGGGACGACAAGGTCGTCGCCGCGTGGAACGGGCTCGCGATCGCCGCGCTCGCCGAGACGGGCGCCTACTTCGACCGGCCCGACCTGGTCGAGGCCGCCGTATCGGCCGCCGATCTTCTGGTCCGGGTGCATCTGGACGAGCAGGCCCGGCTGTCCCGTACCAGCAAGGATGGTCAAGTCGGGGCGAATGACGGTGTGCTGGAGGACTACGCCGATGTCGCCGAGGGCTTCCTCGCGCTGGCGTCGGTGACCGGGGAGGGGGTCTGGCTCGACTTCGCCGGGTTCCTGCTGGATCACGTGCTGACGCGGTTCACCGGGTCGGAGGGTGGGCTGTTCGACACGGCGGCCGACGCCGAGCGGCTGATTCGCCGGCCGCAGGATCCGACCGACAACGCGGTGCCCTCCGGGTGGACGGCCGCGGCGGGTGCGCTGTTGTCCTACGCCGCGCAGACCGGGGCCGAGCCCCATCGCGAGGCCGCGGAGAAGGCACTCGGGGTGGTGAAGGCGCTCGGGCCGCGGGTGCCGCGGTTCGTCGGTTGGGGGCTCGCGGTGGCGGAGGCGTACCTCGACGGGCCGAAGGAGGTCGCGGTCGTGGGACCCGCGCTGACCGACGACGCCACGAAGGCCCTGCATCGTACGGCACTTCTGGGGACCGCCCCCGGTGCCGTGGTCGCGGTGGGGACTCCGGACAGCGACGAATTCCCGCTGCTCGCCGACCGGGTCCTCGTGGGCGGCGAGCCCACGGCTTATGTCTGCCGGCACTTCACCTGTGAGGCGCCTACGACCGACGCGGAGGCGCTGCGGGTGGCGTTGGGCGGTTGACCTCCGCCAGGGCGTTCGCCACGATCGCCTCCAGCTGTTCGTGGTGTGCGCCCTTCCAGTAGGCGCGGCCGCACGCCTGGCATTGTGCGAAGACGTCGTACGACCGTTCCGTCCCGCCCTCCAAGCGGTCCGCCACCTGCTCCTTGGTGGCCTCGCGCAGCAGGCCGTTGCAGGCTGTGCAGCGGGTCCAGGGGCGTAGTTCGGGGCGGAAGCGGTCCAGGATGTCGTGGAGCTGGTCCTCGGGGCGGGTGCTGTAGACGAAGGCGCCCGCCCAGAGTTCCCTGCGGTGCAGCAGGCCCCGGTCGCGGCTGAGCATGACGCGTTTCTCGGTCGCCGAGAGGGTGGCGAGGGCGGGGTCGCCGATGTCCAGTGACTCGTACGCCGTGTCCACGCCGAGCAGGCGCAGGCGGCGGGCGAGGGTGCCGAGGTGGACGTCGAGGAGGAAGCGCAGGGGAGCGCCGGGGATCCGCTGGGGGCGGGTGACGGCGCTGATCTCCACGGAGTCGCCCGCGACGGGGACGTAGGACCTCGGGACCTCGCGGCCGTTCACCCGCAGGGCCCCGACCTCGGTGAGCGGGACGCCGGTCGACTCGACGACGTGGCCGAGGGAGGAGACGCCGTCGGTGGTGAGGGCGGTGGGCCCCCGGCGGCGGCCGCTCGCGACGAACACGGCCAGGCCGGGGGCGAACTCGACGTGGATCTCGGGACCGTTCACCCGGTCAGGATGCCACGGCAGGTGAGAGCGGATTCAGGGCTTTTGCGTCGGCAGGCCCTGGTCGAGGACGTCCACGGCCTGGTCCACGAGGTCGCGCAGGTCGCCCTCGAAGCCGTTCTCCGCCCAGTACATGGAGACCTCCATGAGGCCGCCGATGAGGGACATCGCGTAGACGCGGACCTGGAGGCTGTCCGCGGCCAGGCCGGAGCGTTCGGCGAGGGCCTCGCAGAGCATGCGCCCGGTCTCCGACATGCTCTCGAGCATCCGGGCGCGGACGGCGGGGACCTGGACCCCGAGGTGGGCCCGGACGCGGATCGCCTCGGGGTCCTCCGCCATGGTCCCGTCGAGGGCCAGGCGCATCACGTGCCGCAGCGAGTCGATCCACGGCTCGTCGGCGGGCCGGGCGCGCAGTTCCTCGACCATCAGAGGGTCGTACTCGTCCGTGAGGACGATGTCCTCCTTGGTCGGGAAGTAGCGGAAGACGGTCGACGGTGAGACCTCGGCCCGCTCGGCGATCTGCTCGACGGTCGTGGCGTCGTAGCCCTGTTCCTTGATCAGCGCGTAGGTCGCGGTGCGGATCGCCTCGCGGGTCTTGATCTTCTTGCGCTCGCGAAGGCCCAGTTGGGGGCGGTCGGCGGGGGAGAGGGGGGAGCGTGCGGCCGTCATGGGGTTCATTGTCGGGCATCCGCTTCCTCGGCAGCCATGTCCGGGGCTGTGGAGGTCTCGGCGGGACGGGGTGTGCCCGGCAGGAAGGCCGCGGCGAGCAGCGCGGCGACGAGGGCCGCGATCCCGCAGACCAGCAGGACGATGCCCATGCCGTGGATGTACGCGCTGTTCGCGGAGGCCAGCAGGTCGGCGGAGCCGGTGCGCTGGGCGACGAGGTGGGCGGCGACCACGGATTCCCCGGCGGTGTCGGCGGCCTGGGCGGGCAGCCCGGTGACGTCGAGGCGGTCCCGGAAGGTGCCGGCGAGCAGGCTGCCGAGCAGGGCGATGCCGATCGCGCCGCCGACCTGGCGCATGGTCATCAGGAGTCCGGAGCCGCTGCCGGCGCGGTCGCGGGGCAGGGCGCTCAGGCCGCCGTTCATGGCGGGGATGAGGGAGAGGCCGAAGCCGAAGCCGGTGAGGGCGAGCCACAGCGCGACGAATCCGTAGCCGGAGTCCACCGTCGTACGGCTGCCCAGGAGCCCGGCGAAAGCGAGCACCACCAGGCCGGCGCTCACCGAGGCGCGTGCGCCGAAGCGGGCGACGACCTGGGGGGCGAGGCGGGAGGCGACCAGCAGGCCGCCCATCATCGGCAGCAGCCGGACGCCGGTGCCCAGGGCGTCGTGGCCGAGGACGGCCTGGAGGAAGGGCGGCAGCACGAACAGCAGGCCGGACAGGATGAAGTTCACCAGGGTCGCGGCGACGGTGTTGAGGAGGAAGCCGCGGTGGGTGAGCAGGGTCATGTCGAGCATGGGGCGCCGGACCCGGCGTTCGCGCAGCACCAGCGCGGCGATCAGCAGGACGGACGCCGCGAGCATGCCCAGCACGAGCGGGTCGCCCCAGCCGCGGGTGGGTGCCTCGATGATCGCGTAGACCAGGGCGCCGAGGCCGGTGACGGTGAGTGCGGCGGACGGGGCGTCGACCGTGGGGGAGGAGGGGTCGCGGGTCTCGGGGAGCAGGAAGACGCAGGCGGCGATGCCGATCGCGGCCATCGGGACGTTGACCAGGAAGACCGAGCCCCACCAGAAGTGGTTGAGCAGCCAGCCGCCGATGATCGGGCCGAGCGGCAGGCCGAGCGCGGAGGCGGCGGAGACGATGCCGACGGCCTTGGTGCGCTCGTCGGGGGCGAAGAGGGTGGGCAGCACGGAGAGCGCGAGCGGGGTGACCAGGGCGCCGCCGATGCCCATCACCGCGCGGGCGGCGATCACCGCGTTCACATCGCCGGCCAGGGCACCGACCAGTGATCCGGCGAGGAAGACCGCGAGTCCGGTGATCAGCATCCGGCGCCGCCCGAACCGGTCGCCGAGCAGGCCCGCGGGGAGCATCAGGGCCGCGAAGACGACGACGTACGCGTCGGCCATCCACTGCTGGGCGCCGGTGCTCGCGTCGAGGTCGGCGGCCATGGTCGGCAGCGCCACATTGAGGATCGTCAGGTCGAAGCCGAGCGTCAGCATGCTCGCGACGAGGGCGGTCAGGGCCCACCAGCGACGGGGGTCCGGAGTGATAGTTTCCATGAAATGAGAGTAACTCTCAAAAGTTAGGAACTGTCAATCGGTGTGGGCATGCAAAAAGGGCCACGGCTCGGAAGCCGTGACCCTCGACAGGGCGCGGAACGGTCTACGTGTGGCGGTAGGCCACCAGCGAGATGCCGACGTAGTGGACGGCGAAGGCGGCCACGGTGAGGGAGTGGAACACCTCGTGGAAGCCGAACCAGCGCGGTGACGGGTTCGGCCGCTTGAGGCCGTAGATCACCCCGCCCGCGCTGTAGAGCAGGCCGCCGATGACGACCAGGACCAGGACCGCGACACCGCCGGCGCGCATGAAGTCGGGCAGGAAGAAGACGGCTGCCCAGCCCATCGCGATGTAGCAGGGGGTGTAGAGCCAGCGCGGGGCGCCGACCCAGAAGACCCGGAAGAGGATGCCGGCCACCGCGGCACCCCAGATGCCCCACAGCAGCCACCGGCCCTTGCTGCCCGGTAGGAGCAGCATGGTCAGCGGGGTGTAGGTGCCCGCGATGATCAGGAAGATGTTGGCGTGATCCAGTCGTCGCAGCACGCCGTCCATGCGGGGACTCCAGGTGCCCCGGTGGTACAGCGCGCTGACGCCGAACAGCAGGCAGGCAGTCAGGGCGAAGATCCCGCAGGCGATCCGGCCTCTGGTGGAGTCCGCGAGGGCGGTCAGCACCAGCCCCGCGATCAGGGCGGCCGGGAACATGCCGAGGTGCAGCCAGCCGCGCAGCTTCGGCTTGATGGGCTCGGCCAGGTGCTGGGCGTGCTGCTTGATCTGGTGGGGCAGGGAGGGCGCGTCGGCGTCGTGGGCGGGCGGCGTCATGACCGGCATCGTACCTACGGGACCGTAAGTTACGCGTGAGTACGGCGTGCGGAACGGTCAAGAGTGGCCATCGTCTCACGGGAGTTGACCAGTAAAGAGACGGTTGGCTGAACGCTAAGTGCACGCAAATAAACGCGCTGTGCGCAAAGGGAGCGTGGCGATCCTCACTCCGCTCACCTGTGATGCCCTCTGGACAGATGGGCGCATCAGTCGGATGATCAAATGAGTGCGGTCGACACCGGATGAGCGCCAAGGTCACCACCAAAAGGCACGAAAAGCATCCGGGTCGCAGCCCCCACGGGGCCTCCAAACAAAAAATCCCTCATCTAGGAGCAATCGTGGCGCGCGACATCGCGGCTCCCCCCGTCATCCCCACCCAGCACAAGGAACTGATCTCGTGGGTGAACGAGATCGCCGAACTGACCCAGCCGGACAGCGTGGTCTGGTGTGACGGATCCGAAGCGGAGTACGAGCGCCTGTGCGAGGAGCTCGTCGCGAAGGGCACCTTCAAGAGGCTCGACCCGATCAAACGTCCCAACTCCTACTACGCGGCCTCCGACCCGACCGACGTCGCGCGCGTCGAGGACCGCACCTTCATCTGTTCGGAGAAGGAGGAGGACGCGGGGCCGACGAACCACTGGAAGGCACCGGAGGAGATGCGGGACATCTTCACCGGGGAGAAGGGCGTCTTCCGCGGTTCGATGAGGGGCCGGACGATGTACGTCGTCCCCTTCTGCATGGGCCCGCTCGGCTCGGACCTCTCCGCGATCGGTGTCGAGATCACCGACTCCGCCTATGTCGCCGTCTCCATGCGCACGATGACCCGCATGGGACAGCCCGTTCTCGACGAACTCGGCGAGGACGGCTTCTTCGTGAAGGCCGTCCACACCCTCGGAGCGCCGCTGGAGGAGGGCCAGGAGGACGTCCCCTGGCCGTGCAACTCCACCAAGTACATCTCGCACTTCCCGGAGTCCCGCGAGATCTGGTCCTACGGCTCGGGCTACGGCGGCAACGCCCTGCTCGGCAAGAAGTGCTACGCCCTGCGCATCGCCTCGGTGATGGCCCGCGACGAGGGCTGGCTCGCCGAGCACATGCTGATCCTCAAGCTCACGCCCCCGCAGGGCGAGTCCAAGTACGTCGCCGCCGCGTTCCCGAGCGCCTGCGGCAAGACCAACCTCGCCATGCTGGAGCCCACGATCTCCGGCTGGACCGTCGAGACCATCGGCGACGACATCGCCTGGATGCGCTTCGGTGAGGACGGCCGCCTCTACGCCATCAACCCCGAGGCCGGCTTCTTCGGCGTCGCGCCCGGCACCGGTGAGCACACCAACGCCAACGCGATGAAGACGCTGTGGGGCAACTCCGTCTTCACCAACGTCGCCCTCACCGACGACAACGACATCTGGTGGGAGGGCATGACGGAGGAGACCCCGGCCCACCTCACCGACTGGAAGGGCCGCGACTGGACCCCGGACTCGGACGAGCCCGCCGCCCACCCCAACGCCCGCTTCACCACCCCCGCCGCGCAGTGCCCGATCATCGCGCCCGAGTGGGAGGACCCCAAGGGCGTGCCGATCTCGGCCATCCTCTTCGGCGGGCGGCGCGCGAGCGCGGTCCCGCTGGTGACGGAGTCCTTCGACTGGAACCACGGCGTCTTCCTCGGCGCCAACGTGGCCTCCGAGAAGACCGCCGCCGCCGAGGGCAAGGTCGGCGAGCTGCGCCGCGACCCCTTCGCCATGCTGCCGTTCTGCGGCTACAACATGGGCGACTACATGGGGCACTGGGTCGACGTGGCCAAGGACAAGGACCAGTCGAAGCTGCCGAAGATCTACTACGTCAACTGGTTCCGCAAGAACGACGACGGCAAGTTCGTCTGGCCCGGCTTCGGCGAGAACAGCCGCGTACTGAAGTGGATCGTGGAGCGCCTCGAGGGCAAGGCCGAGGGCGTCGAGACCCCGATCGGCATCCTGCCGACCAAGGACGCGCTCGACACCAAGGGCCTCGACCTGGCCGAGTCCGACCTGGAGTTCCTGCTCACGGTCGACAAGGAGGTGTGGCGGGACGAGGCGTCCCTGATCCCCGAGCACCTCAACACCTTCGGCGACCACACGCCGAAGGAGCTGTGGGACGAGTACCACGCGCTGGTGCAGCGCCTGGGCTGAGTCCCCCGAGAACCCCCGCGGCCGGCCCTCGATGGGAGCCCTGACCCGTGATCGTCACGGGCCGGCCGCGGGAGGCGGCACGAGGGCAGGTCCGCCAGGACAGGCCCTGAGTCACGAACCGGCCCCGCACAACGGCGTGCGGGGCGTGCTGCCTTCAGAGCGAGACCGCCGGTCACGCACTGACCCCGTTGTGCCCGCCCCGGTCCTCCAGATACCGCGTGTGGGTCTCCTGGCGGCGCGCCTCCGTGTCCCGGAGAGCCGCCGCCAGCTGCTGTGCCTCCTGCTTCATGAGACCGAGCTGCTGTTCCAGGTGGAGTTCGGGGGACTCCGTGCCCGGTGTCATCCGCGTCCACCACCGGGTGCGCACGAAGCTGTCGACGGCCTCGGGCAGGTCGCGCCGGACGATCCGGGACAGTGCGTGCACACCCTCCGGGTCATGGGCCAGCAGCTCCTGACTCCAGCCCTGGTCGAGCAACGCGGACAGCAGCTCGGTGAGTTCACTCAGCCGGGCCGCCGCCGTGACCGACAGGTCGATGTCCGTCAGATAGGAGCGGACCTTCTCGAAGTCACCCCGCACCTCGTCCAGTTGGGCCGACGGGTCCGGGAGCTCGGGCAGCGCGGGGCGTTCCGGCGGGGCGATCAGCGCGCCCGCGCCGTAGAGCCCGGCCACGACCACGGGCCAGTACGGTCCTGCCACCCCCACGAACGTCAGCACCAGCCCGGCCAGGCCGCACGCGCTTCCCGCGATGTTCTTGCGGGACTCCAGATACCTACTGATAGCCACGGATCTCCTCGAAGGCGCCGTCCAGCGAGCCCTGCCGGGCGTCGAAGAGGCGGCCGCCGGTCAGGTCGGCGATGTGGGCCAGTTCGGAGCGGTCGGAGTCGCCGAAGAGGATGGGGAAGACGGGGATGGCGCGAGCCTCCCGGCCGAGCCCGGCGTAGAAGGTGTCGAAGTCCCTCGCCTTCGCCCCTGCCGTGTTCTCGCCGTCCGTCATCAGCACGATCGACGTGAACGTGTCGCTGTCGGCGCCGAGATGGCCGTACGCCTTCTCCAGTGAGGTGTAGATCGCGGTGTCGCCGTCGGCGGAGAGCACCGAGGTGTCCTCGCGGATCGCGGCCAGGCCGGTCCGCGGATCCGAGGGCTCGACCACATGCGTCCGTACGCTCTTCACCTCCGACCCGAACGGCATCAGCGTGACCTCTTCGCGTTCGCGGAAGTCGCCGGTGAGGTCGGTGAGGGCCGTCTTGAGGCGGTCCAGGCGGTCGCCCTCCATCGAGCCCGAGGTGTCCAGGACGTACACGGTCCTCGACGGGCGGCGCAGCTCGTTCTCGTAGGAGTCGAGCAGGCCGTCGGCGACGGAACGGGTGCCCGGGAAGGGGAGTTCGCGGCGGCGGGTGGTGTCCAGGCCGCTTGCCGGAGGGACCGAGGCGACGACCGGGCGGCGGTGGGTGCGCGCGGTGATCTCCCGCTGGATCTTCTCGGTGCGCAGGTCCTCCGTCACCCGGCGGACGTCCTCGCGGGTCTGTGTGCTCGTGGACTTGAGCGTGGTGAGCGGATAGTCGGCGGTGATCACGCCGTCGCGGGGGCGGATCACGGTCAGGCCGGGGATGCCCTTGAGGACGGACTCGTAGTTGAGCAGGGCGTCGACGTCGCCGCGCCGGTCGTACGTCGCGGCCAGCCAGCCCGAGGAACCCGAGGTCAGCTTCTGGCCCTTGAAGAACTCCTTCAGCCGGGGCGTGGCCTTGGCGACGTCCGCGTCGGTGAGCGCCGACTGGGCGCCGGAGAGGGCGGAGGCCACCGAGACCAGTGTGGAGAAGCCGGAGTTGGAGCGGGCCGGATCGGTCATGCCGTACGTCAGCTTTCCGTCCTGGACGGCCTGCTCGACCTGGGACCAGGTGACGTCCTCGGGCTTCCAGCCGAGCGCCTTCACCTTCGCCGACTTCACCCCGATCGCGACGGGACTCGACATGACGGGTGTCTCGGAGACCACCTTCGCGGCCGCGTCGGGGCGCAGCCGGAGATAGTCGTTCGACGACAGCCACAGGGCGTCGTACTGTCCGTCGGTCGTGCCCTTCGCCAGCATGTCCACGGCGTCCAGGGTGCCGATGTACGTCGGCCGGACCTTGATGCCGGTGTCCTTCTCGACCTGGTCGAGCACCGGGGTCATGTCGCTGAGCTCACTGGAGGCGAGGACGCGCAGGGTGCCCGGCTCGGCGGGTCCGGGGACGCCGGGCGTCGAGAGGCCGCTGATCCCGTCGTCCTGTGCCGTACAGGCGGTGAGCAGGCCGAGCGCTGCGAGGCAGGCGGCCAGTGCGTGGCGTCTCATCCGAGGCCCCCCTCCAGCGCGCCCTGCGATCGGCTGCGCTCCAAGTACCCGCTCGCCTGCTGGAGTTCGGAGGTCAGTGACTCCACGGTCGCCGCCATCACCTCGGTCGCCTGGACCTTGTACGTGTCGATCGCGTCGAGGGTCCGGTAGATCTGCTGGAAGGCGGAGCGCAGGGTCTCGGCGCCGACCGCCGGGTCGGCCGCGATGCGCTGGATCTCCCCGCTCTGGGTCGCGAGCATCTCGGCGTTGCCCCGGATCAGGTCCTCGGTGGTTCCGCGCAGGGCGTTGACCTGCTCGACGACCTTCTTCTGGTTCTCGAGCGCGGAGGCCAGCATCACGGAGATGCGCAGCGCCGACACGGTGGTCGTCGCGGCCCGGTCGACGCCCTTGATCAGCTCCTCGTTGTTGCGGCGTACGACGTCCATGGCGAGGTAGCCCTGCGCGCAGACGGCGAGCTGGGTGAGCAGGTCCTGGTGCTTCTGCCGGACGGGGAAGAGGACGTCGGCGCGGAGCGAGTCGGCCGCCTCCGGATCTCCTACGGCGGTGATGTGCCGTTCGACGGCCGTGTCCAGGGCCTCGGTCAGCACGACGTACTCCTGGAGCTTGCCCATGGTCTCCCACAGGCGGACCCGCTCGGTCTGCAACGCGGCGTTGTCCCGGCGCAGTTCGTCCTGGCCGCCGCGCAGCGAGCCCACGATCTTGTTCAACGTCCCTTGCGCGGAGGCGTACTTGGCCACGTGATCGCGCAGCCTGTTGCCGCCGGGGAGCCGGGAGAGGAACTTGCGGCCCTTGGCGGCGGGCTGGTCCCGGGGGTCCAGGTCCTCGACCACGCGCCGCAGTTCGACGAGCGAGCCCGCCACCAGGGACTGGGCGTCCCCGCCCTTGTCCGGCAGGCTGCGCACGGTCCGCTCCAGCATCCGGTTGGACTGCGCGGCCGCGCTGCGCATCTCGCCGGCACCGAGCCCGGTGATCTCACCGACCTTGCCGGCGAACTCGGGCGAGCGGGCGTCGAGCGTCGCGAGCCCCTCGACGTACGCGGAGGCCTTCTTGGCCATGTCCGTGCGCACGGAGTCGTCGACGGGCACGAGCCCGCCGGCCTTCTCGCGGGGCACGGGTGCGACGGCCTCGGGAGGCGTCAGGACGAAGGTGTCGTCGTTCATGGATGTCATGGCTGGTGTCCCCCGTTATCCGCGCGCCCGTCGCGCCAGCTCGTGCAGCACCGCGGAGGTGGGCACGGGCGCCTGGCGGACGCCGGTCAGTTCCTGCTTGAGGTAGGTGGCGGCCGCGGCGAACTCGGTGGCCTCGCCCTGCGGCCGGAACCCGTGCCGGACCTCCAGCTCGCGCAACCGCGGGTCGGTGGAGAGGAGCCCGGCGAGGGCCTGGCCGTTCTCGGTCAGCGGTACGACCGTGTGGTCGCTGTTGACCGTGGTGTCCGGGTAGAGGACGACCAGGTCGTCGGGGTGCTGCCCGTCCGCGAGGAGCGAGGCGACCTGAGACTCGTAGACCAGGACGAGCGGGTTGCCGGCACCGCTGACGAAGTCCCGGAAGGCCGCGTCCGTGCTGGACTGCTGGGCGCCCTGCACACTGACGAGCATGTGCAGCAGGGGAGCCGTCTTCTTGACCTCCGCTTCGCTCGCGACGACCTTGCCGCCGTTGGCCACACAGGAGGCGGCGGCGAGGTAGAGGGCGCCGGAGTTGGAGGTCTCCGGGTCGGTGCTGGAGAGGTAGAGGGTGCCGGTGAGCTCCCCGTACCTGTCCGCCCCCTTGAGCTGCTGCCAGGTGCGGTCCTTGCCGGCCGCGTCGAGGTAGGCGGCCATCCTGAGGGTGCCGCGGTGCTCCGCGTCCAGCGTGGCCAGGCCGTTGGCCGCGAGGACCTCGGCGGCGCTCTTGTGCGCCACGACGACGAGGGGCGAGTAGAAGGGGCGGGGGAGGGTCCCCCGTACCTTGTACTTCGCGGCGAGCTCGGTGGCCGGGGCCTGGCTGGACGGGAAGGCGAAGTCGTACCCGCCGAGGTCGAGGCCCTCCATGGCCCAGGACCCGGAGGTCTCGGCCTTCACGGTGTAGCCCTTGGCGGCGAGGGCCTTCACCACGTCGGGATCGGCGAAGAACTCGGCCTTCTCCGATCCGATCACTCCCTGCACGGTCTTCGTTGCCGTGCCCTTGTCGTCCGCTTCCCGGCCTGCCACGACAGCTGCCACCACGCCGCCGACCAGCAGAACCGCGAGGACGATCCCTACGATTCGTCTCACAGGTGCAGAGTGCTCGCGGAACCCAACATTCCCCGATGGGCGCGATGAACGGGGGGTGACATACCGGCCCCGGCACTGCAACTCCCCGGGGGCGCGGGGAACTGCGCGACAAGCCACGACGAACCCGCACCCGCCAGACGACACGAACCCCTACGGCGAGGCGCCCCCGCTCAAGCGAACGCAGTGCCCTGGCACCCCGGTCCGCACGTCGCTGCGGAAGCGCGCGGACCGGGGCCGTTCAGGGAGTCGTACGGCTCAATGGGTGGCGAGCTCGCGGAGGCCGGCCAGGGCGGCGGTGTGTGCATCCATCCGCTCCGCCGCCAGGATCGCCGCCGCCGTGTCCGCCCGGGACGCCGCCACGAGCAGCGCGCGGCCCGCCACGGCGTGGGCGCGGCGGTGGAGGTCCTCCCGGCGCGAGGTGGTCGCGGTCAGCGGGACGCGGGCCGGCATGCCTCCGCCCCGCAGCCGGGCCACCTGCTCGGCGAGCCGCTCGGCCGCGGTGTCCAGGTCGGCGGACGGCGCGACCGCCCGCAGCTCGTCCGTGACGGCGAGCAGCGCCGCGAGGTGTCCGGCGAGCTGGATGTCCAGCTCTTCCTCGCGGGAGCGGTGGGGGAAGTCGGGAGGGGTGTCGGCCATCGTGCTGTGGACCGACTTGGTGCGGATCGGTTCGTACATGGGATGGCCTCCTGGTGCTGTCAGGAAACCATCCTAGCTTAGATCCTGTCTAAAGTTGGCCGTACCCGTTCAGGAAGTTCGAGATCCGTCCCACCGCGTCCCGCAGGTCCGCGACCGTCGGCAGGGTGACCACCCGGAAGTGGTCGGGCTCGGGCCAGTTGAAGCCGGAGCCCTGGACGACCATGATCTTTTCCTGGCGCAGCAGGTCCAGGACCATCCGCCGGTCGTCCTTGATCTTGAAGACGTTGGGGTCGAGCCGCGGGAAGAGATACAGCGCCCCCTTCGGCTTCACACAGCTCACGCCGGGGATCTGGGTCAGCAGCTCGTACGCCACGTCCCGCTGCTCGACGAGCCGCCCGCCCGGCAGCACCAGGTCCTTGATCGACTGCCGCCCGCTGAGCGCGGCGACCACTCCGTGCTGTCCCGGCATGTTCGCGCACAGGCGCATGTTGGCCAGGATGGTCAGGCCCTCGATGTAGGAGTCGGCGTGCGCGCGGGGGCCGGAGATCGACATCCAGCCCACCCGGTAGCCCGCCACCCGGTACGCCTTGGACATGCCGTTGAAGGTGAGGGTCAGCAGGTCGGGGGCGATCGCGGCGGTCGGGGTGTGCGTGGCGCCGTCGTAGAGGATCTTGTCGTAGATCTCGTCCGAGCAGACCAGCAGGTTGTGCCGGCGGGCGATGTCGGTCAGCCCCTTGAGCATGGTCTCGTCGTAGACCGCGCCCGTGGGGTTGTTGGGGTTGATGATGACGATCGCCTTGGTGCGGTCGGTGACCTTGCGCTCCACGTCCGCGAGGTCGGGCATCCAGTCCGCCTGCTCGTCGCAGCGGTAGTGGACGGCCGTACCGCCGGACAGCGACACGGCGGCCGTCCACAGCGGGTAGTCGGGAGCGGGTACGAGGACCTCGTCGCCGTCGTCGAGCAGGCCCTGCATCGCCATCACGATCAGCTCGGAGACGCCGTTGCCGATGAAGACGTGCTCGACGTCGGTCTCGATGCCGATGGTCTGGTTGTGCATGACGACGGCCCGGCGCGCGGCCAGCAGCCCCTTCGCGTCGCCGTACCCATGGGCCGTCGACACGTTCCGGAGGACGTCCTCCAGGATCTCGGGCGGCGCCTCGAAACCGAAGGCGGCGGGGTTGCCCGTGTTCAGCTTGAGGATGCGGTGCCCGGCCGCTTCCAGGCGCATCGCCTCCTCGAGAACCGGGCCCCGGATCTCGTAACAGACATTGGCGAGCTTGGTCGACTGGATCACCTGCATGTCTGGGAGCTTACGGCCCGGTAACGCTTCGCGGGCCGTGCTTTCCGCCACGTGAGACGCGTCCATTTGGGCTGTTATCGCCGGTAGCTGTCCCACCTGCCACATCCGTCTCTACAATCCGACGCCATGTCGAGGCCAGTCGAGTACGAGTCCGGGGCGCCGAACGTCTACCAGCCGCCGCCCGCACCGGCCCCGGCGTACGAGGAGTACGCGGATCCGGCGGTGGCGCACGGCTGGCAGAACGCGTACGACGCGACGGCCGAGCTTCCCCGGATCGAACCCGCGGCCCCGGAGCCCGGCAACCTGGAGCCGCCCGGCCCGCGGCCCGTAGGCCGCGCCGCCCGGCGGCGCGCCGCGCAGGGCACGGGCGTCCGGCGCTCGCGGCGAGTGGTCGTGGCCGTAGGGGCCGTCGGGGTGGTGTCGGCGGCGGCCCTGATCGCGGGCCTGTCCTCCTCGGGATCCTCCTCGGGGCCCGCACAGGACCGGAAGGACGGCACCCCCTCGGCCTCCACCGGGACGAACGACGCCACCGATCCGGCGTCCTCCGCCCGCCCGGCGGTCCCGGGGGCGACGGCCTCCGATGCCGCCGCGGACGGCGTGGACACCTCCGCGAATGCGTCCGCGGGCCCGGAGACGGATGGGAGTCCGTCGGCGGGGGCCTCCTCCGGCACCCGGCCCACCTCTTCGGGTTCGCCATCGCCGACACCCTCGCCCTCGTCGGGCTCCGCCTCCACCGACGGTCCGGGCAACTCCAACGGCAAAGGACACGGACAGGGCAGTACCAAAGGCCCCAAGTAACCGTCCAACTGGGTAAGTTGCCCATGCCGACACAGCTTCTTGCCCAATAACCCACCTCTCTTCACAATGTGCATGACAAAATCGCGGGCGGCCGGAAGATTTCCGGCCGCCCAAGTCGCAAGAGGGGACCCCCACATGAGAAAGCCTCTCGTCGCCGCGCTCAGCATCCTGGCCTTCGCCGGGCTGAGTACGGCACCCGCGGTCGCGGCCGAACCCACGGCCGCGAGCGTGGGCAAGGGCGTCGGCACGGACACGGTCACCTCCGTGGTCCACGACGTGGTCACGTCCACCACGGCGAGTCTGTCCCAGCTCACGTCACCGTCGCCCCAGCTGAAGGCCGTGACCCTCGCCGGTACTGTCTCGCTCAGCAACTGTTCCGGCTCGGTCATCCGGTTCCCGAACTCCCTGGACACCGCACCGGCGCTGGTGCTCAGCAACGGGCACTGCCTCACCACCGGTTTCCCGGAGCCGGGCGAGGTGCTCACCAACCAGGCCTCCAGCCGGACCTTCGGACTGCTCAACTCCGCCGGCACCAAGGTCGCCACCCTGCGCGCCAGCAAGCTGGCCTACGGGACGATGACCGACACGGACGTCTCGATCTATCAGCTCACCAGCACGTACGCGGCGATCAAGAGCTCGTACGGCATCTCCCCGCTCACCGTGCAGGACACGCACCCGACCGCCGGGACCGCCATCACCGTGGCCTCCGGCTACTGGAAGAGGCTCTACAGCTGCAACATCGACGGGTTCGCGTACCGCCTGAAGGAGGGTGACTGGACCTGGAAGGACTCGGTCCGTTACACCTCCGCCTGCCAGACCATCGGCGGCACCTCGGGCTCGCCGGTCATCGACCAGGCCACCGGCAAGGTCGTCGCCGTCAACAACACCGGCAACGAGGACGGCGAGACCTGCACGGAGAACAACCCGTGCGAGGTCGACGCGAACGGCAACGTCACCGTCCGCGAGGGCATCAACTACGCCCAGGAGATCTACAACATCCCGGCCTGCTTCACGACGGGGAACCAGCTCAACCTGAACGCGAGCGCGTGCACCCTGCCTAAGCCGTAGCGCTGTGCGGGGCGTTCCGTCGCACGGGACTGTGACGGACCGCCCGGCCTGCCAGCACGTCCGTGCGCAGGCCGTTCTCGATCACGAACCGTCCGTCGACCAGGACATGGGGGATACCGGTCGGCAACCGGCGAGGGTCCTCGAACGTCGACCCCGGTGCCACCGTCTCCGGATCGAAGAGGACCAGGTCGGCCCGGTAGCCCTCCCTGACGAGGCCGCGGTCCGGCAGACGCAGCCGGGACGCCGGGCGCGAGGTGAGATGCGCGACGCACTCCTCCAGGGACAGGACGCCCAACTCCCTCACGTACGTGCCCAGATACCGCGGGAACGTGCCGTACGCCCGCGGATGCGGCTTGGCGCCCTGCAGGATGCCGTCGGAGCCGCCCGTGTGCACCGGGTGCCGCATGATCGTCCGGACGTTCTCCTCGTGGCCCACGTGCTGGAGGATCGACGGGGCCAGCCGGTCGGCGAGCAGGAGCCGGCGGGCGGTCGTCCAGGGGCTCTCGCCTAGCGAGCGGGCCGACTCCGCGACCGTACGGCCGACGAAATCGGCGAAGGCCGCGTCGCCGACGCCCGAGATCTCGACGGTGTCCCACTCGACGGGCACACCGTGGCAGCCGTCGGCGCCGATCTCCTCCAGGTGATGCCGGATCCGCTCGGCCGTGTCGTCGTCCGCCAGCCGCTTCAGGACGGCCTCGGGACCGCCCTCGCCCGCCCAGCTCGGCAGCAGGGCCGCGAGGGTCGTCGAGCCGGGGGTGTAGGGGTACGTGTCCAGGCTGATGTCCGCACCCGAGGCCAGCGCCTCGTCCAGGAGGGCGAGCAGCTCCGGCGCCCGGCCCTTGTTCACGCCGAAGTTCATGGTGGCGTGGGCGAGATGGAGGGAACAGCCGGCCTCCCGGGTCAGGGCGACCATCTCCTCGTACGCCTCCAGCGCGCCCGCCCCGTACGAGCGGTGGTGCGGGCAGTAGTAGCCGCCGTACTCGGCCACCACCCGGCACAGCTCGGTCAGTTCGGCGTCCTTGGCGTACAGGCCCGGGGTGTAGGTCAGGCCCGACGACATGCCGACCGCGCCCTGCTCCATGCCGTCCGCGACCAGCCGGCGCATACGGTCCAGCTCCTCCGCGGTCGCCTCGCGGTCCTCCCAGCCGACGACGAGCGCGCGGAGCGTGCCCTGGGGGATCAGATAGGCCGCGTTGACGGCGATCCCGCGGTCGAGGCGGTCCAGGTACTCGCCCACCGACCGCCAGTCGAAGTCGATGTCGTCGCCGTAGCCGTTCCACCCGGTGATGGCGCGGCGGACCTCCTCCAGGGTGCGGTCGTCGACCGGCGCGTACGACAGCCCGTCCTGGCCCAGGACCTCGAGGGTGACCCCCTGCGCGGCCTTGGCGCTGTGGTCGGGATCGCGCAGCAGGGCCAGGTCGCTGTGGGCGTGCATGTCGATGAAGCCGGGGGACAGGACGAGGCCTTCGGCGTCCAGCTCCCTTCTCGCCGTGGGGCGTTGGCAGCCCGCGTCGGCCGCCTCCTTGACGATCGAGACGATCCGGCCGCCGTCGACCACCACGTCGGCGCGGTACGAGGGGGCGCCGCTGCCGTCGACGACGTCGGCGTCCCGGATGACGAGCTCTTCCATCGCCGGACTCCCTTTGCGTCTCAGAAGATCGTGTCCCAGCAGATCGTGTCCCAGCAGATCGTGTCTCAGCAGAACGTGTCTCAGAAGAACGTGCGGATGTATTCCACAACGGTCCCGTCGGCCTGCGCCACGGGGATGAGCTGCCACTTGTCGAAGGACGTGCACGGGTGGGAGAGGCCGAGGCCCAGCCAGTCACCGACCTCCAGGTCGACCCCGGGAGCCGTGCGCAGCCAGGCGTGCTGGTCGGAGAGGGCGGTCACCTCGATGCCGGTGGCCGGCCGCTCGGCGTCGCCCCGGCGGACCACCTGGGGGAAGGGTAGGTCGAGGTCGTGGGCCGCGTCCCGCTTGCCCGCGTTGGTGAACGCCTGCTCGGGGGAGGGGCGGGAGACGACCTGCGTCCACAGGCGGAACGCGGGCTCCAGGGCGCCCTCCTCAGGGATCCGGTTGAAGGGGGTCACCTTGCGGTAGTGGCCGTCGTCGTGCGAGACGTAGGCGCCGGAACGGAGCAACTTCAGGACGGGGCGGGAGAGTTCGGGGATCTCGGCGAAGACGTCGGCGACCGCGTCGAACCAGGCGCTGCCGCCGGCGCTGATCACGATCTCGTCCGCTCCCACCGCGGCGAACCGACCCGCCTTGTCGAAGTCGGCGGCCAGGGCGACGAGCCGGCGCAGCCAGGTGTGGACGCGCTCCGGGTCCGCCCCGGGGACCTCGCCCTCGTATCCGGCGACGCCGACGAGCCGTAGCGTCCCGGTGGCCACGACCGCGTCGGCGACCGCCGCGCACTCCGCCTCCGTACGGACACCGGTGCGAGCGCCCTCCCCGGCGGCGAGTTCGACGACGACGTCCAGGGGGCGGGCGGCGCCCTGCAAGGCCGCGTCCATCAGCTCGACTCCGCGCACGGAGTCGACGTAGCAGACGAAGCGGAAGTCCTCGTCGCCCGCGAGTTCCCCGGCGATCCAGCGCAGCGCCGCGGGGTCCACGAGTTCGTTGGCGAGGAAGATCCGCTCGATGCCGAAGGCGCGGGCGACGCGTACCTGGTGGGGCACGGCGAGCGTGATGCCCCAGGCGCCGTGCTCGATCTGGCGCCGGAAGAGCTGGGGGGCCATGGTCGTCTTGCCGTGCGGGGCGAAGGCGAGGCCGTGGCGGGCGGCGTACGTCTCCATGAGCGCGAGGTTGTGCTCCAGGCGCTCGGCGGAGAGGGCGAGGACCGGGGTAGTGAAGCCGTCGGTGAAGAGGTTGCGGCGCTGGGCGGTCAGCTCGGCGACGGACAGGCCGTCCGCGTCCGGGGGGAGGCCCTTGAAACGGTGGTCGACGCGGTCCTCTGCGAGGCGGGCGAGGGACACGGGGCCTCCCTGATCAGGTGAGTTGCAGTATCTGCAACAGCCATTGCGTATAACGCTTACTGCTGTCTAACATCCACGCCAATGCCGGGTCAATCAAGGGAGCTACGACCATCGTGAATGCCCCCGACGTCGTGGACGTCGTCGCGCTCGGCGAGTCCATGGTCACGTTCCTGCCCACGCGTGCGGGCCGGCTCGCCGACGTGCCGTCCTTCGACCGGTCGATCGGTGGGGCGGAGTCGAACGTGGCGTGCGGGTTGGCTGCCGCCGGCCACACCGTGCGGTGGGTCAGCCGGGTCGGCTCTGACGGGTTCGGGGATCACCTGGTCGAGACGGTCGCGGCGTGCGGGGTCGATGTCTCCGCCGTGGGGAGGGACTCCTCGCGTCCCACGGGGGTGTACTTCCGTACGGCGGGGGACCGGGCGACGGACGCGCACGAGGTCGCGTACTACCGGGCGGGGTCGGCCGCGTCGGCGATGTCGGTGGAGAACGTGGACCTGGCGTCGGTGCGGGCGGCTCGGGTGCTGCATCTGTCGGGGATCACGGCGGCGTTGTCGGAGGAGTGTCTGCAGCTGCTGCGTTCGCTGATGGCGCCGGGTGAGGACCGGCCGCTGGTGTCCTTCGACGTCAACCACCGGGCCGGACTGTGGCGGGACGCCGACGGTCCGCGGGTGCTGCTGGAGCTGGCTCGGGGGGCCGACATCGTGTTCGTGGGGGAGGACGAGGCGGAGGAGGCATGGGGGATCTCGGGCGGACCGTCGGCGATCCGGGCCGCGCTGCCGGAGCCGGGGGTGTTGGTGGTGAAGCAGGGGGGAGTGGGGGCCACGGCATTCGTGTCGGCTGCGGGCCGGTGGGGGCTGGTCGCGCCCCGCGGCGGAGCCGCATATCGACACAGCCCCGCGCCCCTTGAGTCGGACACCGGCCGTCAGATACAAGTTGCTGCGCCCTTTCCCATGCCCACCCGGCCTGCGGGCAGTCGTGCCGCTGGGTCGGCTCCCGACCCAAAGACAGGTGGCACCGCGCAAGCGCGGGTGAGCGACACCCACTCCCGGCGGCAAGGTGCTGGCCCTTCACCCGGTCCCACGCAGCCTGCGGGCGGCTCCGGCCCTGCAGAGAGGGGCACTTCGCAGGCGGGGGCCAGTGACACCCACCCCCGGCCGGCCCCGGAGCCGGGCACCTTCGTCCCCGCCCCGCACGTGGACGTCGTGGCGACCACAGGCGCCGGTGATGCCTTCGCTGCCGGGTTTCTCTCCGCCACTCTTCGCGGGCTTCCCCTGAAGACCCGCCTCCGTCACGGTCACCTCTACGCCGCCGCCGCCCTCACCACCCCCGGCGACCTCGCGACGCCCCCCACCCGCGACACCACCGACCGACTGGCCGCCGTCGCGGACGACGTGTGGGGGACACTTCGACTCGGCCCCGGCTGGACGCAAGCCGGTACGGCCACGGAGGAGGTACGCACCCCATGAGTCAGACCGTCGACCGCGCACTCAGCATCCTGCCGCTGCTCGCCGAGGGCCCCGCCGACCTCGGTCAGGTCGCCGACCGCCTCGGTGTCCACAAGTCCACCGCGCTGCGACTCCTGCGCACCCTCCACGAACACGGCATGGTCTACCGCCAGTCCGACCAGCGCTACCGCCTCGGCGCCCGTCTCATCGCCCTCGCCCAGGAGGCGATGGAGAACCTCGACATCCGCGAGATCGCCCACCCCCACCTCGTACGGCTGAACGAGCTGTGCGGGCACACCGTCCACCTCGCCGTGTACGAGGAGGCCGAGGTGCTGTACATCGACAAGGTCGAGAGCCGGTACCCGGTGCGGATGTACTCGCGGATCGGCAAGCCCGTCGCCATCACCGTCGCGGCCGTGGCGAAGCTGCTGCTGGCCGACCTCCCCGAAGCCGAGCTCCGCGCCCTCGCGGACAAGCTCGACTACCCCCTGTACACGGCCCGTTCGACACCCAACGCCCCCGCCTTCCTCAAGGAGCTGGAGCGCGTGCGCGAACAGGGCTGGGCCACCGACCTCGGTGGCCACGAGGAGTCCATCAACTGCGTCGCCGCCCCCATCCGCGGCGCCGACGGCAAGGTCGTCGCCGCGATGTCGGTCTCCGCGCCGAACGTCGTCGTCACCGCCGAGGAACTCCTCACCCTGCTCCCGCAGGTCCGCCGTACGGCCGACGCCATCAGCGGCGAGTACTCCGGCAGAACCCCAGCAAAGGACCCCAAGGACACCGTATGACGGACAAGATCGCGCTCACCCCCACGACCCACACCACCCCGCCCGCGAAGTTCTCCCACGGGGTGAAGAAGGGCAACATCCTCCAGGTCGCCGGACAGGTCGGCTTCCTCCCGGCCGAGGAGGGCAAGGCCCCCACGCCCGCCGGGCCCACCCTGCGCGAACAGACCCTCCAGACCCTCGCCAACGTCAAGGCGATCCTGGAGGAGGGCGGCGCCTCCTGGGACGACGCGATGATGATCCGCGTCTATCTCACGGACGTGGACCACTTCGCCGAGATGAACGCGATCTACAACGCCTATTTCGAGGAGCAGGGCCTCACCGCCCCGCCCGCCGCGCGGACCACCGTCTACGTCGGCCTTCCCGCCGGGCTCCTCATCGAGATCGACGCGCTCGCCGTTCTCGGCTGAGACTCCGCCGGCTCCACCGAACTCCCGCACGCCGTGACCGGTGCGGCCCCTGACCGGGCCGTTCCGCGATGCCCCCTGCCCGAAAGCTCCATGTACTTACCCAGAGGACCTCCCCCATGTCCCTACCGCTCGCCGCGACCACCGAGACACCCCCGCACACCGGTGGTCTGCTCCTCCTCATCGACGGCACGGCCGGTCTCCTCACGGTCGCCGCCATCGGTATCGCCCTGCTCCTCTTCCTGATCATCAAGGCGCGACTCCAGCCCTTCGTCGCGCTGCTCGGCGTCTCCATAGCCGTCGGCCTGCTCGCGGGTCTCTCGGTCACCGAACTCTTCGGCACGGTCCAGCGGTCGGACGCCGTGTCCACCATCGAGTCCGGGATGGGCGGCATCCTCGGCCATGTCGCGATCATCATCGGCCTCGGCACGATGCTCGGGGCGATCCTCGAAGTCAGCGGCGGCGCCGAGGTGTTGGCGTCCCGGCTGCTGAACCTCTTCGGCGAGAAGCGCGCCCCGCTCGCCATGGGCCTCACCGGTCTGATCTTCGGCATCCCGGTCTTCTTCGACGTCGGCATCTTCGTGCTCGCGCCGATCGTGTACGCGGCGGCCAAGCGCAGCGGCAAGTCGATCCTGCTCTACTGTCTGCCGCTGCTGGCCGGCCTCTCGATGACCCACGCCTTCCTGCCCCCGCACCCCGGCCCGGTCGCGGCCGCCGGTCTGCTCCACGTGGACCTCGGCTGGGTGATCCTCATGGGCATCGTCTGCGGCATCCCCGCGGTACTGGCCGCGTGGGCCTACTCGGCATGGGTCGGCCGCCGCATCTTCGTCGCCGTACCGCAGGACATGGTGGAGGCGGCCGCGGAGGCCAAGCAGGCGGTGATCGAGGAGCAGCGGACGCAGGGTGTCGTACCGCGCGAGGACCCCGTACCGCTCGGCACCGTCCTCGGCATCATCGGTACGCCCCTGGTCCTGATCCTCGCCGCCACCTTCTCCTCGATCGCGCTCGACCCCTCCACGGGCCGCTCGGTGATCGAGTTCTTCGGCAGCCCCTTCGTGGCGCTGACGATCGCCCTGGTGCTCGCGTACTACCTGCTCGGCATCCGCCGCGGCTGGTCCCGCAAGTCCCTGGAGACGGTGTCCACCGCGTCCCTCAAGCCGGTCGGCAACATTCTGCTCGTCGTCGGCGCGGGCGGTGTCTTCGGTGCGGTCCTCAAGGCCAGCGGGGTCGCCCAGGCGCTCTCCGACACCTTCAACGACGTCGGCCTGCCCGTGCTCGTGCTCTCCTACCTGATCTCGGTGGTCCTGCGCGTCGCCCAGGGCTCGGCGACGGTCGCCATCGTCACCACGGCCGGCATCGTCGCGCCGCTGCTGTCGGAGGGCGACCACTCCCAGGCCTTCGTCGCGCTCGTCATCATGGCCATCTCGGCCGGCTCCATCTTCGCCTCGCACGTCAACGACGGGGGCTTCTGGATGGTCGCCAAGTACTTCGGCATCAGCGAGCGGGACACCCTCAGGACGTGGACCGTGCTGGAGACGGTGCTGTCGGTGGCGGGTTTCGTGGTCGCGGCGGTCCTGAGTGTGTTCGTGTAGGCGGTGTGGCCCCATGTAGGCGTCCGATAACGATGTAGGGGCCGGCTGTGTCGAGCACAGGATCGTCGACCATACTGCCCGCTGTGGAGCAGCGCATAGGTTCGAGCAGCCAGCCCCTGGAAGGCGCCGGATTCGACCCGGCCTTCATCCCCGGGCTCACCTCACCCGTGACCGGCGAGGCGGAGGAGTCCAAGGCGGAGGAGGCCGTGGAGGCCGACGAACCCGCGGCGGAGGCGGCGGTCTCCGAGGAGACCGAAGTCGCCGAGGAAGTCGCCGACGGGCCCGTCTTCGAGGCCTCCGACCGGCGCGCGAGGATCGTCGCCGATCACCAGGGCGTACGCCTCTTCCTCGACGACCAGGCCTGCGAGTTCCGCTGGGACGAGATCGGCGCCGTCGAGACGGAGTCCCCGCGCTTCGGCAAGCGGTTCACCATCACGGTGCACACCCCCGACCGCCGCTGGTACCCGATCGAGATCGAGGCGACGTCAAGGACCAGGTTCGCGGAGTGGGACGAGCAACTGGACGCGGTGATGGACGAGTACTTCGAGGACGAAACTCCCGAAACAGCGGAAGAAGAGCCCGAGGAAACCCACTAGGGGCGCGGGGAACTGCGCGACCAGCCACAACGGACCCGCAGCTCCCCGACAACCTGTCAGCAGTACTGCGCCTGCTTCCCGATGGACCGGTACATGCAGTCCGAGTTCTCCAGGAGCTGCAGCACCGCGTCCCGGTTCCGCGAGGTCTCCCGCTCGATCACCTCGTCGGGCGGATAGAACCCCCCACCGGAACTCGACGACGGATACATCTCGAAGGTGTACGAGAAGATCTTGTGGGTGCCCCAGAGGTAGTCGTCGATCGACCCGTCGGTGATGTACAGGTCGCTCGCCTGCTCCGCCGTGTACCCGTTGCTCGCGGCCATCTTCTGCCCGACGGCCTTGAACACGGCGTTGTCGTCCGCCGTCATGCCGGTCGCCGTGTCGGAGTACGTGTACCCGTAGGGCCACAGCACCAGTTCGCTGTACGTGTGGAAGTCGATGTTCGACTTGATCTGCTGGACCCCGCCGACGACCCGGCTGCGCACGAAGTCGGCCACGACCTTGACCTCCGGCGCCGACTCGGCGGCCGTACCCCGGTAGGTCTCGGAGGACGTCGATCCGGACGAACCGCCGCAGCAGCCCCAGCGGTAGGCCCAGTTGCGGTTGAGGTCGGTGCCGACGGCCGAGGAACCGGAGTTGGGCTGCCGGTTCTTGCGCCACGAGCGGTATGAGCCGGTGGCGATGTCGTACTCGCCGCCGTCCGGGTTGAGGTCGGGGACGATCCAGATCTCACGGTTGTTCACCATGTTCGTCACCCGTGAGTCGCTCCCGTAGCCCGCGCCGAGTTCGCGCAGCAGATACAGGGCCATCTCCACCGTGAGGTGCTCGCGGGCGTGCTGGTGGTGGGTGAACAGCACCTCGGGCTCGGCCTCATCGGTCGCCACGTTGTCGCTGATCTTGATGGCGACGATGTCCCGGCCCTGGTACGACCTGCCGATGACCCGCTTGCTCATGATGTTCGGGTAGGCGGCGAGGCGCTGGTCGATCTCGGCGTTCATCTCGGCGTAGTTGTGGTAGCGCGAGTCGGCCGACGGGAAGTCGTACAGCCGGACCTCGTCCTCGGCGACCCGGTCCGGGGCCGCACCCAACTCCACGACCTGGTAGCCGAGTTGACGCAGTCTCTTGATCTGGTTCGGGCGCCCGGAGACCACCACGGTCTCCTCGTCGGCCTCGTCGACGGTCACGCCGCTCTGCTGGATCGCCGTACGGGTCACGGGCGTTGTGTGCTGGTGGATCTCGTACTGCCGGACGATGTCGGCGCTCGGTGCCGCCTTCGGGGCACTGTCGGCGTTCGCGGAGAGCGGGGCCGCGAGGGCGAGGGCCAGAACGGCGGCGAGGGCGGCGTAGCGGGTGCCGCCGCGGGCGCCGGATCCGCGTATGCGAAGTCGCATGAAGTCTCCTGGGTTCTCCGGGGTTTCCGGGATCTCCGGAAGTGGGGGAGTGGAGCGGGGGGCGGTTCAGCGACGTGCTGCCGGTGCGGGTGTGCCGCTCATCGTCTGCTTGTGACATGGTCAGGTCAAGAGCGAATAAAGACGCGATGGCCTGAACTGTGCGTCGGCTGTGGGGCCTTGGTGTGCCCAGAGGGCCGCGCAGTGTACGCGGATCGGTGCGCCACGGCGTGATCCATTGGGAAGTGCACCCACGGGTGTGAGCCGTAGGTGCATATATGTGAGAGCCGGCAGCACAGTGGGATCTCCGACCACACTTCGGAGGGCTGGCTGATCATGGGCGGATCAGCGCCACGGCGGGCCGGACACCTGCCGGTCGAGACGACCAGTTTCGTCGACCGGCGCGGTGAACAGGCCGCGGGACGCGAACTGCTCAGCCGCGCCCGCCTGGTCACGCTGACCGGCCCCGGCGGCGTCGGCAAGACCCGCCTCGCCGCACGCATCGCGGCCCGCGCGGAGCGCACCTTCCCCGACGGCGTCCGCTTCGTCCACCTGGCGGGCCTGCGCGACCCCGAGCTGGTCCCGCTCGCCGTCGCCGACGCGCTCGGCCTCCACGACCACTCCGCCGGGCCGCCGACGGACGCCCTCGTCGCCCATGTACGGGACCACAAGGTGCTGTTGGTCCTCGACAACTGTGAACACCTGCCGCGGGCCTGTGCCGGGCTCGCGGCGGCGCTGCTGCGCGGCACCACGGGGGTGCGCATCCTCGCGACCAGCCGGCACCGGCTCGGCCTCACCGAGGAGAACCTCCTCGACGTACGACCGCTGCCGGTGCCCGATCCGGACGGCGACCTGTCCGCGGCCGACGGCTACCCGGCGCTGGCCCTCTTCGCCGACCGCGCGGCCGCGGTCGTCCCCGGCTTCGCGCTGACCGCCGGCAACCGGGCCGCCGTCGCCCGCCTCTGCCGACGCCTCGACGGACTTCCCCTCGCCATCGAGCTCGCCGCGGTCCGCATGCGCGTGCTCGGCGTGGAACAGCTCCTGGAACGCCTCGACGACCGCTACCGCCTGCTCACCTCCGGCAGCCCGGCGGCCCTCCCACGCCACCGGACCCTGCGGGCCGCGGTCGACTGGAGCCACGAACTGTGCACCGCACGCGAACAGTTGGTCTGGGCCCGCCTCTCGGTCCCGGCCGGCGGCTTCGACCTCGAGACGGCGGAGGCGGTCTGCGCGGACGGCGACCTCCTCCACGGTGCCGACGTACTCGACGCGATCGCCGGCCTCGTCGACAAGTCCGTGCTCTCCCGGGAGCCGGGCCCTGACGGGGTGCGCTACCGGCTCCTGGACACGTTGCGGCACTACGGTCTGGAGAGGCTGCGCGGGACGGAGGGCGAGGAGCTCGCCACCCGGCGCCGGCACCGGGACTGGATGCTGCGCCGGGCCACCGCCTGCGAACAGGCCTGGTTCGGTCCCGGCCAGCGGGAGATCGTCGCCCGGCTCCGCGCAGACCAGGACAACCTGCGGGCCGCACTGGACTTCAGCCTGCGGGGGGCGGGCGGTGCGGCCCTCGCGCCGGGCCCCGACGGAGCATTCGGCGCGGGTGACTCGGGCCCAGCGTCCGTCATGGCCGCGGGTCCCGGCACAGCCACCCACCCCGCGACCCGCCCCGCGACCGGCTCCACCGCATCGGCCACCCCGGGCGGCCCCCGCGAAGGTGTCGCGCCGACCCCCGCCGACGCCCTCCGGGGCCCAGCGTCCGTCATGGCCGCGGGCCCCGGCACAGCCACCCACCCCGCGACCCGCCCCGCGACCCGCTCCGCCGCATCGGCCACCCCGGGCGGCCCCCGCGAAGGTGTCGCGCCGACCCCCGCCGATGCCCTCGCCGGGCTGCGGCTCGCCGGGACCCTGTGGTTCTACTGGCATGCCTGCGGGGCTCCCCGCGAGGGCCGTTACTGGGCGGAGCGGGCCCTGGAGGCGAATCCGGAGACGACGTCCGAGCGGGCCCGCGGGCTGTGGGTGGCCGGGCTGCTGGCCGGGTGCCCCGAGGATCTGACCAGGGGACTGCGCCGGGCCGAGGAGGCCCGGGACCTGGCCCGCGGTCTCGGGGACGCCGCCGAAGCCGCCCACGCGGAGTACGTCATCGGGGTCATCCGGCTCTTCGCCGACGACCTCTCCGCCGCGCTGGCCCACTTCGAGGCCGGTGTCGCCCGCGGGCCCGTCCCCGGCCAGCACCTCAGCCTGGTCGGCCTCGACCAGGTCGAACTCGCCTGCGCCCTCGGATTTCTGGGCCACGCCGACCGGGCCGTCGAGGTCTGCGAGAAGACCCTGCGGCTCTGCGAGGAGCACGGTGAGGAATGGGTCCGCTCCTACGCGCTGCGCATGCTCGCCCTCGCCCACACCGTGAAACAGGACTGGCCCCGCGCCGAGCAGTACGCCCGCGAGGCCCTCCGGCTCAAACTCGCCGTCAACGACCTCATCGGCCTCGCCCTCACGCTGGACCTCACGGCACGTATCGCGACGGAGCGCTCCGCGCACGAGCGGGCGGCCGTTCTCCTCGGCGGGGCCGACCGGTCCTGGGCCGCAGTCGACCAGGGGAGGTGGGGCTCCGAGGCACTCAACTCCTTGCGGCGGGACACGGAGAGCCGGGCGGGGCGTGCCCTCGGCGCCACCGCGTTCACCGCCGCGTACGAGCGGGGCGCGGGCCTCACCCTCACCGAACTCGTCGGGTACGCGCTCCAGGAACCCGGGCTCCCCGACGTGACACCCCCGCCCACGCCGGACAGGCCCCAGGTCCGCCTCACCCCACGGGAGGCCCAGGTCGCCGAACTCGTCGCCGAGGGGCTCGCCAACCAGCAGATCGCCGACCGCCTGGTCATCGCCCGCCGCACCGCCGAGGGCCACGTCGAACGGATCCTCAACAAACTCGGCTTCCACACGAGAACGCAGATCGCCACGTGGGTGACGGCCCAGCGCTGAGGACGTACGTCACCCGACCACCCACTCCCACCGAAGGACCCTCCATGACCACCGCCTTCGACCACCGCATGGCCACCTACGGCACCGACGAGGAGTTCCTCGCCGCCGCCCTCCCCTTCCTCACCGAAGCCCTCGACGCCCCCGAAGAACCCCGGCCCGCGGCCATCGCCTCCCCCCACCGCCTCGCCCTCCTCAGGGACACCCTCGGCACGGACGTCCAGCACGTCACCCTCATCGACCACACCGACTGGTACACCGGCTCCGCCGCGAACGCGGTCGCGCAGGGCGCCGGGTACCTCGCGGCGCACGCCGGGCCAGGCGGCCGTATCCACCTGCTCATGGAACCCGTCTGGAACGGCAGGGCCGGCCGTTCGCCCCGCGAGACCACGGAGTGGATCCGCTACGAGGCCCTCGCCAACCTCCTCTTCGCGCCGCTCGCCACCACCGCGCTGTGCGCCTACGACACCCGCACCGCGGGCTCGGCGATCATCGACGCGGCCCGCAGGGCCCACCCCGACACGGGCGTGTACGAGGAGCCGGTACGCCTGGTCGCCGAGCTGAACGCCGTACCCCTGGCGCCGCCCCCGCCGGACGCCGAGCTCCTCACCGACCTGGCCGCCGACGCCGTACGGCTCGGGGCACAGGCGCGTGGTCTCGGGCCCGCCGACGCGGAACTGTTCGCGACGGCCGTCACCGAGGCCGCGCAGGCCGTGGGGCAGCGGGCCGGTACCGCGCTGCTGTGGGGGCGGGACACGCACTGTGTCTGCGAACTGCGCTCGGAGCGCCGCGTCGACGACCCCCTCGCCGGATTCGTCCCGCCGGACCCCACCGGCCCGGAGTCCGGCCAGGGGCTCTGGTACGCGCGCCAGGTGTGTGCGTACGTCGACGTACGCGACGACCGGGACGGGTCGACCGTACGACTGCAGTACGCGTAGCCGTACAGGTGTGGTGCAGGTATGGAATCAGGTAGTACTCCCCGTGTGCCCCGCCCCGGCGGGGGCCACCCTGTGACCATGCTGCGACTCTCCGGGGGACGCCTTCCGGATCCCGACCCTCGTTACGCCGCCTACCCCCAACCTCCCCTGGGAGCAGGTCACGTGAGTGTCGAGTACGACCCCAGGCCGTCCGCGGTGCGCGAGGCCCGGGCCGACGTCCGAAGACAGCTGGAGGGGTGGGGGCTCGCGGAGCGGGACGACCTGGTGGACACCGCCGAACTCCTCGTGAGCGAACTGGCCACCAACGCCCTGCTGCACTCGGCCGGCCCCTTCACCCTCACCCTGTCCGCCGCGCACGGCGTGCTGCGCTGCGAGGTCGCCGACTCCGGCCGGCGCGTCCCGCAGGTGCTGGACGCCGGGGTCTCGGAGAGCGGCCGCGGGATGTTCCTGGTGGAGGCGCTCGCACTGCGCTGGGGCTGGCACGAGGACGGGCCGGGCAAGACGGTCTGGTTCGAACTGGGTACCTGCGGGGGCGCCGGCTGCGGTGGACGCCTCCCGGACGACCGCTGACTTCCTTCACCGCACGACCACCGCACGCCCTCTTGCCGGGTCGCGATCTTTAGGGTTTCTTGACCTTCATGGCGGACAACACGGACAACACAGTGACCGGTGCCGGTGAGGCGAACCCCGTACCCCGCAAGTCCAGTTGGCGGTACATCGGGCCGGGGATCGTCGTCGCCGCGACCGGCGTCGGAGCCGGAGACCTCGTCGCCACGCTCATCGCGGGCAGTAACTTCGGCTACACCCTGCTGTGGGCCGCGGTGATCGGCTGTCTGGTCAAGATCTCCCTCGCGGAGGCGGCGGGCCGCTGGCATCTGTCCACCGGCAGCACCCTGTTCGACGGCTGGGCGAGCCTGGGCCGCTGGACCACCTGGTTCTTCGCCGTCTACGTGGTGATCTGGGGCTTCGTGTACGGCGCGGCGGCGATGTCGTCCAGCGCGCTGCCGCTCCAGGCGCTGTTCCCGGATGTGATGGACCTCGAATGGTGGGCCATCGCCTGCGGTCTGCTCGGCCTGGTCTTCGTCTGGTTCAACAAGTACGCGGTGTTCGAGAAGGTCATGACGGTCCTGGTGGGCGTCATGTTCGTGGTGACGGTGTACCTGGCGATCAGGGTCACCCCGAACCTGGGCGACGCCTTCGCGGGCCTGCTGCCCGTCCTGCCCGACGAGAAGGACTCCATCCTCAACACCCTCGGCCTGATCGGCGGCGTCGGCGGCACGATCACCCTCGCGGCGTACGGCTACTGGGTCAACGCCAAGGGATGGACCAACACCGGCTGGATGAAGGTGATGCGCCTGGACAACCGCGTCGCCTACATCACCACCGGCATCTTCGTCGTCGCCATGCTCTTCGTCGGCGCGGAACTGCTGCACAGCGCCAATGTGGCGATCGCGAGCGGCGACAAGGGGCTCGTCCAGCTGAGCGACATCCTGGAGGACGAGTACGGGTCGGCGACCGCCAAGTTCTTCCTGATCGGCTTCTTCGCCACGTCCTTCACCTCGCTGATCGGCGTCTGGCACGGCGTGAGCCTGATGTTCGCCGACTTCGTGGCGCGGTACCGCGGCCGCGAGGGTGCGCCGGCCTCCGGCCAGGAGGTCGCGTCCGGTTCACGCGAGCGCTCCTGGCCCTTCCGTGCGTATCTGCTCTGGCTGACGTTCCCGCCGATGGTCCTGCTCTTCCAGGGCCAGCCCTTCCGCCTGGTCATCATCTACGGCGTCCTCGGCGCGGCCTTCCTTCCCTTCCTGGCCGGCACGCTGATGTGGCTGCTGAACACCTCCCGCACACCCAGCCAGTGGCGCAACGGCCCCCTGAGCAACGGGATGCTGGCGATCGCGGGCCTGCTGTTCCTGGTCCTGTGCGTGAAGCAGATCTGGGACCAGCCCTGGTCGGAGTTCTTCTGACCGCGGTCCTTTTAACTGCCGCTCCACCACAGGGCGTCGAGCGCCATCTTCCGCATCTGGGCGATGGTCAGCGCGGGGGTCTCACGGGTCGCGGCCTCGTTCTGGGTGCCGGCATTGAAAGCGCTGATCACCACGCGTTTGCCGTCGGCGCGCATGGTGTCGACGGTCCACATCACCTGGTGGCCCCGGTCTCCGGGGCCCTGCTTGACGGCGATCCGGGTGCCGTCGGGCAGGGTCTCGGAGTTCGAGCCGAAGAGGTCGCCGGCCGAGTCCAGCATGTCGGGCTGCACATTGACCTGGACCATGCTCCTGCCCTTGCCGTCGTCGACCACGGCGTAGGCGTAGTCGCCGTCGTCGCTGCTCTTGCCGGTCACCTTCAGCCCCTTCGGCAGCAGGGCCAGCAGGTGGGTGCGGGCGTGCAGGTCGGAGCCGGGGAGCTCCGGCTCGGGGAGCGGTTCGGGGAGGGCGTTCGCGATGAGGCGCCACTCCTCCGCCGCCGCCAGCCGCGTCAACTGAGCCGGACTGAGCGGGGGATCGGTCCGGGTGACGGGCTTGCCCTTCTCGGCGGCCGCGTTCCACTCGCTGACGGTGATGTGCTGCCCGGTCGGGGTGACCAGCTCGGCGGACCAGAACTTGGTGTCCGCCCGGCGGTCGTAATACTCGTAGCCCTGAAGCACGGTGACCACGGAGCCGTCGGCGAGCCGGCTCGTTTTGCAGGCGTCGTACGGGATGGCCACCCGGTCGGGGCACCGGGCCGCCTGCCGGGCCGTCGTACCGCCCGGCTGCACCCGGCCCACGCTGACCCCGATGGCCGCGGCGCCGTGGCCGTCGTCGAAGACGAGCCCGGCGGACGGCGCGGGCACCTTCCGGTCGTCGGTCGGCTCGGTGCCCGTCCCGCGCTCCTCGCTGAAGTCGCCTTTGGGCAACAGGTTCTCGAGGGTCTCGATCATCTCCTCGTCGGTCGCGAGCCTGGCCGTGATGCTCGGCTTCGGCTTGGCGGACGCCGTCGCCGACGACGGCACGGCCTCGGTCGCCGTACCGCCCGGCCGCAGGACCAGCGCCCCGCCCACGCAGGCGAGCACGACGCTCGCGGCGCCCCCGGCGACGGCGGCCCGCCGCACGAACCGCTTGCGCCTGCCCCGCACCACGCCGCGCGCGGCGAGGGACGCGCGGTCGGTGTCGAACCCGCCGCCGGTCTCGTGCAGCGCGGCGGCGAACCGCTCCTCGAAGGGGTCGTCGTGCTGGTCTGCGGGCATGGGAAACCACCGTTCCGGGTCGGACGAATCGGTCGGACGAAAGGGAAGTCAGGGGGCCGGTCGGTCAGGGCCGGGCGTAGGCGCCGATGTCCTCGCCGAGGAGCCCGCGCAGCTGCTTGAGGGCTCGGGTACAGCGCGTGCGGACGGCTGCCGCGCTGGCGTTGAGGACACCGGCGGTCTCCTCGATGGAGCGGTCCTCCCAGTAGCGCAGGACGACCACGGCCCGGTCCTTGGCGGGCAGCCGTGCGAGGGCGTCGAGCAGCGTCAGCCGCAGGGGCGTGTCGACACCGGCGGCGGCCACCTCCGGCAGCACGTCGGTCGCACGCTCTCTGCTGCTGCGGCGGCGCTGATGGGTCAGGAACACCCGGACCAGGACGGTCTGCGCGTACGCCGCGGGGTTGCCGACGACGGAGATCCGGCCCCAGCGGACGTAGATCCGCCCGAGCGCCTCCTGCACCAGGTCCTCCGCGAGATGCGTGTCACCCGCGGTCAGCAGACACGCCGACCGGTACAGGTGCCCGGCCCGGGCAGCGGCGAACTCCGCGTACTCGTCCGCGCGGGCCTGTCTCATGTGTGCCCCCCTGGTGTGCGCCCGGCTGTGAAGAGGTCCTCACTTCACTGACGTGGTGGGGCGGTGAGAATGTTTCACATGAACCGCAAGCAGTCCGCGACGCAAGGGAACGGATGCCGATGACCACCCCGCCCCCGCCGGGCTTCGGCCCGCCACCGCCCCCGTCTGCCTTCGCCGCTCAGCCGCCCCAAGAGGTGCCCGAGGGGCCGGAGTTCATGGCCGTCGACCGGCACAACTCCGTCGTGGTCGACTCCGCGGGCGTCGCCTTCGAGGACCACGGCCACTCCGCCGAGTTCCCCTGGCACGAGATCCGCAGCGTCCACTACAAGGCCGGCCCGAACGGCAAGACCCTGATGATGGCCGTCATCCACCTCGACGGCCGCTTCTACGAGTGCGTCGTCGACGCGAGGAGCCGGGACACCCTGGGCCAGTGGTTCGCCCAGCTGGCCCCGGTTCTCGGGCACTACCGGCCACTGGCGTGACGGGGGACGCGGAGCTGCAGATCCATGAGGTGCGGTGCGCCACGGCGACGGAGGTGACGGTGGTCGTGCGCTGCCTTCGCGGCCCCGCCCGCCTCGGCGCCCGCTTCTCGCTGGTGCGCGACACACGGGCGCCGATCGATCTGACCGTGACGGGCATCGTGCGCTACAACCGCCCGGACCACGCGGTCGACCCCGGGCACTCCGCCCTGGTCACGCTCCGCGGCACGGGTGCGCAGGAGCTGCGACCGACGATCGGGGAGACAGGCCGGGAAGTCATGGCGGTCGTCCAGGGCGACAACCCGGCCGAGTCCTGACCGACGGCTACGGCAACCCGTGCACATGCGGTCCCACCGTGTTGGACCACGCGTTGCCCGCCGCCGCGTCCCAGTTGGTCGACCAGGTCATGGCGCCGCGCAGGTCCGGGTAGGTCTTCGACGGCTTGAAGGAACCGCACCCCGTGGCCTTCGTCAGGCAGTCCAGCGCGTTGTTCACCACGGAGGGCGAGACATAGCCGCTGCCCGCCCCGCTCGTGGACGCCGGCAGCCCCAACCCCACCTGGGACGGGGACAGTCCGCCCTCCAGCTGGATGCACGCCAGGGCGGTCAGGAAGTCCACCGAGCCCTGCGAGTACACCTTGCCGTCGCAGCCCAGCATCGAACCGCTGTTGTAGTACTGCATGTTGACGACCGTGAGGATGTCCTTCACGTTCAGCGCGGTCTGGAAGTACGCGTTGGACGTCGACTGCATGTCGATCGTCTGGGGTGCCATCGTGAGGATCAGACCCGACCCCGCCTTTGCCGACAGCGATCGCAACGCCTGTGACATGTACGTCGCGTTGAGTCCGTTCTCCAGATCGATGTCGACCCCGTCGAAGCCGTACGTCTGCATCAGCGCGTACACCGAGTTCGCGAAGTTCGCCGCCGACGTCGGGTCGCTCACCGAGACCGTGCCGTTCTGGCCGCCCACGGAGACGACGACCTTCTTCCCGGCCGCCTGCTTCGCCTTGATGTCCGCCTTGAACTGGTCGACCGTGTACCCGCCGAGCCCGGCCGAGTCGAGGGTGAAGGTCACGGCACCCGGAGTCGTCGTCGCGTCCGCGAACGCCACCGCGATGATGTCGTATTGCGACTGCACGGCCGACAGCTTCTGGACCGTCGCCCCGTTGTTGAAGTTCTGCCAGTACCCGGTGACCGCGTGCTTCGGCAGCGCGCCGCCCCCGTCGCCCGGGGAAGCGGTCGTCGTCCCCGTCACCGCGCCCGACTTCACGGACTCACCCGCCGAGTTCACCGCCGTGACCTGGAAGCTGTACGAGGTCGACGCGGCCAGTCCGGTCACGGTCGCCGAGGTCCCGCTCACCGCCGTGATCTTCGTGCCGTTGCGGTAGACGTTGTAGCCCGTCGCGCCCGACACCGCGTTCCAGGCCAGGGAGACGGACGACGAGGACGTGCCGGAGACCGCCAGGCCGGCCGGTGCCGCCGGGACCGTAGGAGTGGGATCGCCACCGCCGCCCCCGTCCGGGCCGTACACCGACACGTCGTCCGCGAGATACGCGGCCTGTCCGTACCAGCCGTGCGTGTACACCGTCACCGAGGTCGTCGATGCGCCTGTCGTGAAGGTGGTCGTCAGCTGCTTCCAGGAGGCGGAGTCCGGGGTCCAGGTCGACACGTCCGTCGTGCCGGTGCCGGTCGCGCCCAGGTAGGCGTAGCCGCCCTGCACCCACGCGCTCAGGGTGTAGGTCGAGTTCGGCTTCACGGCGACCGTCTGGACGCACTTGGCGTTGTCCTGCCCGGCCGGCGTCGCCTTCAGCGCGGCCGAGCCGCCGTGCACGGGGGAGGAGACGGTCGTACCGCTGCCCGCCGAACAGGTCCAGTCGGACAGACCGGACTCGAAGCCGGCGTTCTTGGCGTTGTTGACGTCCGCGGCGGACGCGGGGCCCGCGAAACCCAGGGCGAGGGCCGCGGTGACGGTTGTGGTCCAGAGCCGTCTTCTGCTGAGTATGGGCATGACAAGAAAGTTGGTCCAGACCAATCTCGCTGTCAAGGATGTCGTCAGGATGGGTACGCAACCGGCCTTTCTCCGGCCCTCGCACGTGGCAAGTGCGCCCCATCTGGGCAGGAATCGCCCGCTTTTGATCCCTCACGCAGGCCAGGAAGTCACAGAATCGCTGTTCTCCGGCCATAGAGCCGTGGTTACAGTGCTCAGGTAGTCACGCAGTGAAGTCGACCGGGTGCGCCGGAGTGATCCGTCGGACCCACGGGCATGGGATACGGGGAGCTGCGCGTGCCAACTGCCATCGCCGTGACCGGTGCCGACATGGCGCTGCCGGCGCAGGACGAGCGGACCCTGCCCGCCGTCGTGCTCGACGGCCTCGACCGGCAGCCGCTCGACCACTCGCTCGCCGCCCTCCAGACGCTGATCGACCAGCACGGCCATGTGATCGTCGTGTACTCCCGTGCCGTGCCCCCGGCGGTGGACCAACGGCTGCGCACCGTGCGGTCCCTCCTGGAGAGCGACCGGATCGCCCTGTTCCAGCCCGAACTGCCACCCCTCGGGATCGCCGTCCTCGCCCGCCAGTTGAGACAGCTCGCCTCCTGCGACCTCAGCCCCGGCGTCCTCGCCTCGGCCGGCCGGCTCCTCACCCACTACCTCCACGCGGGCGCGCTCCTCGGCTCGGTGGCCAAGCTCGACCGGGTCCCCGTCGGCCTGAAGTCGCACGCCAAGTCCTGGGTGCCGGGCAGTCAGTTCGCCGTGCTCGCCCACCCCCAGCCGCAGCTCGTCAGGATCGCCCCGGACGCCACGCTCGCCGGCCCGGAGTTCGCCACCTCGATGCTGGTCGCCCGTGGTCAGCTCCAGTCCGACTGGGTCTCCGGGACGCTGGCCACGTCCTGGCGGATCCAGGGGCTGCGCGAGAGCCCGCTGCCCGCCGAGTCCGCCGAGTGGTGGGGCACCGGCAAGCTGATCGAGTTCTGCAGCTTCCTGCCCGACCTGTCCGTCCTTTACCAACTGGTCACCTCGGTACGGCAGAACATCTGTCACTGGTGCGGTATCGACGTCATCGGTGACCGCTGCGTGTTCTGTTCGGCCACCGCACCCGTGACGCCCGTCTCCGCCCAGCAACAGCATCAACAGCACGCCCAGCACCAACTGCCCGCCGGGTGAGCCGTACCGGATCGCCCCCGTCCCCGATTCCGCTCGACCGAGCCCCCCAACGAGGTTGTACGGTTCATGAACTCCCGTCAGCGCCGCGGCGTGATACTCCTGCTCCTGTCGGTCCTGGGCGCCCTCGCGGCCTTCGCCGGCGTGCTCTCCGTCATCGACGACGTGAAGTCCAAGGTCGGCCCCGAGGTCACGGCGTACGAGGTCCGCAAGAGCATCCCGCCGTACACCCGGCTCACCGCGGACCAGTTCAAGAAGACGGAGATGCCCGAGCGCTGGCTGTCGGTGAACGCGGTCACCGACCTCGCCGCCATCCGCGACAAGATCGCCGTGACGACCCTCAAGAAGGGCTCCCTGCTGCAGAGCGACATGATCGTCGATCAGCCGGCTCTGCAACCCGGGCAGCAGGAGGTCGCCATCATGATCGACGCGGCGACCGGTGTCGCCGGCAAGATCACGCCGGGCTCCGCGGTCAACGTGTACGCCACCTTCGAGGGACAGCGGGAAGGTGATCCCGACCAGTCCAAGATCATCGTGACGAACGCCCGCGTCCTCGACGTCGGCGACCTCACCCCCCTCCAGCCGGACGCCGACGACCGCACCCGTGCGGCGACCGAGGCCCGCCCCATCACCTTCGCCCTCTCCGCCCTCGACGCCCAGCGCATCACGTACGCCGAGTCGTTCGCCAAGCGGGTCCGGCTCGCCCTGGTCGCGCCGGGCGAGACCGGAACCGTGCCCGAGCAGGAGCGCACGTACGAACTCGCGAAGGACAAGTGAGAGGCCGCCATGCCCACGAGGATCCTTCCGGCCGTCGGCGACGCGGACGCGGTCCGCTCCCTCACCACGCTGCTCAGCCAGCTACCGGACGCCGAACCGGTCGTCCCCGTGACCGACTCCACCCAGCTCATCGACACCCTCGCCCGCCTGGCGTCCGAGTCGATCGACGAGCTGCCCGAGGTCGTCGTGGTGCACGAGCGGATCGGGCCCGTCCCGGCCCTGGAGCTGATCCGTGAGGTCGCCCTGCGCTTCCCGGCCGTCGGCGTCATCCTCGTCACCTCCGACGTCAGCCCCGGCCTCTTCCAGGCCGCCATGGACTACGGCGCCCGCGGTCTGATCTCCCTCCCGCTCGGCTACGAGGAGCTCGCCACCCGGGTGCACGCGGTCGCCCAGTGGTCGGTGGGCGTACGACGGCACCTGGGCGCCGTCACCGACGTGTTCACCGGCGTCGGCGGCACCGTCGTCACGGTCAGCGGCGCGAAGGGCGGCGTCGGCGCCACCACGACCGCCATCCAGCTCGCCCTCGCCGCCCAGGCCTCCGGCCGCACCACCGCCCTGCTCGACATGGACCTCCAGACCGGCGACGTCGCCTCCTACCTGGACGTCCAGTTCCGCCGCTCGGTCGCCGACCTCGCCACCATCACCGACATCTCGCCGCGCGTCCTCGCCGACGCCGTCTTCCCCCACGACACCGGCCTCGCGCTGCTGCTCGCCCCCGGCGAGGGCGAACGCGGCGAGGAGGTCACCGAGCGCGCCGCCCGCCAGATCGTGAGCGCCCTGCGCTCCCGCTACGAGGTCGTGGTCGTCGACTGCGGGGCGCAGCTCAGCGGGGCCGGCGCGGCGGTCGTGGAGATGGCCGACACGGCCCTGCTGGTCACCACGCCCGACGTGGTCGCCGTACGCGGCGCCAAGCGTGCCGTGCGCATGTGGGACCGGCTCCAGGTCCGCAAGGCCGAGGAGACCACCGTCGTCGTCAACCGGCACAGCCGCGGTACCGAGATCCAGCCCGCGCTCATCCAGAAGATCACCGGCACGGGCGTCGCGGCGACCGTGATCCCGGCGAACTTCAAGGAGCTCCAGGGCGCGGTGGACGCGGGCCGGGTCCACGAACTCGACGCCAAGGGCACGGTGAAGCAGGCCCTGTGGACGCTCGCCGGTGAACTGGGCCTGGTCAAGGGCACGGAGACGAACTCCCATCGCAACGGCGGCCGGGAGCGCGGCGCGCTGACCTTCCGGCGGCGCAAGGAGCTGGGGAGATGAGGGCCCGGGCGTTCCGGCGGGACGAGGGACAGGTGACGATCGAGTTCCTCGGGATGACCCCGCTGATCCTGATCACACTGGTGTTGCTGTGGCAGTTCGTGCTGCTGGGGTACACCTTCACGCTCGCGGGGAATGCTGCGGACGAGGCGGTACGGGCCGCGACGGCGGCGGCGCCGGGGGAGCGGGAGGCCGCGTGCGAGCAGGCGGGACTGGACAAGCTGCCCGGCGCCTGGAGCGGCCAGGTCACCTGCAGCACCGGCGGCGGCTATGTCACGGCCGACGTCCATCTCGACGTCCCCGTCCTGTTCCCGGGTGCGATCGCCTTCCCCTTCAAGGTCGACGGCCACGCGGGCGCGGTGGAGGAGGACAAGGACTGAGATGTCTGAGATGTCGCACTCCCCGAAGAGCACGCGTGACCGCGGTCAGGTGGCCCTGGAGTACCTGGGTTTCATCCCGATCCTGATCCTCGTCGCCATGGCGGGCGTTCAGATCGGGCTCATCGCCTACACCGCCCAGCAGGCCGGTACGGCGGCCAGGGCCGGGGCGCGGGCCGCCTCGCTGGACATGAGTGCGCAGGAGGGTTGTGTGAACGCGATCAGCGACTGGCTGTCCGTCGACTGCGCCGAGGGCGGGGGCGGCGACTCGGTCACCGTCACCGCCACCGTCCAGATCCCGTCGATCGTCCCCGGCTGGAGCTTCGACCCCGCCGTCAAGACCGCCACCATGCCGCTCGACCACTGAACGAGGTACCCCATGAGTCTGCGGTCCCGCATCAACACCCCCGAGGAGAACGGCAGCCGGGGCGAGGACGGCCACCTCGTCTCCTCCTACCGGGCCAAGCTCCTGGAGGAGATCGACCTCGCGGAGATGAGCTCGCTGGCGGCGGCCGAGCGCCGGGCCCGCCTGGAGCGGGTGCTCGGGCACATCATCAGCCGTGAGGGGCCGGTCCTGTCGACGGTCGAACGCTCGCAGCTCATCCGGCGGGTGGTCGACGAGGCTCTCGGACTCGGCATCCTGGAGCCGCTGCTCGAGGACGCCTCCATCACCGAGATCATGGTCAACGGGCCGGACTCGATCTTCGTCGAACGCGGCGGACGCGTCGAGCAGTTGCCGCTGCGCTTCCCGTCCCACGACCAGCTGATGCAGACCATCGAGCGAATAGTCTCCACGGTCAACCGGCGCGTGGACGAGACGAACCCGATGGTCGACGCGCGCCTGCCGTCCGGCGAGCGGGTGAACGTCATCATCCCGCCGCTCTCCCTGACCGGCGCGATCCTCACGATCCGCCGCTTCCCCCGCTCCTACACGCTGCAGGAACTGGCCGGCTTCGGCTCGCTCGACGAGAACATGCTGTACCTGCTGGCGGGCCTGGTGCAGGCGCGCTTCAACATCATCGTGTCGGGCGCGACGGGCACGGGGAAGACGACCCTGCTCAACGCGCTGTCCGGGCTCATCCCGGAGGGCGACCGGATCATCACCATCGAGGACTCGGCCGAACTCCAGCTCCAGCAGCGGCACGTGGTCCGGCTGGAGTCGCGCCCGCCGAACGTGGAGGGCCAGGGCCGGGTCACCATCCGCGACCTGGTCCGCAACTCGCTGCGGATGCGCCCCGACCGGATCGTGGTCGGCGAGGTCCGCGGCGGCGAGTCCCTCGACATGCTCCAGGCCATGTCGACGGGCCACGACGGCTCCCTCGCCACCGTCCACGCCAACAGCGCGGAGGACGCGCTGATGCGGCTGAAGACCCTGGCCTCGATGTCGGAGGTGGAGATCCCCTTCGAGGCGCTGCACGACCAGATCAACAGCGCGGTCGACGTGATCATCCAGCTCACCCGGTTCGCCGACGGCGCCCGCCGGATCACCGAGATCGCCCTGCTCGACAGCCACGGCAGCGAGCCGTACCGGCTGGCCACGGTGGCCCGCTTCAATGCCCAGCCGATGGCGGCGGACGGCAAGATCTACGGCCGGTTCGAGTACTTCCCGCTGCCGCGCCGTACCGTCGACCGCCTCTACATGGCGAGCCAGCCCACGCCCCAGGCCTTCGGCGTGGCCCAGTCCGCGAACCAGTTGGCCATCCGAGAAGCCAGGTAGGACCCACCCCCATGGACCTGCAGACCCTAGTCACGCTCACCATCGGCGCCACCCTGCTGACCTGCGCGCTCGCCGTCGTGGGCGTCCACTTCTACGCCAGGGGACGGGCCCAGCGGGCGGCACTGGTCGACCGGCTGTCGGCCGCGAGCCAGGTGCCGTACACCGGCCGCCGCCGGCACTTCCGCGACCTGGACCGCCGGCTGCGCCGCACCCGTCTCGGCAGGCAGCTGGAACTCCGGCTGGCGGCGACCGGCCTTGACGTGACACCGGGCGAGTTCTTCGCCGCGATGATCGGGCTCGTCGGCGGCCTGTGGCTGGTCGGCCAGGCGACCCTGGCGCCCTTCTTCGGCCCGCTGGCCGGTCTGGCGGGCGTCTGGGCGGCGGTGCAGTTCCTCAACTGGCAGCGACAGAAGCGCATCGAGAAGTTCATCAACCAACTCCCCGAACTGGCCCGCATCCTGGCCAACGCCACCCACGCGGGCCTCGCCCTGCGCACCGCGATCGGCATGGCGGCGGAGGAGCTGGAGGCCCCGGCCGGAGAGGAACTGGCCAACGTGGCCAACCAGTTGGCGGTGGGCGTGTCGATGGAGGACGCGCTCGACGAGATGGCGAAGCGGCTGCCGTCCAGGGAGCTGGTGGTCCTGGTGACGACCCTGGTGCTGTCGAGCCGGGCGGGCGGCCAAGTGGTCAGCGCCCTGCGGAACCTGACCGAGACGCTGGAGGAGCGCAAGGAGACCCGGCGCGAGGTCCGCACCCAGCTCTCCCAGGTGAACATGACGTCGTACGCCGTCCCGGTCCTGGGCATCGGCTCACTGTTCCTGATGAACGGCGTCAAGGACGGCGCGCTGGAACGCATGACGGGCTCGCCACTCGGCCAAGGGGCGGTGATCATCGCGTTCGCCCTCTACGCGGTGGGATTCATCCTGATCCGCCGCCTGTCCCGGATCGACGTCTGAGGAGGGGGCTGCTGTGATCGGTCTCGGACTGGCCCTGTTGATGGCCGTGAGCGTGTGGGGCGTCTTCGCCGGCATCCGCATGTACCGGGCGGAGGCGAAACTGCCGAGCGACCTGGTGCTGGCCCTGGAGGTCGGATCGACCCGCACCGGCGCGGTCGACTCCCTGATCGACCGCATGGGCATGCGGTACGCGCCCGCGGTCCTGCGGCTGATGGGCCCCAAACAGGTGGCGAAGTACCGCCGCAAGATCGACCTGGCGGGCAACCCGGGCGGCCTGACCATTCACCGCTACGCGGCCCGCAGGGCGGTCTACGGCTTCCTGGGCGCCCTGGGTTTCCTGGTCTTCCTCCTCCGCGGCCAGATCCTGGTGGCCCTGCTCCTGCTGGCCTTCGGGGCGTTCTGGACGGAGGTCGGCATCTGGTCGGCGATCCGGGTCAGGAAGGACGTCATCGAGCGCACGCTCCCCGACTTCCTGGACGTGCTGGCGGTGGTGGTCAGCGCGGGCCTGGGCTTCCGCCAGGCGCTGGACCGCGTGGCCTCCAAGTACGAGGGCCCCTGGGCCGACGAACTGCGCATCACGCTCCGCCAGATGGACCTCGGCATGAGCCGCCGCCAGGCCTTCGCGGAACTGCGCCGCCGCAACGACTCCGAACAGGTCGCCATGTTCGTGACGGCGCTCCAGCAGGGCGAGGAACTGGGCGCACCCATCGTGGACACCCTGGTCTCCCTGGCCAAGGACATGCGCCGCACGGACGCCCAGAACGCCCGCCGCAAGGCCGCCCGCGCGGTCCCCAAGGCCACCATGATGATCACCACGTTCATGGTTCCCGCCACGATGCTGCTGCTGGCCGCGGGACTGCTGCTCGGCTCGGGCACCGACTTCGGCACGATCACGGGGAAGTAGGGGGCCGGGCGATGTCGATGACGGGTGTGCGCAGGACGGGGCGGGGGCGTGGCGCGGCCGCCGACGGCGCTCCCGCCGAAGGCCGGGTGGGGTCCTCCGAAGGCCGGGTGCGGCCCTCCGACGTACCCGCACTGGACATCCAGGTCAACGCCCTGCAGGCGATGTGCCGCCAGGTCTTCGGCTTCCGCCTGGCGATGATCGCCCTGGCCGCCCCCGCCGCCCTCCTCAACGCGGGCCCCGGCCTCGGCACCCGCCTGGTCGGCGCGGCGGTCGTCGTCACCTTCATGGTGTCGTACGCCCTCTTCAGGGACTGGGAACGCTTCGGACCCCTCCTCCTGCGCCACCCCAGCCTCCTCGCCGCGGACACCCTCTTCGGCAGCCTCCTCCTGATCTCCGCGGGCCCGGACACCACACTCGCGTACGTCAGCGTCTGCACCCCCCTCCTCGCCGGTATCGCCTACAGCTGGCGAGGCGCCGCGGTCTTCGCGTCCCTGCAGTCCCTGATCCTGCTCCTGGCCCAGACGGCCCTCCCGCACTCGAACAGCACCCCCGCCGACATCCTTCTCCTCCCCGGCTTCTGCGTGATCACGGGAGCGGTCGGCTCCACCCTGCGCAACCTCCTGCTCCGCTTCGGCACGGCGACCCACGCCCTCACCGCGATGAAGGCCCGCCTGGCGGTGGCGGAGGCGATCAGCGAGGAACGGGCCCGCCTGGCACGGGAGATGCACGACTCGGTGGCGAAGACCCTCCACGGCGTGGCCCTGGCGGCGGAGGGCCTGGCGACATCGGCGGCAGCCCCCACCCCGGACCCGGCCCTGCTCAAGCAACAGGCCGAGCTGGTGGCCCGAGCAGCCCGCCGAGCGGCCACGGAGTCCCGCGAACTCCTCACCGACCTGCGCCGGGACCCGGCCCCCGCCACGGACGTACTCGAAGAACTGGCCACCCGCACAAGGAACTTCAGCGCCCGCACCACCCTCCCGGCGACCTACCGGGCCCCCACCCACCCCCACCCCGCGCTCGCCGTCCCGCACCCCGTGGCCCGCCAACTCCTCACCATCACCGAGGAGGCGATGGAGAACGCCCACCGGCACGCCGATGCCACGCGCGTCGACGTCACCGCGGACGTGGACCGCGACCACGAACTGCTCAGCATCAGCGTCCAGGACGACGGCCGCGGCCTCCCCCCGGACACCACCCTCGACGCACTCCGCCGCTCCGGCCACTTCGGCCTGGTCGGCATGGTGGAACGCGCCGAGTCGGTGGGCGCCCGTATCCACATCGGCGGGGGCGCGGACGCGAAGGGCACGGAAGTACTCCTGGAACTGCCCCTGTCACCCCCGCGGGCGGACCGTTGCCCCCCACCCGATCCTGAGAGGAGGCCCTGACATGCCGGACGACCCCCAGCCCCCCACCCCACCGATCGCGCTGTTCCCGACGGCCCCGCCCACCCCCGTCCGGATCGTCGTCGCCGACGACAACCCGGTGGTCCGAGCGGGCCTCACCGCCCTCCTCACGGGCCGCGAGGACATCACGGTCGTGGCGGAGGCGGCGGACGGCCGCGAGGCGTACGAGGCCGCGAGCCGGCACCACCCGGACGTGATCCTCCTGGACGTCCGGATGCCGGGCGTCGACGGCATCTCGGCGCTGCCGTACCTCGTGCCGATCGCGCCGGTGCTGATGCTGACGTACAGCGGGGAGCCGGAGACCGTCCAGGAGGCGCTGCGCAGGGGAGCCGACGGTTACCTGGTCCACGGCGAGTTCACGGCGGACCAGCTCGTCCTGGCCGTCAGGGACACCGTCCAGGGCCGCACCCACCTCACACCCACGGCGGCGGGCGCCCTGCTGACCCAGCTACGCGATGCAAATGCACACGTGAGTCCCCATCTTCCGTTGCCAGCAACGCCATTTCCCACCAAAGGACTTTCGCAACTGCAACCATCTGTGGGACAGTCGTCATCGGACAGGTCGCGTTTCCAACTCAGCGCGAGGGAGGCGGAGATCATGGACCTCATCGCATCCGGCATGACCAACCAGCAGATCGCCGCCGCCTGCTTCATCAGCGAGAAGACGGTCAAGAACCACATCAACCGCATCTTCGCCAAGCTCCACAGCACGAGCCGCTCCGAGGCCGCCGCGAAGTGGCTGGGCACGGCGCCGAGTTCGGGCCGAGGGGTGGGGTGAGCGGTGTCGATGCGAGCTTGGGCCCGGATTTGGGCCCACGGGCCCTGCGCCGACCGGCATCCGCAGGTCTACGTTCCGGTTGTCGACAGCGACGACGCCGAAGGGGCCCGCAATGAGCAACCGGTTCAACGACGACAAGGGTCAGACCGCGGTCGAGTACCTGGGCATCATCGCGGTGGTGGTGGCGATTGTGCTGGCGATTACGGGGACGGATATCGGCAACACGATCTACACCGCGATCGTGGACAAGGTCAACGAAGTCATCAGCGGCTGACCGGACCTCGTAGACACGACGACGCAGGGCAGGCTTTCCCCATCTACATCATGGTGGTGGCGGGCCTGCTCTTTCTCGCGTTCGCCTACCTGGCAGTCGGCCAAGCTGCGGCGAATCGGAACGGCGCCCAGACGGCGGCCGACGCGGCGGCGCTTGCAGCGGCCCTGGACACCCGGGACGACATCACCGACAAGTGGGTGGAGAACGTTCTCGATCCCACCAAGTGGCAGGACATCTTCGACGGCGTGGGAGTTGACTTCAACGGGTGCGAGCGGGCTGACCAACTGGCCGCGCAGAATGACGCCACCCGCCTGTCCTGCCAGTCTGTACCGGGGCTGTACCCGGGCTACAGGGTCGAGGTCAAGACGAACAAGACCGTCGGTGATTCCATAGTCCCCGGAGTCGAGGGCAAGCAGTCGACCGAGGTCGCCAAGGCGGTCATCGAACCGATCTGCAAGTTCAAACTGCCTGGCGAAGGCGCGGACGCGGACGTGCTGCCGGAGCTCACCTGCGACGACGGTGTCGTGTGGACCCTGGACCCGGACGACCTCACGGATCTGCCCGGACCCGAGGACCTCTTCGACGTCCATCTGGCACAAGCGAACGACGAGTGACGAAGGAAGCGGAGTGATGAGCATTCGGTTCACGGCGAAGGCCCGCAGGGGGATGGTCGCGTTGACGATCGCGGCCGCACTGGCCGTCGGTGTGGCCGGTTGCAGCGGTGGAGGGGACGACGACAAGAAGCCGGAGACGTCGGCGTCGGCCTCCCGCACGGGCGGGTCCGACCCGAGTACTCAGGAAGGCGAATCCGACGAGCCGATGGCGGAGTTGAAGGGCTCGAGCGGGCTGCTGCTCCAGATCACCTCGGCCACTCGTGACACCGGCGGCTTCGTCACGGTGAACGGCAACCTGAAGAACGACGGCTCCAAGCGCATCACCATTCCCCCCGCGGTGCGCGGAGACGAGACGGAGATCCTCCGGCACGGCATGTCGCTGGGGGGCGCAACCCTGGTGGACGCCACGTCGAAGAAGCGCTACTACGTGCTGCGCGACACGGACGGCCGCCCCCTGACGACGACAGGCTTCTCGTCCCTGCAACCCGGCGAATCCCTGGCCGTCTTCGTCCAGTTCCCGGCCCCCCCGACGAGCACGACCGACGTCACCTTCCAGCTCCCCACCTTCGCCTCCGCCCCCATCCAGATCTCCGGATGACGCCCACCATGACCGCCACCCGAACCCCACCCCGCCTCGCCCTGGCCATCACGGTCGTCTCGCTCATGGCTGCCCTGACTCTCACCCCGGCGCAGGCCGACGACGGCGGCCCCAGCGTTCCCCCGGGCACCGAACCCTCCGCCACCGCACCCGTCGAGGTGGACCCCAACGACCCGGATCTGAAGCTCCCGGAAGGCGCCACCCTCGCCGAACCGAAGGTCCTGGACATCAAGCAGGTCGTCGAGGACCAGAGCGGAGACGAACGGCGCGAGGACACCAACGCGGACGTGAAGTTCGCCCTCCAGGCGGAGGTCCTGTTCGGCAAGGACAGCGCGAAGCTGAACGGCGAGGCGAGGGCCCGTATCTCCGCGATCGCGGCGGAGATCAAGAACCAGAACGCCACCCGGATCCGCGTCTTCGGCTTCACCGACAACCTGGGCAGCTACGCCCACGGCCGCACCCTGTCCCGGCAGCGCGCCAACGCCGTACAGGACGTCCTCGACCAGGAGTTGAAGGACTCGGGCATCACCTACGAGGTCCGCGGCTACTCCGAGGACTACCCGATCGCCTCCAACGCGACGGAGTCGGGCCGCAAGAAGAACCGCCGGGTGGAGGTGTCGTTCCCGCGGGGGGAAGGCTGACCAGCGCGGCGTATGTGCCTGAGACGCAGAAAAATTCGCTCGGCAAGCGGGGCCGTCCGCCCGACAGGAGTCGTTGTCAGACCTGACTGGCAGAGTGCCCAGCCATGGACACTTCTGAGTTCTGGACCATCATCGAGGCCGCCCGCTCGGCCGTCGGGCCAGACAGGCCTTTCGACGGAGCCTTGGTTGATGAGCTGGCCGCCCGCACCAAGGACGACATCCTCCGCTACCAGGAACGCTTCGACGAGGTGCATGACGCCGCGTATCGATGGGACGTGTGGGCAGCCGCCTACCTCATCGGCGGTGGCTGCTCGGACGATAGCTTCATGGACTTCCGTGCCGGCCTGATCGCGCTGGGCCGCGACTGGTACGAGAGGGCTGCGGCCTGCCCGGACAGTCTCGCTGAGCATCCTGCGGTGATCGCCGCCGCAGGGGCGTACGACGATGAGGCCGTGTTCTACGAGGACGTCAACTACGCGGCCGGCGAAGCGTTCAAGCGCGTCACCGGCGGTGAGGAGGACTTCTACGACGCCTGGGACGAGTACGCGGACTCACGGGACAGTTCCGGACAGGACGCCGAAGACATGGGCGAAGACTTCGACTTCGACGACCCCGACGAGATGCGACGCCGACTCCCGAGACTCACCGCCCTTTACCTCCTCGACACACCACACTGAGCAGCGACTGACAGCGAGCCGCGCTCTCGACAGGCCTGCTGGCAACGGGCGGAGCCCGGCACTCGATTCGAAGCGAATCCTCCCCACTCATGGAGCCTCATGACAGACCTCGCCGAGCAGCGACTCCGTATGGCGATGTCCGCCCTCAGCGACGCCATTCCTCACGACCTCCGCCGCCCTCCCCTTGGCTGGCCTGCTGTTAGGGCATGGGAAGCCGAACACGTCCTTGAACTGCCCGAGCCATACCGGACGTTCGTCGCCGAGATCTCCAACGGCACCTGGGAAGGCCCGTCCTCGGCGCATGAGCTGCTACCACTGGGACAACTCCCCGAGAGCTGGCAGCGCTGGGAAGCCGAATGCTGGCTGAGCCCCCAACCATTCGACGGCACGGCCGTGCGGAACCCTGCGGTGCCCTTCCCCCTCGAGGCGGAGTGGCAGTGGGAGTACGACTACTACGACCACGACCAGCACTCGCCCCTACTCCACGGTATCTATCAGCACGGATCGATCCTCCTGGGCAGCAATCGCGACCGTGAGTTCTGGATACTCATCGTGACTGGACCTCAACGCGGCCGGGTCTGGTGGCTGGGAGACGGATGCGCGGCCCCCTACGCCGATGCGGGAGAGGAAGCAGAACCGGAAGTCGACTTCGTGTCGTGGCTCCAGGACTGGCAGTCCGATCGAGGGTGGTGGTCTCAGCACCTCAAAGACCTGAATTGAGAAGGCGTGTCTCAACCACATACGATCGCTTGATTTCCGCTCGCCAGGGCATGGTCTAGCTCAGAATGAGGGAGCATCCGGCGTCTTTTTCCGCTCCGTGAACGAGGGGTGCGCGATGGCGTCGGTGCTGGGAATGCTGGAGGAACGGGAGACACCGGCCTGTGTACGGGTGCGCGTACCGCCGGAAGATCACCCGGCGGGAAACTCTGCGGTCACCCGAGTTGGCCGCGGCTCCGGCTGGTCAACTTTCTGGCGTCCCGTGTGGCTCAGTTCCGCCCGTAGATGGGATGGAAACGAGTTCGACCTCGAATCCGTCGCTGTTTTCCATGTATGCCGCGTGTTGATGTCTGCCGCCGGCGTGTGGGTGTTCGTCCGGGAACAGCAGCGTCCAGCCATGGTGTGGAGCCCGTCTGACCAGGCTGTCCAATGTGGCGGTGTCTGCTACGTAGAAGGCCAGATGATTCAGGCCGGGCCGCATCCGGTCATGGACGCTCGCGCTGAGGGCGGGGGACTGCTCGAAGACGATATAGGTGGGACCGAGCCGCCAGCTGCGACCGTCTGGCCATTTCTGGAACGGCGTGTAGCCGATCTGTTCCAGGAGCCATCCCCACTCGGAAATGGCTCGCTGAAGATCAGGAACCCACACCTCGACATGGTGGAGGAGGCCGGCGACGAGCGGGCTCCCCATCGGGTGGGCGGATGAATTCGGCTGTGGTGTATTCACGGCAACTGTCTCTTTGGATGTGCTGGGACCTCTGCGGATGGCTGCGGCAGTGCGACGCGTGGGTGGCTTTTTTGGCCAAGGGGCCGACGAGCTTCCGGACGGGGCGCTCGTGGCCACCGTGGCCCCGGAACGCTACGCGGGACTAGGGGTCGGGGTCATGGACCTGAACCGCTGACGTGTGAGCGAAGCGCCGTTTCGCCGGCTCCGGGTGATCGGGACGGACCGGAACCGGCGTTCGTGCGTGGCCGTTGGGGCCCTTACCAGGTCACCGGCAGCTCATAGACGCCGTACACGATGCCGTCGTCCTTGAACGGGATCTTGTCGAGGTCGATGGCCCGGCGCAGGGTGGGGATGCGGCGGAAGACGGTGTGGTAGACGACCTGGAGCTCCAGGCGGGCCAGGGGTTGGCCCAGACACTGGTGGATGCCGAAGCCGAAGGCCATGTGGCGACGGGCGTCGCGGCGGACGTCGAGCCGTTCGGGCTCGGGGAAGACGTCGGCCTGCCAGTTGCCGGTGGCGCCAGGCATGATGACGCCTTCGCCGGCCCGGATGGACCGGCCGCCGATCTCCAGGTCCTGAAGGGCCAGCCGCCGCTGGCCGTTGTGGACGACGGTCAGATAGCGCAGCATCTCGTCCGCGGCGGACGCCAGCACCTTCGGGTCGTCGGTGTCGCAGACGACAGCGAGCTGGTCGGGGTGTTCCAGGAACGCCAGGATGCCCAGCGCGAGCATGTTGGCGCTGGTCTCGTGCCCGGCGCCGAGCAGCAGGACACCCAGCATGGTGGCGTCGTGGTGGGTGAGGTCACCGGTCCGCACCCGTGCGGCCAACTCGGACAGCATGTCGTCCGCCGGGTCGGCGAGCTTCGCGTCGATCTGGCCGCTCAAATACTGGTAGATCTCGCCGAAGGCGGCCCGAACCGCTTCGGCTGTCACGTCCCGGCGGAGCCCCACCTTGCTGTTGGCCTGGAAGAAGTCGTGGTCCTCGTACGGGACGCCGAGCAGTTCGCAGATCACCAGTGACGGCAGGGGGAGCGTGAGGGCCTCCACCAGGTCGACCGGCTTGGGCCCGGCCAGCATCTTGTCGATCAGCTCGTCGGTCATCCGCTGAATGGCCGGCCGCATGGCCTCGATACGTTTGACGGCGAATGAACCCGTGACCATCCGGCGGATGCGCGCGTGGTCGGGGTCGTCCATGTTGAGGAAGGACGGCGGGTTCTTGGCGGCGGTCTCCCGGAAGGCTTCGTTCAGGTAAGGGAAACCCGGCCGGGTGGTGTCGACACTGAGGCGCGGGTCGCCGTACAGGGCCCGCTGGTCCTCGTAGCGGGTGACGAGCCAGTGCACGCTGCCGTCCCACAGCCGGACCCTGGAGACGGGCTCCTCGGCGTGCAGTTTCATCATCGCCGGGGGCGGGGCGAACGGACACCCGGCCGCCCGCGGCATCGGGAAGTCGGGAACGGCCTCGTCCTGGGCGTCGGCAGCGGCGTGGGTCATGACACTCCTCGGTGGGGGGGAAGAAAGCCGAGGACATCGAACCCCGCGAACCTGACAACTCCCCGTCAGACGGCTGACGGGCGGCGGATTGGCCGGATCAGGGAGGTGTCTGTGCCCTAAAGACACGGTGAGGCGGAGCCGCCTCGTCGCACCTGGTCACACGCCTACGCAACGGACCTTGTCCCCGCACAACCTGTTCATGTCATCCACGTCCGAGGTCACGATGACACGAGGGCCGGAGTATCCAAGCGCGGTGGCGGCCACCACCGAGTCGATCGCGTATTTGTGACCGTGCAGGTTGGCATTACGCAGCAGGTCGACGGCGCGCCACGTGATGGAGTCCGTGACCGGCAGGATCTCCAGCCGCGACACGTGCCACCGGAGGCGATCCATGCGGATCTTGGCATGCCATGCCTCGATCAGCGTGAGGTTACTCAGGGCTACGAGAGCGTCCTTGGCCTGCGCTGCCCGGATCAGACCGGTGACGTACGGGTCGTTGTCCATGAACCTGCTGAGACCCTCGCTGTCGAGAAGCAGTACGCCATGGCTCAACTGGCTTTGGGTGCGCGCCACTGCGAACCGGTGTCCCTCTCGTCATCCTCGGCGTCCCGCTCGTTCGCCGCCATGGTCTCGGCTTCACGAAAGATCTCGGCGGCCCATTCACGGACCTCAGGAGAGGGCGGGCCGATCTCCGCCTCCTTCGCCTGGAGCAGTTCCTCCAGCAGATCACGCTGTATCTGCCGCTCGACAGCCGCGCTCACATAGGCGGAGAAGCCGCGTGCTCCGACGCGAGCTTTGACCGCAGCGATGCGGCCCGCGGGCATGGACACGCTGACTTTCTGTGCCGGGCCCTCGTCCTTGTCGTACTGCTCCGCAGAGTCCATGAAACAAGAGTAGCAAAAGATGTAGTAATTGGCCCTGGGGCGACGGGATAAGCGGGTTGTTGACGCCCGGCAGAACAACGGCTGCGGTGTCCGCCCTGTCGGTGCCGTCAGGGTCGGAATCCAGCCGAAGCCCAGAAATGGCAGCCCGCCACGGTGATACTTTTTACTCGCTCACCGCTAATCGATTCGCGTAACAAATCGCAAGCCCCGGATGATGAGGGGCGGCAGCGAACAATGGGGGACACTGCATGTCGGGCGGGACGGACATCGAGGATCCGGCGGCACTGAACCGTGCGGGCACCGGCGCGCAGGAGATGGCGGGACGGACGCGAACGACCGGTGCGCACCCGGTGGACGAGACCCGCTCGGCGTCGAAGGACTTCGGCAGCGGCAACTGGGACGGCGGCCTCGGCGGAGCGCTCAGCGGCCTGGCGGAGACCTGGTCGAGCCAGGTCTCGGCGCTGGCGTCCAAGTGCGACGGTCTCTCCCGCCAGTGCGGCGGTTCGGGCCTGCTCTACCAGAGCACGGAGACGGCGAACACGCAGACCATGCGCTCCCTGTCCGGCCAGCCGTCACCTTTCGGGTGAACCTGACACGAACCCGCCGCCGCTCACTACGATCACCACACCACGGGGACCCACCGCAGCCATGCCGACGTACGAGCAGCTCTATCACCTGAACCTCAGCAACCTGAAGGCCGCCGCCGACCGCTGGAAGGAAACGGCCTCCAAGTTCAAGGGGCTGCACACCGCGTACGGCGACGAGGTCGCGGCGCCCTTCAAGCAGGCCGGCTGGCACCAGCCCGTTCTGACCGCGGCCAAGGCGGACAGCGATGTCCGCGCGGCGCAGCAGGAGTTCGCGGACGCCCAGAAGGAGGCAGAGGGCATCGCCGGTGTCCTCACTTCACTGCATGGCGCTTTGAAGAAGGCCCAGGACGACCTCAAGCACCTCGCCGAGGTGGAGGCCGCGAAGCAGGATCTGCACGTCAGCGCCACCGGTGTCGTCACCCCACGCAACGACGCTTCCCAGGATCCCATCGGCCGCCGTGACCCCGACGGCCAAGCCCTCATCCGCGAACAGCAGCAAGCCTGCGATGCCTTCGCCCGCCGTATCGAAGCCGTCCTCCAACAGGCCGCCGATGCCGACGAAACCGCCTGCTGGGCCCTGCGCCGCGACCTCGGCGGTTACACGGACAACTTCAACTCCACGGTCGTCACCTCTCTCGACTCCGCCGACGCCACGCACGCGGCCGAGCTGATGAAGAAGGGCGACAAGCTCACCGACACCGAACTCACCGAGCTCAACCACCTGCTGAAGTCCAACCAGGGCGACGCGGAGTTCTCCACCAACTTCTACAAGCAGCTCGGCCAGAAGGGCACCCTCCAGCTCTACGGCCAGCTCGCCCTCCAGACCACCGACGCCGGCGACGAACGCAAGGCGCTGCTCCAGGAGTTGCAGCGCAACATGGGCAACAACCTGGCCACCGCCACCAACCCGGGCAAGACCCCGCACCTGGACGAGCAGTGGACCGCCGACCTGCGCAAACTCGGCACCCAGCACATCGCTCTGTACCCGGACAGCATGCGCGAGGGCCCCTACGGCTACCAGCTCCTCGGCGGCATCCTCCGCTACGGCAACTACGACTCCTCCTTCCTCACCCCCATCGCGGAGCACGTCACCCAACTCCACGCCAGCAACCCGTACTTCTTCGCCGGAACGAAGCCCGACTTCGGAGACCCGCAGTACGGCTTCAATCCCTCCGGCAAGAACGGCGTGGGCTACGACCCGATGAACAGCGTCCTGGAGGCGTTGGGGCACAGCCCACAGGCGGCGACGGACTACTTCACCCCACCTATGGAGAAGTACGCCGAGGACGGCACCCACAAGGGCGAACTCGCCAACATCGACGGCGCGAACAGCTACCTGGACTACCTGGTCAACAAGGACTACGAGTCCTTCCCCGACATCACCGGGCACGACCCGGACGCCGCGAAGAAGTCCATGAATGACTTCCCGGACTCGCTGGGCCACGCTCTCGAAGCCGCCACCACGGGCCGTCCCGCCGGTGCCGACCCTTCCACGGGCCCGCTCGCGCACAGTTCGGAGCAGGCGGCTCTCGCTTCCCAAGTGATCAATAAATTCAGTGGACCTGATGCCGGCGGGCTCCTCAACAGCGACGATGGGACCGCCCCTTATGCAGCCGCGAGCGATAGCCTTGGCAACATCGGCGCCGACTACATGGGCGACATCCAACGCTCAGTCAGCGGCCAGACGAGCCTGCCGGTTCAAGGTACGAGTGCTGATCTGGATCCCGAAGTGACCAAGGAGTTCCTCTATCAGGTCAGCCAGGACCCCGACGCCTACGCCGCGCTCACTGGTTCCCAGCAGGCTTATACCTCGGCGGTCATCGACGCGGAGATCAAGGGGCCGGACGACAGCGACGTCTCTCTCACGCAGCGTGTCTCCTCCGCCGCGCACCCGGGGGCCGAGGTCGCGGGCATCATGAGCGCTGCCCGTGCTCACGCCGTTCATGACACCCACGCGCACGGGGACGCCGAGTACAACGAAGGTGTCGACACCGCCAACAAGTGGGTCGGTCGCGGCTTGGGCCTGGCCACAGGTGCCATCAAGGTCCCCGTCGTCGGCGACGTCGCTGGCTGGGCGATCGAGGATATCCAGGAGAACGTGGCCAACAGGCTGCATCAGGACACTACCGGTGAGGCCCAAAGCGAGGCGGGCAGAAGCTACACCAGCGGTGAGTCGGCGCTGCGGGAAGCGGTCCGCGCTGACATCGCCCGTTCCGGAGGGAGCGAGGACTTGCAGGACGCTGTGGGCCGAGAGGTCGCCCAGAGCCACGCCACCGGCGCCGAGTGGGGGGACCATTACCGTGGCTGATCGCTATTCTAGCCGCCGTATGGGCTGCGCAGTACTTTCTGCCACCGCGCTTCTGCTCACGGCCTGCTCTGGCGAGGACAAGCCCGAAGTCGCGTACACCTTGCCCGACACCTTGTGCGGAGCACACGTCGGGAAGAAGGCTGTCGAGCCCTTCTTTCCACCTGGGAGCAAGCTGACGCACACTGGCGACGCCCTCGACAACGGAAAGTACGCCTCGGGGTGCGACTATGCGGTCGACAACGCCAAGACACTCCTCGTCAGTAACTTCTTCCACGAAGACAGACCAACTGCCCGCCAGATCGCCGAGAAGAGGGCCACCGACTACGGGGACGGAGACAAGAAGGTCACCGTCGACCCCTCTGGCAACATCGCCTTGTACTCCCGGGGTGCTGTGGCGGTGGCGGCGTGCCCCGGGTACTCGCCCGATGCGGACGATCTGCCCAGAACCAGTTTCTCTGTGGAGATCCTGGCCTTCTACCCCAAGGATCTCTCCAAGGCGGACAAGACGCTCACGCAGTTGGTGAGACAGCTTGTTCCGGTCGTAGCCAAGGCCAACAGCTGCTGATTCGGGAACTCACGCGCGTGGATCTGCGGCGTTGGGCCCCAGATCCACGTGACGAGGAGACCCACTGTGTCAGAAGGTGCTCTTCACCACCGACTTGGTCACCGACGGGCTCCGCGCCCGAGTCCCGCACGGACCGCTACGTTGTGCCGAGTTCACACCACACGAGTTTGCCTCGGTTGCCGTGTCTGGACAGTGGCTGCCATCCCCACAGGTCAGCGCAAGCCCGTACCAGCACCAGCCCTCGCCCTTCCTCTGCTTCCTCGGAGAAGTTCAAATCGCCCGGCGGCTCAGGCGGTTCAGGGTCGGCATCCCAAGCGCCGATCCTGAGGACGCCCGTCGACCAGGTGATCCGGAGGGCAGCCGGCCCCTTCGTATGGCGTACGGCGTTGGAGACCAACTCCGCTGCGAGCAGCTCAGCGGTGTCGACCAGACGGATCAGGCCGTGCATCGTCAGGATCAAGCGGAGGGTGCGGCGGCTGATGGTGACGGCTCTGGGGTCGTTCGGGATGTACAGCGTGTACTCCCAAGAGGCGTTTGCGGGCATGCGGCAACTCCGCTTTCGTGCGGGAGGGCGGGAGAGTTGCGGAATGTTCCGGCGGTGGCATTGCCGCAGCCGTCGTGGCAGGACGGAGCGGTGCGCTTCCGGGGACCCGGTGATTCCGCAGAGTGTGCGTCGCGTCACTGAAAGTAGACCTAAGATGTCATCCGCGACAAGGTGATTGCGTGATCCGGACCCGAACGGGTTTGTACAGCAGGTGCGTCGAATCGAGGAGCGAGCAATGGTCCTGAGGCGTGAACCCACCGCACGTCACCTGCGCCTGGCGGCCGAGCTGCGCAGGCTCCGTGAAGCCGCAGGGCTCTCCGCCACTGAAGCTGCGGCGCTGCTAGGAGTAAACAGAGTCCAGATGAGCCACATCGAGTCGGGGCTCACGGGTGTGAGTGAGCAACGACTGCGCCGACTGGCATCTCACTACGCCTGTACGGACGGGGACTTCGTCAACGGCCTGGTCGCGATGGCCGTCGACCGGACTCGCGGCTGGTGGGAAGAGTACCGAGGTCTGCTCCCCTCGTCTTTCCTGGACATCGCCGAGCTGGAGCATCACGCCACCTATCGGCGCGACGTCGAGTTCCTTTTCATCCCGGGCCTGCTCCAGACGCCTGACTACGCCCGTGCCGCTTTCTCCTCCAGGGTTCCTGAGCTCCCCCGGACGGAACTGGAACTGCGCGTACAGCACCGATTGGAACGGCAGCGGCTCACCGTGCCCTACGAAGCAGTTGTCCACGAGGCGGCACTGCGTATCAGGCTGGGTGACCGTGCTGCCTCGCGCAACCAGCTCGCCCACGTGTTGGAGCGCTCCGAAGCCGATCACATTACTGTGCGGGTGATCCCGTTCGACCTGGACGGCTTCGGCGGGACGTGGTCCACCGTGATGCTGGTCGGCGGAACTGTCCCCAGACTTGATACCGCCGTTCGCGATGCGCCGCACGGTACCGCGTTGGTTGATTCCGAAGCCCAACTCCGCGTCTTTCGAACGCTTTTCCGTAGAATGAAGGCTGCGTCACTCGACCCCGAACGGTCCCGTGACTTCATCCACAGACTTGTCAAGGAACTGTGAGGCACCGCATGGCACCCTCAGGAAAATGGCGTAAGTCGTCTTACTCCGGCGGCGGCGATGGCAACAACTGCGTGGAGATATCGAACTTGCCGACGATTGTTGCCATCCGAGATTCAAAGGACCCGGCCAGGGCAACGATCACTGTCCCGGTTGGTGCTTTCGCTCCCTTTGTCGGAGCTTTGAAGGCTCGCGCTACCAGTGACTTCGCGCCCTTCTGAGTTCGATCGCCCTCCGCTGACGGCTACCCCTGGGGCGGCCACTGGCCCTGAGGCGGGGTGTGCTGTTGCTGGTACGGATTGGGCTGCTGCGGTGAGACCGGCTGCTGGTACGGGTTCTGCTGCGGGTAGGGCTGCTGGCCGTACTGGGGGTAGGCGACGGGAGCGCTGGGACTGGTGGGTCCGTCGTTGCTGTTCCTGCTGCGCCTGGATCGCTTCACGATCAGGAGCGTGACCAGGCCGATGACGGCAAGTCCCACGACACCGATGACGACCCAGATGATCACGGCTTTCTGGTTCGTCTTCTCCTGCTCGTCGTCGGAAGCGCTGAGCCCGGGAGCGGCGGACTTTTCCTTCAGGGACTCCGGGACGGTCAAGGGGCCGTACTTCGAGCCGGCTGGGATGTTGTCCTTGAGAGCGGCGAGGGGCTGGATGATGCCGTAGCCGTAGCTCTTGTCAGGGAGGGGCAGGCCCTTCTCGGCGTCGGGCAGGGCTGCTGTCTTTACGAGGCGGTTGGCGATCTGCCCTGCCGTCAGGTCGGGGAACTTCGATCGGAGGAGGGCGGCTGCTGCTGAGGTGTAGGCGGTCGCATCCGACGTGCCGTCGCCTGCGTGATATCCATTGCCAGCGCCGTTGGCGGAGACGATGTTGGTTCCGGGAGCTGTCAATGAGACATGAGGGCCCGAGTTGGATTTCTCCCAGACCTTCCCGTTGTTCGCCACGGCACCCACACCCAGCGCGCCCGGTGAAGCTGCCGGATAGCATTTAGACGAGTTGCCGTCATTTCCTGCGCCGCCCACGACTAGGACATCGTGACTCAACGCGTAGGCTACAGCGTCTGAAGTCTTGTCCAACTGGCTCTGATCTGTGGAAGAAAAGCATTGCGACACGTTGATCACAGATGCGCCATGGTCGACGGCGTATCGAATGGCAACGTCCGTTCCCGGTCCGTCAGTGCCGTACTCCCGGATCGGTAGAATCTTCGCCTCGGGCGCCAGGCCGATCACGCCATCATGCGTGCCGTGTCCATGTCCGGCGATGATGGATGCCATTGCTGTTCCGTGATTATCGCCTGAATCTGGGGTCGCGCTACCCCCGTCCATGAAGTCCTTGCCTTCAAGGACATTTCCTTGAAGGTCGACGTGACTGGCGTTCACTCCGTCGTCGATAACGGCAACTGTGACGCCCTGTCCCTTGGAGAACTTCCACACGGATTCGGCATTGAGCGCCTTCAATGCCCATTGGTCATCTCTGACCTGGTCTGCCGCTGACAGTGGTGCCGCGGCGAAGAGCAGCGCGCCGGTCAGCATGCCGCAGCCCGCGGCGCGAAGTGCCCGGGTGAACCTCATCCGTGTGTCCTCTCTAAGGTTGGTGAGGGAATGAGAGTGAGGAATGCATCCCCCGCACCTCCCGTCTACTACGGCACGTCGCGCTTACCCCTCGATGACCCGAGGTGCCACGTTACGCTGCGGGGTCCAGGTCTCCTCATCTTCGACCAGATAGTCGGGACGCTCCCGCTCGCGCTGCTCTTCGTCCGTTGGGCGACCGTTGCGGCCATTTGGTGCACCCGCGATTCCACCCTTGCGGACAGCGCTGGCTCCTCGACCCGCGGCACCGCGGCTGTTGTGCAGGCCCGAGCCGCCAGCGGTCCCTCTGCCTGTCCCTGCACCCGCACCCGCACCCGCACCCGCCTTGGGCGTCCCACCGCTGATGCCACCCGAGTGGCGAGCTGAGCCTCCTGGGCGGGCGCTCCCGGCTGCACCCGCACCAGATCCAGCCCGGCCGGCCATACCGCCCCCTCCGGGCCGGCCGACCATCGCTCCGCGCGCAGCGCCAGCCGCGCCACCGACGATGCCAGCCCCACCACCGACGATGCCAGCGCCACCCCCGACGCTGCCGCCAGCGGATCCACCACCGACGGAGCCCCCGACACTGACCGTCGGCGCACCAGTGGTGCCACCGGAGATGCCGTCAATCGCCGTGCCTACATTCCGTACCGGCGCCGTCGACTGATGCGCTCCACCGGTGATGTCCGAAGGCGGAGTCACCGACTTCGACCGGCTGATAGTGCCAGTCTGGGCGTGCCCGGCGGTATCTACAGTCGCTTTCTGCGGGCTTCGAGGCGAAGTGGCCGACGGAGTGGCTACCGGCGTGGGTGTAATGCCGCCGGGGTCCCCGGGGTAGTCCTTCTCGCTCTCGATCGGCGGCTTCCTATTCCAAGACCCCATAGCTTTCGCCTGCGAATTGTAGGACGCCCCCAACGTCTCCATCTTCGCCGCCATCGCCAGCTGCGCCTCCCGCCCCGCCGACAGGTCGTCGTGGTTGCGGTCGGCCACCTCCTGCGCACCCATCCCGGCGGCGACGTCCTTCTTCATGCCGCTGTCGTCGCCGGTGAATCCGTCGCCTGCGGAATTGAGAAGGCTGGAAACCCTCCCCGGCTTCTTCATCGCCAGGACGTCATCCTTGACCTTGCCCAGTGTGTAGGCGGCATTCGCCATGGCGAGCGACGTGTGCCCGGCGTACTTGGCCGTGTCGCCAATGCTCTTGCTGACCTGCGTGGCCTTCGCGGCGAATCCATCGGCGGCGGCGCCCTTCCAGTGTTCCTGGATGCGGGCGACCTCTTTCTCGAAGTCGCGCTGGATCGTGGCCAGCTGAGCTTGTACGCCCTTCCAGCCCGTGACGACGTCTTCCACGAGGTCAGGTCTGGCATGGCGGACCATGGCCTTCATCTCGTCCATGTTCTTGCCGCCCGCGAAGGGGGTCGTGTGCTTCTCGTTGAAGCACCTGTTCATCTCGACGTAGTCGTAGTCGATGTACTTGTCGTTCTCAGCCATGCCCCTGTGCCCCCTGGTCCCTGATCGCCTCAGCCGCCTCCGCGTTCACGGTCGCTACTGCCCCGCGTTCGGGAAGCTCGCCTGCGCCGCGTAGTCCGAGTCCTGGTACGCCCCGTGCGTGTACTTCGTCTTGCGCCCGAACTCGTCCATGACCGTGTTGAGGTACTTCACGACGTCCTCGATGTACGTCTTCATCTCGTTGTGAGCGTTGGCGAGCTTGTGCGCCTCGTCGAATCCGGTTCCGAGGGCGCCTTCCGGGAGGTACGTGTTGGTCGCCGTGTCGGTGTTCGCCTTGCCGAGATCGCTCAGTACTTGGTTCAACGCGGTGACGGTCTTCTCGAGTTCGTCGAGATCGACGCTCACTTCTTCGGCCATGCCCAGCTCCCCGTTTTACTTCGCTGCGTCACTCGCGGTCGGTCGTGCGTGTCGTGCTCGCGTCACGCACGCTGGCGGACGTACCCGCTCCGACCAGCCCTGACCTGCCCCAACTCTACCGGCGACCACAGACAGAACGAACATCACAACGTTCCGTCACGAGATCACGATGAACTCAACTCACCCTGCGCACAAGCAAGATTCACGGCGGCACGCGCACCACCGGCACCCTCGGCAAGGGCCACTGCACGAGTCCGGATCCAACAGCGAGGGGACCTCGCCTGGATGCTGTACGGCTACTCGAACGGGCCGTAGGTGTCGGCAAGTACACCCTCGACCGGGTGTGCAGGGCCATCGTGTGACACCGAGGGGATTCCTAGCCTCATCGGTATGACTGACGACAAGAACCCTCATCCCGAAGGAACTTCGCGGCGCCGCGCCTTAGGGGGCCTCGCCGGTGTGGCGGGTGCCGCCGCACTCGCCACAGGTACAGGTACAGGTGCGGGCACCGCCCACGCCGCCGCCGGCACGCCTCACCCGACTCGCGTACGGACGTACGTCCTCGTCCACGGCACCCACAGCGCCGCCGCGTTCTGGACGGCGATCGGCAGGGAGCTCGCGCTGCGCGGGCACCGGGTCGTCGCCGTGGACCAACCCCTGCACGGCACCGCGAAGTTCATCCCGAAGGCGTACCAGACACAGGACCTGCGCGCCCTCGCGACCGAGCCCTCGCCGGTCGCTGCCCTCACCCTCGACGACTTCGAGCGGCGCGTCACCGGCGCGGTCCGCCGGGCGGCAGGACTCGGCGGCCCCGTGATCCTGGTCGGCCACAGCATGGGCGGTGCCTCGGTGAGCCGGGTTGCCGACGCCGTACCCGAACTCCTCGACCACATCTGCTACATGGCCGCCTTCTGCCCGAGCCGCACCATGCCCTCCCTGGACGCCTGCGCGGCCTCCCCGGAGGGGCAGCACGCCATCAGCCCGGTGGACCACATGATCGGCGACCCGGACAAGCTGGGCGTACTGCGCCTCAACTGGCGTACGGCCGATCGCCGTGCCCTCGCCACCTTCAAGGAGATGATCTGCGCGGACTACTCGGACGCGGAGTTCCTGCGCGTACTGGAAGGCATGCAGACGGACGAGTCGACGACTGCGTACGGCAACCGGGCGGTCGGCCGGGCGGCCACCTGGGGCCGGGTCCCGCGCACCTATCTCCGCTTCGGCAAGGACAGGACCGTGGCCACGCAACTCCAGGACCGCATGATCGCGGAGGCCGACGCCCTCACCCCGCACAACCGCTTCACGGTCCACGACTTCCCGACCGCGAGCCATCTCGGCCCGGCGGACCCGTCCCCCGTCGTCAACGTCCTGAACCGTCTCGGCACTAGCGTCGGCCGGAATCCGCGGACTCTCTGACGGAATCTTCTACAGAGCTTCTGACGGAATCTCCTACGGAGCTGATGGCGGCGGTGAATCAAGCACCTCTACGCGCCACTACTCCACGACAACCACCACCCGCACCCCCACCCGTACCCCCCACCCCTCCATCGCCCCGGCCTCCGCCTCCAGCACATGCCGGGAACGCAGCCGCGGCAGCCCCAGTCGTCCGGGCTTCATCGTGCGTACGGCGATGACGCGGAGCCGGCGGTCGAGGTAGGCGACGTCGATGGGGAAGCGCATCCGGAAGGTGTGCACGCTGCCCGCGGGGGAGAGGAGCAGGGCCCCGTCGACGGAGTCCCGTCCCAGCAGTCCCGTCGTCCGGGCGCGGTAGGAGGAGGCGATCTCCAGTGGCACCGCGAGCTCCTCCCGCGCCCCGTGCACGATCAGCTTCCCGCGGCCGTCCTGCCAACGCCCCATCCCGGAGCCACCTCCAAGCCGTGGAGTTCCCACGCGGTCCGTGCCGGTCCCAGTACCGTGGGAGATCCTCTCTCTTCTGCCCAGGTCAGGTGTCCGATGCGCAAAATCGTCCTGATGATGTCCGTGTCCCTCGACGGCTACATCGAGGGTCCCGACCGGGACATCAGCTGGCACCGTGTCGACGACGAACTGCACAGGCACATGAACGCCACGGTCGGAAGCATGGGCGGACTCCTCCACGGCCGGGTCGTCTACGAGCTCATGGCCGACTACTGGCCCACGGCCGACGCCGACCCCGACGCCCCCACGCCCGTCAGGGAGTTCGCCCCGATCTGGCGGGACCTCCCCAAGGTCGTCTACTCCCGGACCCTCACGAACGTCGGCTGGAACTCCACCCTCGTCCGTGAGGTCGTACCGGAAGAGGTCCTGGCACTGAAGGAGCAGCCGGGCGGTGATCTCGCGCTGGGCGGGGCCGACTTGGGGGAGACCTTTCTGCGGTACGGCCTCGTCGACGAGCTGCGGATCTACGTCCACCCCGTTCTCGTCGGCCGGGGCAAGCCCCTGTTCCCGCACACCGACACGTTGACCTCCCTCCGGCTCGTCGAGTCGCACACATTCGGCAACGGCGTCGTGCTGCTGCGGTACGAGCCGACGCCGTAAAGGAGTTGTCCCCTCCCTCCGCCGCGGGTAGGAAGGCGGCATGACCGAACTCGGCGCGGTGTTCCGTCCCCAACTCCCTCCCGAGCGGCTGCGGGCCCTCGCCCGGCTCGCCGACGAGACGGGACTCGATGAGCTCTGGCTGTGGGAGGACTGCTTCCGGCAGGGCGGGATCTCCACCGCCGCGGCCGCCCTCGCGTGGACCGAGCGGGTGCGGATCGGCGTCGGCCTGCTCCCGGTGCCCCTGCGGAACGTCGCCATCACGGCGATGGAGGCGGCCACCCTGCACCGGATGTTCCCGGGGCGGGCGATCCTCGGTGTCGGCCATGGTGTGCAGGACTGGATGGGGCAGGTGGGAGCGCGGGCGGAGTCGCCGCTCACCCTGCTGCGCGAGCACCTCGTCGCGCTGCGAGCCCTGTTGGGAGGCGAGCGCGTCAGCACCCGGGGGCGGTACGTCTCGCTGGACGACGTCGCCCTCGACTGGCCGCCCGATGGTCCCGTCGAGGTGCTCACCGGGGCCACCGGCCCGCGCACCCTCCGCCTCGCGGGCGAGGCCGCCGACGGCACGGTGCTCACCGCCAACACCCCGCCCGAGGGTGTCCGCCGGGCCCGTCTGCTCATCGACGAGGGGCGCCAGAAGGCGGGGCGGACGGACCGGCACCGGGTCGTGGTCTACCTCCTCACCGCCACCGGGCCCGACGCGGCCGCCCGGCTGCGCGCCGAACTCGCCGACGAGGGCGCAGCGGACGTCCCCGACCTCGGCGTCGCCGGGGACGCGGGGGCCGTCGCAAAGGCCGTCCAGCGGCTCGCCGGCGCCGGCGCCGACACGGTCGTCCTGCAGCCGACGGCCGACGAACCCGACCCGGAGGGCTTCGTTCGGTTCGCCGCGGAGGACGTCCGGCCCTTGGTGGCCTGACCGGCTGGGCGAAGAGTCCCTGGTGGCCTGACCGGCTGGGCGAAGAGTCCCTGGTGGCCTGACCGGCTGGGCGAAGAGTCCCTGGTGCCCTGACCCGCTGGGCGAAAAGCCCAGGGTGGTCTGACCCGCTGGGTGAAAAAGGAGCGGCGCCCGCCCGGGGCATCCTGCGACGATCACTCCCATGACCTCCCACCGCACCCGCACGTTCGAGGACCTCGTCGCCGAGGGCGCCGCCGTGCCCACCGAGGGCTGGGACTTCTCGTGGTTCGAGGGCCGGGCCACCGAGGCGCGGCCCTCGTGGGGGTTCGCCCGCTCCCTCGGTGACCGCCTGGCCGGTGCCACCGCCTCGCTCGACATCCAGACCGGCGGCGGCGAGGTCCTGGACTTCGCCCTCGGCCAGGTGGTCAGGACGCCCCTGCTCGCCGCGGCCACCGAGGGCTGGCCGCCGAACGTCACCAAGGCCACCGCCCTGCTGCGGCCGCGCGGCATCGTGGTCGTCGCCGCACCGGAGGACGCGCCGCTGCCCTTCGCCGACGACACCTTCGACCTGGTCAGCAGCCGGCACCCGGTCAACCCCCAGTGGGCGGAGATCGCGCGCGTACTGCAGCCCGGCGGCACGTACTTCGCCCAGCACGTCGGCCCGCGCAGCGTCTTCGAACTCGTCGAGTACTTTCTCGGCCCGCAGCCGGAGGCGCAGAGCTCGGACCGCCACCCCGACCGCGAGCGCGCCGCCGCCGAGGCCGTCGGACTGGAGATCGTCGACCTGCGTGCCGAGCGGCTGCGGATCGAGTTCCACGACATCGCCGCCGTCGTCCACTTCCTGCGCAAGGTGGTGTGGATGGTCCCCGGTTTCACCGTGGCCGAGTACGAGCCCCGGCTCCGGTCCCTGCACGAGCGGATCGAGTCCGAGGGCTCCTTCGTCGCCCACAGCAGCCGCCACCTCCTGGAGGCCCGTAAGCCACGCGCCTGACGTTCACGGCTGCGGATGGCCCTGAGATAGCTGCAAATCGGACAACTGGTGCATCGTGTGTCGATCTGTCCCGCATATCCATGGTCTTCACGGGGTTTCCACATCGTTATCCCAGGCGGCTCGCATCCGGGCGATGGCTGACGTAAGTTCAAAGCGAGGCAATTCGCGCTGGCAAAGCTGCGCGGTGGCACCGCGCAGAGGAGGGGGCTGCGCGGTGCCGCGCCCACTTCCCGGCGTCAAAGAAACGTTCCGACCCGGAGTCACCCGCTTGGGCGATGCCCCACCTCCCCATGATTCCGCCGTGATTCGGCCACGAAACCCCCATGAGCAGGCCTTCGGCCGGCCACCGTGCCGTCGCCGCCCGACTCCGGAGAGTAGTTGTGGCACGCCGATGCACCCACCATCCCTCACGAAGGGTTATGGTGGAACCCCCCCCTCGGGCCGGTCCGTCTCCCCCCCACGGACCGGCCCGTTTTTTTCTCACGCGGACCAGGACGCTTCGTCCCGCCGACGTCCCGCCGCCTTCCCGCCGACCCAGGGGCCACCCACTCGAAGGGCTTCACGGCTCCGCCGCGCCGACGCCACCGGCCTCCTATAACACGCAGGAGCGCACGGGCAGATGGCCCCCGGACGCCGGGCGTCCGGCGCTCCCCGGTACGCTCTAGCCGCGGGGACCGCCATCCGTCAAAGGGGCTGACAAACACGTGAACCTGCGCGACAAGCTGCGCGGCCTGCTCGTCAGGCTCTACGCACGCCGGGTGGAAGGCCACCTGGACCACGCCCAGGTGCCGAAGCACATCGGTGTCATCGTGGACGGCAGCCGGCGCTGGGCGAAGGCCGCCGGTTCCACCCCCGTCGACGGTCACCGCGCCGGCGCGGAGAAGATCGAGGAGTTCCTCGGCTGGTGCACCGAGACGGACGTCGAGGTCGTCACCCTCTGGCTGCTGTCGACGGACAACTTCAACCGCCCGCCGGAGGAGCTCGGCCCCCTCCTCGGCATCATCGAGGACGTCGTCCGCACCCTCGCCGCCGACGGCCGCTGGCGGGTCCACCACGTCGGCACCCCCGACCTGCTGCCCTCCCCGATGCAGACGGCGCTGAAGGAGGCGGAGGAGTCCACGGCCCACGTCGACGGCATACTCGTCAACGTCGCCATCGGCTACGGCGGCCGCCAGGAGATCGCCGACGCCGTACGGTCGATGCTGCTGGACGCGCACGACAAGGGCACCTCGATGGAGGAGCTCGCCGAGGCCGTCGACATCGACATGATCGGCCGCCATCTCTACACCGGCGACCAGCCCGACCCCGACCTCGTGATCCGTACCAGCGGCGAGCAGCGGCTGTCCGGATTCATGCTGTGGCAGACCGCCCACTCGGAGTACTACTTCTGCGAGGTCTTCTGGCCGGCCTTCCGCAAGGTCGACTTCCTGCGCGCGCTGCGCGACTACGCGGCACGCCACCGCCGCTACGGCGGCTGACCAACCCCTCCGGGTACCCCGTTCGGGGCGGAAGTGTCGCGTTTTCAGGGGGATACCCCAAGATCCCCAGGAGTTCACCGGGGCGTCGTCACATGAGTCGGCATGGCAGCGCGTGTTCGAGGGCATAAGCCAGTCAGGTCGATGCCCGAACCACGGGTGTCGGATCTCAGCGGACGGCACGGGGCCGTCCGCCCGGGAGGCCCCTTGCACCAGCTCGACCGTGCGGTCACAGCACGGAAGAAGCAGTGGAGGGCCGGTCCCCGGTCCGTGCAAACGGGCCGACGACCGGTCCAGCTCCACTCCGTCGCTCCCCGACCTCATCCGAGGGGGTACGTCCTTCCGTGGTGACCAGCACAAAGCGCCGCATGCCTGACCGGCGCACCTATGTTCTCGACACCAGCGTCCTGCTGGCCGATCCACACGCCCTGAACCGCTTCGACGAGCACGAGGTCGTGCTCCCCATCGTCGTGGTCACGGAGCTGGAGGCCAAGAGGCACCATCCCGAACTCGGCTACTTCGCCCGGCAGGCCCTGCGGCTGCTCGACGAGTTCCGGGTCCGGTTCGGCCGACTCGACGCCCCCATCCCGATCGGGGATCTCGGCGGGACCGTCCGTGTCGAGCTCAACCACTCGGACCCCAGCGTGCTGCCGTCCGGATACCGCCTTGGTGACAACGACTCCCGCATCCTCGCGGTCGCCCGCAATCTGCAGGCCGAGGGGTTCGACGTCACCGTCGTGTCGAAGGACCTCCCGCTCAGGATCAAGGCGTCCTCGGTCGGACTCCTCGCCGAGGAGTACCGCGCCGAGCTCGCCATCACGGAGAACTCCGGCTGGACCGGAATGTCCGAGCTGACCCTGCCGGGCGAACAGGTGGACATCCTCTTCGAGGAGGGGCACGTCTACGTTCCCGAGGCCGCCGACATCCCCGTGCACACCGGGCTGACGATCCACTCGGAGCGCGGCAAGGCCCTCGGCCGGGTCTCGCCCGAGGGCAACGTCCGTCTGGTGCGCGGCGACCGGGAGGCGTTCGGCATCAAGGGGAGGAGTGCGGAGCAGCGCATCGCGCTGGACATCCTCCTCGACCCGGACATCGGGATCGTGTCCATGGGCGGCCGGGCCGGCACCGGCAAGTCGGCGCTCGCGCTGTGCGCGGGTCTGGAGGCGGTCCTGGAGCGCCGCCAGCACAAGAAGGTCATGGTCTTCCGTCCGCTCTACGCGGTCGGCGGGCAGGAACTGGGCTATCTGCCGGGCTCCGAGTCCGAGAAGATGAGCCCCTGGGCGCAGGCGGTCTTCGACACGCTGTCCGCGGTCACCAGCCGCGAGGTCATCGAGGAGGTCACCGCGCGCGGCATGCTCGAGGTGCTGCCGCTCACCCACATCCGCGGCCGCTCGCTCCACGACGCGTTCGTGATCGTGGACGAGGCGCAGTCCCTGGAACGGAATGTACTTCTCACCGTTCTGTCCCGAATCGGCGCGAATTCACGGGTCGTTCTGACCCATGACGTGGCCCAGCGGGACAATCTGAGGGTCGGTCGCTACGACGGTGTGGTCGCCGTGGTGGAGAAGCTGAAGGGGCACCCCCTCTTCGCCCACGTCACGCTGACGAGGTCCGAGAGGTCCCAGATCGCGGCCCTTGTGACCGAAATGCTCGAAGACGGTCACATCTAGGACAACCAGGGGGAAAAGCGGGGCCAGTTGGCGCCGTCCGGAAAGGCCAAGAGCCTAGCCGGGCGGCGCCTTCGCGTGGTGCTGTTTCTCGAAATCCCAGGGCCCAAACGGGATGTGAGCTTTCACACGCAACTCAGAATTGCCACCCGGCGTCCGGTTGCGGCAGAGTCTCAGTCCTGTCAGGCCCCGCATACGACACATCTGTACCCCCAGCGGTACGGCACCACAGCAACACCACCAACTCCACAGCGTCGTCGTATGCCGCCCGCGCACCATGCGGCGCTCCCCGCGAGGGAGTTGCCCACCGGGCCCGTGCCTCCCGTGACCCCGTTAGTTGGGAGGCCAGTGTCTAGGGGCACGATTGCGTCCGCCAGGGTCACCGAAGCGGGCGATGCTGGAAGGAAACCGTGTGAGCCCGATTTCGGTCCGGGGATTCGCAGTGGCCTCCGCCACCGCGGTCACCGCTGTCGGAAGCGTTGTCGGAGTTGCCTCCGGCAGTGTCGCGCAGCCGAACGACGCCGAGGCGACGGCAGACGGCACGACGCTCCTGGCGGACCTCCCCGCGGGTGAGCAGGCTCAGGTGCAGACCGCGTCCCTCACGCAGCAGGCCGACACCCAGGCCATCGCCGCGGACGCGAGCGCCAAGAAGGTCGCGGAGGAGTCGGCGCGCAAGGCCGCCGCCAAGTCCGCGATCGAGAAGAAGGAGGCCGCCGAGCAGGCGGCCAAGGAAGCCAAGGAACGCGCCGAGGCCAAGGAAAAGGCCAGCAGGAGTTCCTCCAGCTTCCCGGTGCAGAGCTCGTACACCGTCGCGCAGATCCAGTCGATGGCTGCCTCGATGGTGCCGAGCGGGCAGTTCCAGTGCTTCAGCAACATCGTGGACCACGAGTCCAGCTGGAACTACCGGGCCGTCAACGCCTCCTCCGGTGCCTACGGTCTCTTCCAGGCCCTGCCGGGCTCCAAGATGTCGTCGGTCGGCTCCGACTGGCAGACCAACCCGGCCACCCAGATCAAGTGGGGCCTCAACTACATGGACAGCCGATACGGCAGCCCCTGTGAGGCCTGGTCGTTCTGGCAGGCCAACCACTGGTACTGAGCGCGCCCGGCTCTCAACCTCGCGAAGCCCCTCCCCGTCCTAGGGGGAGGGGCTTCAGCCATGTACGGTCGGACCGGACGACTCCAGGGGGGAGTGGTGAGGAGAGACGGGGGAAGAGGACGGATCATGTCGCGAGTGCCAGGGTGGCTCGGTCGGGTCGGTAACCGACTGACCGATATGGGTGAGCGGTTGGACGAGCGCCGCGCGGAGGTGGCCCGCGAGGAGGCCGAGGCCGACGCGGCCGAGGCGCCTGAGCGGGGGCCGAAGAAGCCGTCGAGCGCCGCCTCCCGCGCGCCCGTCGTGCTGGTTCCCCGCCCCGATCCCGCGCAGGCCGTGCCGTGGGGCGTACGGGTCGCCGCCGAGGCCGGCTGGCGGCTCCTGGTGCTCGCGGGCACCGTCTGGGTGCTGATGCGGGTCATCAGCTCCGTACAGCTCGTCGTCTTCGCCTTCGTCGTCGCCCTGCTCATCACCGCGCTGCTCCAGCCGACGGTGGCCCGCCTCATGCGGCACGGCGTCCCGCGCGGCCCCGCCACGGCTCTCACCGCGATCCTGGGCTTCGTCGTGATCGGCCTTATGGGCTGGTTCGTGACCTGGCAGGTCATGGAGAACATCGACGACCTCTCCGACCAGATCCAGAGCGGCATCGACGACCTGCGCAACTGGCTCCTGAAGAGTCCCTTCCATGTCACCGACAAGCAGATCAACCAGATAGCGAAGAACCTGCGGGAGGCGGTCGGCGCCAACACCGACCAGATCACGTCGGCGGGCCTGGAGGGCGTCCAGGTCGTCGTGGAGGCGCTCACCGGCATCCTGCTGACCTTCTTCTCCACGCTCTTCCTGCTCTACGACGGCCGGCGCATCTGGGCGTGGACGCTGAAGCTGGTCCCCGCGGCCGCCCGGCCCGCCGTGGCCGGGGCGGGACCGCGCGCCTGGCGCACCCTGACCGCCTACGTCCGCGGCACGGTCCTCGTGGCCCTCATCGACGCCGTCTTCATCGGCATCGGCATCTACTTCCTCGACGTCCCCATGGCCGTCCCGCTGGCCGTCTTCATCTTCCTGTTCTCGTTCATCCCGCTCGTCGGCGCGGTCGCCTCCGGGGCGCTGGCGGTGCTGGTCGCGCTGGTCACGCAGGGCGTGTTCACGGCGGTGATGACCCTCGTGGTGGTCCTCGCCGTCCAGCAGATCGAGGGCCACATCCTCCAGCCGTTCATCCTCGGCCGCGCGGTGCGCGTCCATCCGCTCGCGGTCGTCCTCACGGTCGCGACGGGCGGCATGGTGGCCGGCATCGGCGGCGCGGTGGTGGCCGTACCGCTGGTGGCGGTGACGAACACGGTGGTGAGCTACCTCAAGGCGTACGCCGAGGAACAGTCGGCGTCACCCGAGATCGAGGACGAGGTCGTAGCGGATGAACAGGGCCCGGCGGAACCTCCCCCGGACACTGAAAAACCTGCCTCGGATTCGGTCAAATGAGCGCCGAACACAGTGTTTTGAGCAGCCCACGGACTCAACTTCCGTCAACTAGCGGCAGGTAGGAAACCAGCCCCCGGAATATGCGCCCGGACTGATACACATTCCCTCCTCAGCGCTACGCGTCAGGCGTATGTGCGAGGCGGCGGGGGGTGTGATGTCGGGCCACGAACACCTGGCACAGGCCCTGGCCGCGTGCGGCCGTGACGGCTACACCGGAGAGCTGCGGATCACCGGGACACCTGGTGGCACCTTCCACTTCGGGCACGGCCGGGTGGTCGCCGTGGAGTCGCCCGGCGCCCCGGGACCCGAGGCGCTGCTGCTGCGCTCCGGGCGGGTCAGCGGCGAGCAGTGGGCCGAGCTGGTGCGGGAGTCCGGCGGATCGCGCTGGCCGGCCACCGCGCTCATCGCCCACGGCTACGCGGGGGCCGCGCAGCTGCGGGTGGTGTGCGCGCTGGCCCTGCACGATGCCGCGTTCGCGATGGCCGCGGGCCGGGTGGAGGACTGCGAGCGCCGCGCCACCGCGGAGCCGTTCGCGCAGGTCCCCCTGGGTGAGCCGCCCCTGCGGCTGCTGCAGGACGCGCTCCGCAGACTCACCGCCCTCGCCGCGCTGCCGCACCCGGTGCACCCCGACCGGGAACGGCCCGTGCGCTCGGGCACGGACAACGGATCCGGGTCCCTGCGGCGCGAGTTGCTCACGCACGCCGACGGCCGCAGTACGGCCCGCGATCTCGCCTTCCGGGTCGGGCGCGGTGTCTACACCGTGTCGGTCGAGGTCGCGCGCATGCTCGAGGAGGGGCTCCTGGTGTGCGCCGGACCGGCCACGCCCATCGCGGTCCGCTCTCTTCCCGACGGCGACGAACTGCGGCCTCGCACGCCCACGACCGTGGAGCAGTCCCCGTCCCCGACCCGAACCGATCTGCCCCGCCGAAAACCCGGCAGCTTCTTCCGACTCCGGAACGGAACGCCCACATGAAAAAGCCGACCAGATGTGAACAGAATGAGGGGAGTTGAGTACATGGATCACAAAGCCCTGGCGCTCGAAATGCGTGGTCTGCGCGAACAGGTCACCGGAATCACCGACACCGCGGTCGCCGCCGCGGACGGACTGCTCATCGCCGCGGACACCGCCGACTCGATCGACCCGGAGGGCCTCGCCGCGCTCGCCGCGGCCGGTCTCGGCCTGGCCCGGCGCACCGCCGGGGCGACCGCCCGCGGCGCGCTGCGCCGGACGGTGACATACGGCAGCCACGGCTGCGCCGCCTTCTACGCCGTCGGTGACACCGCCCTGATGGTGGTGCTCGGCGACGAGGGCATGGACCTGGACCACCTGCACCGGGCGACCCAGCCGACGCTGAACCGGATCGGCTCGATCCTCACCGACAAGGCGACCGAGAAAGCGCCAGAAGGAGTCTGAAGGGATGGCGACGAAGCGTATGACCTCAGGTTTCTCCGACCAGGTGATGGGCCTGGTCAAGTCCCTTCGCACCGATGCCCCCGACTGTGTGGCGTCCGGTGTGGTCGACATGTCCACCGGCATGCTGCTGTCGTACGAGACCGTCGAGAACCACCCGCCGGAGGTCCTGGACCTCCTGGCGGGTGCGACCCTCGACCTGTTCCAGGGCCGTACGGTCGTGATGATCGAGGACGTCTTCAAGGAGCGCCGCGGGGTCGCCAGTGACAACCACTTCTTCCAGGAGATCCTGGTCAACAGCGAGAACCTCACGCACCTGTTCGTGCGGCTGAGCGAACAGCAGGACGTCGTGGCCGTGGTGGTCTGCCGCAAGTCGGTCAACGTCGGCATGCTGTTCGCCCAGGTCCGGCGGGTGGTGAAGGAGTACAGCCTCTGAGTGGAGGCCGGCTGCGGGCGGTTACTCCGTCCGCAGCCCGTCCGGCCGCATCAGCCTGAGCAGCGGCGGCAGGCTCAGCAGCGTCACCACCAGGACGACACCGGCGCCCACGCCGGTCATCGACAGCACGCTCGACCAGTCCACGCGCACCGAGGTGTCGGTCATCTTCAGCAGGACCACGCCCAGCGTCAGCCCCACCGCCGAGGCCAGCAGCAGACCGAGCCCGACCGGGATCGCCGTCTGCCACAGCACCGACAGGCTGAGGGTGCGCCGTCTGGTGCCGAAGGCGACCAGCGCCGACAGCAGCTTCCTGCGCTCGCGCAGCTGTTCCAGCTGGGAGACCAGCAGGCTCGCCCCGATCAGCGCGAGGACACAGACGGCGCCCACGAACAGGCCGGTGCGGATGGAGGAGTAGCGGTCGTTGCTCTCGGTGGACACCCAGGTCATGGGCTCCTCGTACGGGTTGATCCGGGCGGCCGTGTTGCGGACGTGGTCGCGCGCGTCCGGCAGCGAGTCGTCCACCCGCACATAGATCTCTCCGCGCACCCCCGCCGCGGCCTGTGCCGGGAAGGCGCCCGGGGTGAGCAGGATTCCGCCGCGCCGGTAGCCCGTCGGGTCGGCGATGGACTCCGCCTGCTTGACGGCCTTCGGGACCGTCCAGACGACCGAGGTCTGCTTCTCCGCGGCCTCGGAGGTGTCGAAGTAGAGCTTCTCGCCGGGCCGGGCCGTCACGTTCGACGCGTCGTCGGCGTTCTGCCTGTCGGTGTCGCCCTCGCCCGCCGCCGGCGCGACATGCGAGACGAAGATGTCGCCGTCGCGGCAGGAGGGCAGCTTGGCCACCTCACGCAGGGACGTGCAGTCGGCGACGGTCACCCGGGCCCAGTTCGCGTCTTCGCCCGTGCCGTCGTTGACGAAGCCCTCGTCGAACGCGTACACCTGCCGGACGCCCTTGGTCGCGGCCAGTTCCTTCGCGGTCGCCGCGAGCGCCTTCCCCTTCGGGACGGTCACCTGCATCTGCGCCCGCGAGATGTCGTAGCCGGTGTCCTTCGTGTAGGCGCTCGAGGTGCCCGCGAACAGCATCTGCAGCGCGATCGCCCCGGCCACCGCCACCGCGATGCCGTTGACCATCCGGGCCGCCGTGCCGCTGCTCAACTGGAGCCTGCGCACGGCCAGTTGCCAGGACACCGCGCCCGCGCCCAGCCGGGCCACGACCGCCTCGACGATCCACGGCAGCAGCGCGGTCACACCGACAAGCAGCAGGATGACACCGCCGCTGACGAGGTACTGGTTGAAGTCGCCGCCGTCCCGGCCCTGTCCGACCATCGGGTACAGCATCCCGAGCCCGGCCAGCGGCAGCAGCAGCCGCCACCACAGCCTGCGTCGCGCGGGCTTCGCCGTACGCACCACGCCGAGCGGCTCGATCACCACGCCCCGCAGGGCGAGCAGCGTCACCAGCACGGCCGCCGCGGGCACCGCGACCGCGACCAGCAGGGCCAGCAGCGGCGAGGGGTTGAGATAGCTCGGGAACACGCTCTGCCCGAACACCTCGACGGAGCCCGCCACTTCGCGGCCGATCAGGAAGAACCCGGTGCCGAGCACGAGACCGAGCACCGAACCCGCCAACGCCTCGCCGGCGGCGATCCGCCGGGTCGAGCGGCCGTCGGCACCCACCAGACGCAGGGCCGCGAGCCGTCGGTCGCGCCGCTCGCCGCCGAAGCGCGCGGCCGCCGTGATGAACACGGCGACCGGCATCAGCAGCACCACGAAGACGACCAGGACCAGCAGCACCAGCACCGGGTCGGAGTCCGACTCGGTCGGGTTCGGGTTCCCGTACTTGTCGATCCGGCTGATCCCGGCGCCGTTGATGTCCTGGGCGGCGAGCCCCTCGGCCCCGCGGTAGAAGGCGAGTTCGTGGGAGCCGATCAGCCCGCTCTCGGCGATCGTCCCGGCGATCCGGTTCGGCAGCCGCTCCCGCAGCAGCTTGCCGTCCTCGGATTCCAGCAGTTTCTTCAGCGCGGGGGAGACGACCATCTCGCCGACCGCGGGGAACTTCGCGACCCCGGGCGGCAGGGGCGCCTTCGGCCCCTCGGGCTCCAGGTCCCGGCCGCGGATCTCGGTGTCCCGGAAGGTGGTCGACGCGTTCCCCGACAGCAGGGTGTTGTCGGCCTTCTTCATGTCTTGCCCGTAGTTGATGTCCGCACGGGCGTCGCCCCGCTCGTGCCGGACCGCCAGCGCGTTCGGCAGCGCGGTGGTCAGCAGCAGCAGCGCCACCCCCAGGCCCACGCCGACCGCGGTCAGCAGCGCCCGGACCCATCCCTCGCGTCCGCCCGCGAAGGCGAACCTGCCCCCCATGGCGAGGTCTCTCCACCACTGCCTGAGACTCATACGACCCGCTCCATGTCCCGGGACTTCCCGTCCCGTACGACGATCTCGCGGTCGGAGTAGGCGGCCACCCGTGCCTCGTGCGTGACGAGGACGACGGCCGCGTTGGTGGACCGGGCGGCCTCGGTGAGCAGGTCCATGACACGCTCGCCGTTGAGGGAGTCGAGCGCGCCGGTCGGCTCGTCGGCAAACAGCACGCGCGGGTTGGTCACCAGGGAGCGGGCCACGGCCACGCGCTGCCCCTGACCGCCGGACACCTCGCCGGGCCGCTTCTTCCTCAGGTCGTCGACCTCGAGGCGTTCCATCCAGCCCAGCGCCGCCTTCTCGGCCTCCTTGCGGGACGTGCCGTTGAGCCGCAGCGGCAGCGCCACGTTCTCCACGCAGGTCAGCTCGGGGACGAGCTGACCGAACTGGAAGACGAACCCGAACTCGGAGCGCCGGAGCGCACTGCGCTCGGCGTCGTTCATCGTGGCCATCTCCCGGCCGTTGTAGGTGATCGAGCCCGAGTCGGGCGTGACGATCCCGGCGAGACAGTGCAGCAGGGTCGACTTGCCGGACCCGGAAGGGCCCATCACGGCGACGACCTCGCCGGGGTGGATGGAGAACTCGGCGCCGTCGAGGGCGACGGTCGGACCGTAGGTCTTGCGCAGCTCGTCGGCCACGAGCAGGGAACCGGCCGGGGTCACTTGACCACCACCTCCGCGAGCTTGTCGAGACGCGCGGCGGTGAGCTCCAGCCAGCGCAGGTCGGCTTCCAGATGGAACAGGGCGTGGTCGCAGATCAGCTGGTCGGCGAGGTCGCCCTTGCGCTTGCGGTCGGTGAGGATGCGCATCATCCGCAGGTGCTCGGCGCGCTGGTTGTCGAGGATGTCACCCGCGTCCCGGTGCGTGAGCAGCGCGAGGACGACCTTGGTGTACAGCGTGGACTGGAGATACGGCTCGGGCTTCTCCGGCGTAGCGAGCCACCGCTGGACGTCGGTGATCCCGGCGTCGGTGATGGCGTACCGCTTGCGCTCGGGGCCGCCGCCGGGCTCGATCCCGTCGACTTCGACGAGCCCGTTCTTCAGCAGCCGCGACATCGTCGAGTAGACCTGGCCGTAGTGCAGCGGCCGGTCATGACCGAACTTCTCGTCGAAGGCCCGCTTGAGGTCGTAACCGTGGCGGGGCCCGGACTCCAGGAGCCCTAGGAGGGTGTGACCGATGGACATGGAGAGGACTGTACATGCGGTGTATACCCCTCGTGTATACGCGGGGTGTGCAGTCGAGTCCGGGGCGTATGGAGGCGCAGGTGAGGACCGATTGTCACGGTTCTGCTACGGGTCCTGGGCATCCTTGGGCGGCCGTCCCCGGCGCGGCAGCGGCCCCGTGTCACCGGGAAGCCGGCCGGCCTCCTTCAGGGCCCGGCGCAGCAGGAACTCGATCTGCGCGTTCGCCGACCGCAGCTCGTCCCCGGCCCAGCGCGCCAGCGCCTCGTACACCAGCGGGTCCAGCCTCAGCAGCACCTGCTTGCGCTGCTGAGGCCGCCGCTCCGGGGAACCCCCCTCGGAAGGTGTCGTCACTGGTAAAGCGTCCCGGTGTTGAGAACGGGCTGCGGGGCGCGGTCGCCGCACAGGACCACCATCAGGTTGGACACCATCGCCGCCTTGCGCTCCTCGTCCAGCTCGACGATGTCCCGCTCGGTGATCCGGGCGAGCGCCTCCTCGACCATGCCGACCGCGCCCTCCACGATCTGCCGCCGGGCCGCGACGACCGCGCCGGCCTGTTGCCGCTGGAGCATCGCCGAGGCGATCTCCGGCGCGTAGGCGAGGTGGGTGAAGCGGGACTCGATGATCTGGACACCGGCCGACTCCACGCGCGCGTGCAGCTCGGTGGCGAGCTTCTGGGTGATCTCGTCGGCGTTGCCCCGCAGGGAGAGCCCGCCCTCCTCGTGGGCGTCGTAGGGGTACTCGATGGCGATGTGCCGTACCGCCGTCTCCGTCTGGGTGGCGACGAACTTCACGAAGTTGTCCACCTCGAAGGTGGCCTGTGCGGTGTCCTCGACCTTCCACACCACGACCGCGGCCAGCTCGATCGGGTTGCCGTAGGCGTCGTTGACCTTGAGGACGGCGGTCTCGTGGTTGCGGACCCGGGTGGAGACCTTCGTACGGGAGGTGAAGGGGTTCACCCAGCGCAGGCCGTCCTGGCGGATCGTGCCCTTGTACCGCCCGAAGAGCTGGACCACCCGGGCCTCGCCCGGCGCGACCGTGTTCAGGCCGCGCAGCGAGATGAGCGCCACGATCAGGACGAAGGCCCCGCCGACGGCGTAGCCGGGACTTTCCCCGCTCGCGGCGAACAGGAAGACGGCCAGCAGCAGTCCGGCCAGGCCCAGCAGCAGCGCGAGCGCGCCGCCGATGCTGTGCGCGGCGAACTCCCGCACGCGCGGGGCGGGCATGTCGGGTGTGTCGGCGATGGATGCGGAGTCTTGCGCGGACATGGAGGTCCCCCGTTTCGAGACTAGCTCAGTGCTAACTAATTGATATCACATTACCCCGTCCCGGCAACCTTGACACCCTCTCGGAGGTCTGGTTCCGAGGAGGCGGGTGCTGATTCTCACGCCCCCCGAAGACCCGATCGAAGGTCCTGCGCCATATGGACCGGTGTTAGCTTTCTGAGCTGACCTGTGCCACGAACCTGTGTGGCCGCCGATGAGGAAGCGGAGCGAGTCGACCCATGGGACGAGCGGAAGAGAGAAGAGCACGTCAGCGCGGTGGCCGCCGCGCGGCGCCGCCCACGCGCTCGTCCCGGACGCCGAGTGAGGGCCTCGCGCCGGGCGGGGGCGTCGCGCCGGGCGGCAGGGCCGCTGCGCGCAAGGCGGCCGCCCGCGGTAAGAAGGGCGCCAAGAAAGGTAAGAGCGGTATACGCCGGCTCTTCACCTGGAAGAAGATCCTCGGCACGTTCTTCGCCTTCTCCCTGCTCGGCATCGGCGCCTTCGTCGTGATGTACATGATGATCGACGTGCCGAAGGGCAACGCGAAAGCTCAGGAACAGAGCAACATCTACAAGTACAGCAACGGCTCGGTCATGGCCCGTGAGGGAGACACCAACCGCGAGATCGTCGACCTCTCCGAAGTGCCCAAGCCGGTCCAGCGCACCTTCGTGGCCGCGGAGAACAAGACCTTCTACTCGGATGCGGGAGTCGACTTCAAGGGCATCGCCCGCGGGCTGTTCAACACCTTGTCCGGCAAGGGCAAACAGGGTGGCTCCACGATCACCCAGCAGTACGTCAAAAACTATTACCTCGACCAGGACCAGACCGTCACGCGCAAGCTGAAGGAACTGGTCATCTCGCTGAAGGTGGACCGCGAGACGCCCAAGGACGACATCCTCGCCGGCTACATCAACACCAGCTACTACGGCCGCGGCGCCTACGGCATCCAGGCCGCCGCCCAGGACTACTACCGCGTCGACGCCAAGAAGCTCAGCGTCGAGCAGGGCGCCTATCTCGCCGCGCTGCTCCAGGCCCCGAGCCAGTACGACTGGGCGGTCGCCAGCGACACCGGCAAGAAGCTGGTGACGGCCCGCTGGAACTACGTCCTGGACAACATGGTCGAGCAGGGCTGGCTGGACAAGACCGAGCGCGCGAAGATGACGTTCCCGGTCCCCAAGGAGCCCAAGGCCGCCCCCGGGATGGAGGGGCAGAAGGGCTACTTCGTCAAGCTCGCCAAACAGCAGCTGGAGAAGCAGCTGGTGGCCAAGGAAGGCATCACCCAGGACGAGGCGGAGGCCCGGGTCGAGAACTCGGGGTGGACCATCACCCTGAACATCGACAAGAAGAAGCAGGCCCAGCTGGAGAAGGCGGTCAAGACCCAGCTGACCAGCCAGCTGGACCCGAAGAAGCGGCCGGTCGACAAGAACGTCCAGGCCGGTGCCGCCTCCGTCGACCCCAAGACGGGGAAGATCGTCGCCCTGTACGGCGGCACCGACTACACCAAGCACTTCTACAACAACGCCAACCGCACCGACTACCAGCCCGCGTCGACCTTCAAGCCGGTCATCCTCGCCGCCGCGCTGGAGAACGGCTCCGAGACGCAGGGCGGCAAGGCGATCGGCGCGAACACGATCTACGACGGCACCAGCAAGCGCCAGGTCGTCGACAGCAACGGCGACAAGGTCGGATTCGCTCCCGAGAACGAGGACGACGGGAACTACGGCAAGGTCACCGTGCAGACGGCGATGGACAAGTCCATCAACTCCGTCTTCGCGCAGATGGGCGTGGACGTCGGCATGGACAAGGTGCTGGCGACGGCCACCAAGCTCGGCATGGACACCGGCAAGCTGAGGCCGCTGCCCGCCTACACCCTGGGCACGATGGGCGCGAGCCCGATCCAGATGGCCGGTGTGTACGCCACCCTCGACAACCACGGCAAGCAGGTCACGCCGAGCATCATCGAGTCGGCGGAGCAGGGGGGCACCGAGTTCCAGATGCCCGATCCGATCGGCGAGCAGGTCATCAGCCGGGAGGCCGCCGACACGGTGACCTCGGTGCTGACCGGTGTGGTCGACGACGGTACGGCCAAGAAGGCCGTCCAGCAGAACCCCGCACGTGACGGCCGCAAGGTCGCAGGCAAGACGGGTACCTCCGACGACAACAAGTCGGCCTGGTTCACCGGCTACACCCCGGACCTGGTCACCTCGGTCGGTCTGTTCGGTGAGGACTACAAGACCCACGGGCAGAGCAAGCTGTACAACACGGCCGGCCTCGACCGCGTCAACGGCGGTGGCTTCCCGGCGCAGATCTGGGCGGCGTACACCTTCGGCGTCGCGGCCGAGAACACCAAGTTCGACCTCGACACCGACCAGGGCGCAGCGGTTCAGCCCAGCTGGACCCCGAGCCCCACCCTCTCCCAGTCCGAGACGCCGTCGTCGACCCCGACCAAGGAGAAGCCGTCGGAGACGCCCTCGGAGTCGCCGACGGAGTCGCCCTCGGAGTCGCCGACGGAGTCGCCGTCGCAGTCTCCGCCGACCAGCGAGCAGAGCACTCCGGCCGAGATAACGACCTCACCGGAGAATCCGTTCGACCCGAACGGCGACCAATAGCGACAGAGCAAAAGGGGGCGCCCGGCTTCTGCCGGGCGCCCCCTGTCTGTCTCCGAGCTAGCTCCTGTTGAGCTCGAACCACACCACCTTGCCGGTGCTGAGCCGGGTCGCTCCCCACCGCCGGGCCAGCCGGTTGACGAGGTACAGCCCCCGCCCACCCTCGTCGGTGGCCCGGGCCTGGCGCAGCCGCGGCAGTTGCGGCACGTCGTCCCCGACCTCGCACCGCAGCACATCGGTCCGCAGCAACCGAAGCGTCACCGGCCGGGTCGCGTACCGCACCGCGTTGGTGACGACCTCGCTGACCAGCAGCTCGACGGAGTCGGTGAGGTCCTCCATGCCCCAGCGGGACAGTGCCCGCCGCGCGAGCCGCCGGGCACGCCCCGGTGCCGCGTCCTCCGGCTCCAGGAACCAGTACGCCACATCGCTGGGCGCGATCCCGTCGAAGCGAGCAGCGAGCAACGCGATGTCGTCGTCCCGGTCGCCAGGACCGAGCATGTCGAGCACCTCGTCGCACAACGCCTCCAGCGGCGGCGGATGATCCGGACCGGTGAGCTGAGCGGTCGCGGCGAGCTTCTCCCGCAACTGCTCTATCCCGGTCCACACGTCCCGCAGCCGGGACTCGACGAGCCCGTCGGTGTACAGCAGCAGCGTCGCCCCGGCCGGCGCGTCCAGTTCCACGGCCTCGAAGTCCACGCCCCCGACGCCGATCGGCGCGCCCGGCGGCACCCGGAGCACCTCGGCACGGCCGCCCAGGTGCAGCAGCACCGGTGGCGGATGACCGGCGTTGGCGATGGTGATGCGGTGCGACACCGGGTCGTACACGGCGTAGAGGCAGGTCGCCATACGGTCCGTACCGAGCCGCTGCGCCTGCTCGTCGAGGTGGTGCAGCACCTCCTGCGGGGGCAGATCGAGCCCGGCCAACGTCTGTGCCGTGGTCCGCAACTGACCCATGATCGCCGCGGACGTCATGGAGTGGCCCATCACGTCACCCACGACCAGGGCGACCCGGCTGCCCGGCAGCGGGATCGCGTCGTACCAGTCCCCGCCCACCCGGGCCGTCTCGGCGGCGGGCAGATAGCGCGACGCCAGCCGGACCCCCGTCGGCCGCGGGAGCGTCTCGGGCAGCATGGTGCGCTGCAGCTCGTCGGCGATGTACGCCTCACGGCCGTACAGGACGGCCTTGTCGATGCCGAGCGCGCTGTGCGTGGCGAGCTGGGCGGCGACGAGCAGGTCGTCCGGGTCGAAGGGGATGCGGTCGGGGCGGCGCAGGAACAGCGCGGCACCGATGACCCGGCGCCGGCCGCGCAGCGGGGCGAGGATCGTCCGCCGACCGGTCGGTACGGCGTACTCGCCGCCCTCGCCGAGCAGCTCCGGCAGCGCGGCGCGGGCCGCGGGCGTGTCCGTGAAGACCGGCCGCACCCCGCGCAGCACCTCGGCGAGCGCACTGCCGGGCTGCACCTCGCACAGTTCGGTGCCGAGGGCGTCCAGCTCGGTCGGGTTCTCCGGCACCGGCACCGGCAGGATGCCGTCCTCCAGGTCCCGCTCCTGCTGCGGAATCCGGTCACTGCGCCGCAGCCGGAGCACGAGAGGGCCGGTGGGCCGCTCGTCGCCGACCGGCAGCGGGTCGCGCAGATAGACGAGGATCGCGTCCGAGAAGGTCGGCACGGTCGCCCGGCACAGACCCATCACGATCTCGTCCAGGTCGATGCCGCGCGCGATCCGGCGGGTCGCCGCGCCCACGAAGCGCAGCCGGTCGCCGTCCCGCCGCATGGGGATGGGCCGGCCGGGGACCGTGCCCTGTCCGGTACGGCGTTCCTCGCCGCCCACGCCGCTCTGGGGCCGGTCCTGCTCGGCGCCCGGCTGGGCCGGGACGCCTTCGGGTACCGGCCGCGGGCGATGCGTGTCCTGCTCGGCGGCGGCCGGCTGGGAGTGCTCGGGGCCGGTACCGGCCGGGTTCATGCCCATGTCCTTGTGGTTACCGGTCCTGCCGGTCGTGCCGCTGCTGCCCTGGACGACGGGTGCCGCGTCCGGCGTGGGGTCACCGGAGCGGGCCTGGACGGGCAGAGCCGTCGGCGCCTCGACGCCCTGGGCGGACGGTGGCGCCGGGGAACGCAGGAGCGCCCCGCGGGGGTCCGTGGGGTCGACGCCCGGCTGGGGGCGTTCGAAGGAGGTCGGGTGCTCCGTCACGCGTGTCGAATCCGTCCGTCCGGGGCTGCGCGCCGTACGCGCAGTGGGTCCCGCCGAAATGCCGATACCCGGAATGCGTGTCCCAGGAACGGAATTCCCGCGTGGTCAGGGGCTGTTCCTGCGTTTTTGGTCAACCTTCCGCGGCCCGTACCGGTGTTGCCCTCATACCCCACGCTCACGTCCTGCCGCCCCTCGGTGACGATCGGTCAAGCCCAGTGCCCGCTCCGGTAGTTGCCGCTGCGCACTCTTGCGGAGGACGATCCTACGTTTGCAGCCCGGGGGCGCATCAAGGGTCTCATGAGGACAAGTGCGCGGGCGTACGGTCCCAGTCTTCCGGAAGAAGCGGCACAGTCCAGGACGGATCGGGCCGCCAGTCGGGCCAGCCGTCCGAGAACGGCGGGCCCCAGGCGCGGATCACCTCCACCGCGGACCGCCCCGCCTGTCTGACCTGTTCGGCCAGGTCCGGGCCCATCAGTCCGTCCTGCTGGGCCTGCGCGAACTCGTCCTCGTCCCGCCACTGCCACCTGCGGTCCGGATCCACGGTGATGTCCAGGAAGTGATCCTCGGAGTCCACACCCCCGGCCCACCGGGCCAGTGGCTCCTCGAGGTTCACATACCAGTTCTTGAACCGCCAGCCCGGCTCCCAGAACAGCCACACCGACCACGGCAGTCCCGGCCGCGCCAGTTTCAGCACCCCGGTGCCGAACCAGCGGTCCCGCTGTACGGAACGCGGCTTGGTGTAACGCGACTCCAACGGCTCGGCATGCACCGACGTGCCGTCGGCCAGCACCGGCCTCACACACTCGGTGCCCGGTGCCAGCCACACGGCGAGCAGGTCCTCGTCGTCGCGTACGACGGTGACCGGGCGGGCGATGTGGACGTGCGCGCCGGCGTTCTCCCGGTAGCGCCACAGGATCTGACTCCCGGGCTCCCAGAAGTGCGCCGACGTACCCGCTTCCACCGCTCTCACCGCTCCACCGTCTGCCATGACCAGATATTAGGTGCCATAGGCATACGACGCTGCGGTGCGCGTCACGGTTCACCCCGGGGCGGGGAAAGGTTACGGCCGTGTCATCCGCAGGACATCCAGCGCCTCGTCGAGTTGCTCCACCGTGAGATCGCCGCGTTCGACATAGCCGCTCTCCAGTACCACCTGGCGGATCGTCTTCAGCTCCGCGAGGGCCTTCTTGGCGACCTTCGCGGCCTCCTCGTACCCGATGTACTTGTTGAGCGGGGTGACCACGGAGGGCGAGGACTCGGCGTACTCCCGGGCGCGTTCGCGGTGCGCGACGATCCCGTCGACGGTCCGGTCGGCCAGCAGCCGGGACACGTTGGCGAGCAGCCGGACCGACTCCAGGACGTTCTTGGCGATGACCGGCAGCATGACGTTGAGCTCGAAGTTGCCGGCCGCACCGGCGGTGGCGACGGTCGCGTCGTTCCCGACGACCTGGGCGGCGACCATGAGGACGGCCTCCGGGATCACGGGGTTGACCTTGCCGGGCATGATCGACGAGCCGGGCTGGAGGTCGGGCAGGGAGATCTCCGCGAGCCCGGTCCTGGGCCCGGAGGACATCCAGCGCAGATCGTTCGCGATCTTCGTCAGACCGACCGCGATGGTCCTGAGCTGCCCGCTGGTCTCGACGATCCCGTCCCGGGCGCCCTGCGCCTCGAAGTGGTCCCGCGCCTCGGTGAGCGGCAGCCCGGTGGTGCGGGCGACCTCCTCGATGACGGCGGCGGGGAAACCGGGCGGGGTGTTGATGCCGGTGCCGACCGCGGTGCCGCCGAGCGGCAGTTCGGCGAGCCGGGGAAGAGAGGCCTGCAGCCGCTCGATGCCGTACCGCACCTGTGCCGCGTACCCCCCGAACTCCTGCCCCAGGGTCACCGGGGTGGCGTCCATCAGATGGGTCCGCCCGGACTTGACGACATCGGCGAACTCCTCGGACTTGCGGGCGAGGGCCGTGGCGAGATGGTCGAGGGCGGGGATCAGGTCCCGGGTGACGGCGGCGGTGGCGGCGATGTGGATGGAGGAGGGGAAGACGTCGTTGGACGACTGGGAGGCGTTGACGTGGTCGTTGGGGTGCACGTCACGGCCGAGCCGTTCGGTCGCCAGCGTCGCGATGACCTCGTTGGTGTTCATGTTGGACGAGGTGCCGGACCCGGTCTGGAAGACGTCGACGGGGAAGTGCGCGTCCCAGTCCCCGCGGGCCACCTCGTCGGCCGCCTCCTGGATCGCCTCCGCGACGTCCTTGTCGAGCACCCCCAGCCGCGCGTTCACCTTCGCGGCCGCCCCCTTGATCCGGGCGAGCGCCTCGATGTGCGCCCGTTCGATCCGCTGTCCGGAGATGGGGAAGTTCTCCACGGCCCGCTGGGTCTGGGCCCGCCACCTGGCGTCCACCGGGACACGGACCTCGCCCATGGAGTCGTGCTCGATGCGAAACGCCTGTTCCTGCTGCTCGTCGGCCACTGCCGATCACCTCCGTCGTGGTCAGCGTCCGTGACCGCCGAGGCTATTCCTGCCGCAGGACCTGGCCCGGCAGGCTCGGCCGCTCGGCGGGCGGGAACAGACCGGCCAGGTAGCGGTGCAGTTCATCGGCGCGGGACTGGACCTGGCGGGCGTGCTCGGCCAACTCCCGTGCGCGCAGGTCGGCCTGCTGCGACTCCGCACGCAGCCGCTCGGCCTCCTGCTCGAACCGCACGATGTGCCGGCGGATCTCCGTCAGCCACTCCGGCTGGTCCGCCTCGCGGCCGGAGAGGTGCCCGAAGTGCAGGGTGGCCTCGGGGTCGGAGGGCCGGCCGCGCTGCAACCCGGCGAGTTCGGTGGTGAGGGACTGCAGTGTCTGTTCGAGGCGGTCGGTGCGGTACGTGTGCTGGTCGAGTCGCTCGACGATCTCGTTGAGCAGCGAGGCGACATGGTCCTCGGCGGCGTGGACCTCGGCCTCGGCCGCACGGTATCGGCGCCGCCAGTAGTCGAGGGTTTCCTGCTCCTTGTCCTCCGGATACTGGCAGATCTCACAGATCGCCCTGACGACGTCCTCGATGAGTTTCCAGGAGGCCAGCTCTGTTTTGCACCACGCCCGGTACACCCCCGTCTTGCTGCGAAAACTGACTTCCGCGATGCGGGCCATGCTCACATTCGACTCCAGGCAGAATGCGTTGAGCTCCTGGCCGAACTGTTCGATCGGGGATCTGCGGTGCTTTGACAACGTCGATCGCCCCCGGACCCGTACGCTCACGATCTTGAGGGTGTCGGGGGCGGGGGAGGCCCTCCCTTCCTTTCTGCCCGATAAGTGTGGCAGTTCGCCGAAGATCCAATTGCCGTTGCCGTTCTCGGTTTTTAGCGGAGAACTCGAGAGGCCGGTGAGCGGCAAGAGGCGGAACGCGGTCGGTGATACATATGAGCAGACGGTTGGAGAGGGGACCAAACGGCCGCCGCGGCAAGCGAGTTGTACGACCGAGAGGCAGTATCCATGCACGGACCGGGGCGGGACCCCCACGACGACCGCGATTCCCAGCTGCGTTTCCAGATGATCGAACTGGCCGCCAATCTCCTGGCGTTGCTGTCCATCCTGGCGACCATGCTGGTCATCGTGCTCGCAGCGGACACGGGCCCGACGCTGATCGCCGCCCTCGCCACGGCGGCGTCGGTGTCGTTCCGCGGCTGGCTGGCCTACCGCCACCGCCGACCGGGCAACCCGACGCCATTCCCGGCCCCCGATCGTCCCCGACTGCCCGGCCCCCGCCGGTCGTTGGATCAGTCGGCGGACTCGACGGTGGAGAACGGCAACGGGCCCCTCTGAACCTGCGAAGGCGGCGGTGGGGACGGCACCGAGCTAACGATCACTCCGCTGATCTGGTGTTTTTGCGCTGGTTGGCGTTGAAGCGCGCCTTCTTCTGACGGTTCCCGCACGTGTTCATGTCGCACCATTTACGGGTGCGGCTCTGGCTGGTGTCGAAGAAGGCGGCCCGGCAGGTCGGTGACGCGCACAACGCCAGTTTTCCGTCTCGCTCGCCCGCGATGATGCTGATCGCGTCGGCGGCGATCACGCCGAGGGCGTCTTCCACCCGGGAAGTCGAGCTGAGCTGCCATCGCCGCTTGCCCTCGGGCGTCAGGACCGCCGCGGCCCGACCCTGAACGCTGCGGTCATTGATGACCTGGACAGCGGACGCAGGGAGCGCGTCCTGGATCGCGGCCGCCGTCGCGGCGGCGTGGATCGATTCCCTCAGTTCCCGGGCGAGGTCGAGCTGGGCAGGGGTGCAGGAGTCCACGGCGAGGCCGTACACGGCCAGCCAGTCGACAAGCCGTTGCGGCGTGGGAATGCGCTCCACGGCGTCGCCGTGACGCTCCGACAGAGTCCCCGTGAAGCTGGTCGCCAGCACGGTACCGAGGCGGAAGTCAGGGAAGCCGGCACGCATGGAACCACCTTAGCCGGTTGCTCGTCGGCATGAAGGCATGCCACGCTGGAACCGCCTTAGACGGTTCAGCGACGGCCAGGAGGTCCCATGCCCCGTCCGACCAGCGACGTAGAAGCATTCGAAGCCCACGCAACCGACGCCGACCTCGGCGATCTGCGCGCGCGACTGGCCGCGGCGCGACTACCGGAGGCTGAGACGGTCCATCGCGCCGCGCCCGACCCCCGTCGATGGGAACAGGGCGTTCCGCTCGCCGACCTCGTCGATGTCGTGAACTACTGGCGGACCGGGTACGACTGGCGGTCGTTCGAAGAGCGCCTTGACCGTATCGGCCAGTTCCGCACGACTATTGACGGACTGGGAATCCACTTCCTGCACCGCCGATCCGCGCGCGCAGATGCCGTTCCTCTGATCCTGACGCACGGTTGGCCGGGCAGCATTGCCGAGTTCGTCGATGTGGTGGACGAGCTGGCCGATCCGAAAGACGCGGACGCGCCGGCGTTCCACGTCGTGGTCCCGTCGCTGCCGGGCTTCGGTTACAGCGACAAGCCGGCCACCACCGGGTGGGGAACAGAAAAGATCGCGGCCGCCTGGGTGGAACTGATGGGAAGGCTCGGTTACGGCAAGTTCGCAGCCCACGGCGGCGATTGGGGAGGCAATATCACCACGGTTCTCGGCGGCAGGTTCCCCACGCACGTTCTCGGCATCCACACCTTGTTCGCGGAGGCACCGCCCGGGTTGACCACGGACGGGCTGACGGCGGTCGAGCGCAGGTGGACCGAGGAAACCCGCGACTTCTGGCGCCACCGCGCGGCGTACGCGAAGCAGCAGGCGACCCGACCGCAGACCATCGGCTACTCGCTCGTCGACTCACCGGTCGGGCTTCTCGCCTGGATCCTCGACAAGTTCGCCGAGTGGTCGGACACCGAGGACAGCCCGTTCGAGACGCTTTCCATGGACAGGGTTCTCGACGACGTCACCCTGTATTGGCTGACGCGGACCGGCGCGTCGGCGGCCCGCATCTACTACGAAAGCCACAACTCGCTGGACCCGGAACTCCGGGTCGACGTCCCGTCGGCAATCACCATGTATCCCCGCGACATCGAGAAGTCCCCGCGCCCCTGGGCACAGGAGCGGTACCGACAGATCGTCCGATGGAGGTCACCCGACACCGGCGGACATTTCCCGTCACTGGAGGTTCCCGGGTATTTCGTCAAGGACCTGCAGGAGGGCCTCGCGGCAGTACTGACCGCCAACCGGTGAAGGCAGCAACAGACCCCCCGGCGTCCGCCGAGGGGTCTGGAGGCTTCTATTGTGGCCGCCGATCGTCGGGCGGCGGATCCAGCGTCGTCCAGATCCTGACTGCCGCGGCAGGCGCTGCCATGGTGCCGGGCGCGGGCTCCTGATAGGCGATCACCATGCTCCGTGGCAGTTGCTGATCCATGTTGTAGTAGCCCAGAACAGCCCCAGATCGCGGCAGAGAGCGTGCGCTTCTCCCGTGTTCATCCCGACCACGTCAGGGACTTCGATGCGTGCCGACCCGTCATCCATCCCCGCACCATACGGTCGACCGCGCCGCAGCGGTGAGGCTTCCTGACGCCGCCCCGGACGGCGACTCAGCCCAGTCCAGGCCCCCGGACCGGGATGCTGGTGAACGTCGGCTGCTCGGGTTCCCGGGAAGTGAAGAAGTCGTTGCCCTTGTCGTCGACGACGATGAACGCCGGGAAGTCCTCGACCTCGATCTTCCAGACCGCCTCCATGCCGAGCTCCTCGTACTCGACGACCTCGACCTTCTTGATGCAGTCCTGGGCGAGCCGGGCGGCCGGGCCGCCGATGGAGCCGAGGTAGAAGCCGCCGTGCGCGTCGCACGCGTCGGTGACCTGCTTGCTGCGGTTGCCCTTGGCCAGCATCACCTTGGAGCCGCCCGCCGCCTGGAACTGCTCGACGTAGGAGTCCATACGGCCGGCCGTCGTGGGGCCGAAGGAACCGGACGCATAGCCCTCGGGCGTCTTGGCCGGGCCCGCGTAGTACACCGGGTGGTCCTTCAGGTACTGCGGCATCTCCTCGCCCGCGTCAAGCCGCTCCTTGATCTTGGCGTGTGCGATGTCACGCGCGACCACGAGCGGACCGGTCAGCGAAAGCCGCGTCTTCACCGGGTACTTGGTGAGCTCCGCGAGGATGTCGTCCATCGGCTGGTTGAGGTCGATCTTGACGACGTCACCGTCGGACTCGAGGTGCTCGTCCGTCGTCTCGGGCAGGAACCGCGCCGGGTCCGTCTCCAGCTGCTCAAGGAAGACCCCCTCCGCGGTGATCTTCGCGACGGCCTGGCGGTCGGCCGAGCAGGACACGGCGATGGCGACCGGGCAGGACGCGCCGTGCCGAGGCAGCCGTACGACACGCACGTCGTGGCAGAAGTACTTCCCGCCGAACTGCGCCCCGATCCCGATCTTCTGCGTCAGCTCGAAGACCTTCTCCTCCAGCTCCTTGTCCCGGAAACCGTGCCCGAGCTCCGAGCCCTCGGCCGGAATCTCGTCCAGGTAGTGCGCGGAGGCGTACTTCGCGGTCTTCAGCGCGTACTCGGCCGACGTACCGCCCACGACGATCGCCAGGTGGTACGGCGGACAGGCGGCCGTACCGAGCGAACGGATCTTCTCCTCCAGGAACTTCATCATGGAGGCCTCGTTCAGGACGGCCTTCGTCTCCTGGTAGAGGAACGACTTGTTGGCCGAACCGCCGCCCTTCGCCATGAACAGGAACTTGTAGGCGCCGCCGTCGGTGGCGTACAGCTCGATCTGCGCGGGGAGGTTGGAACCGGTGTTCTTCTCCTCCCACATGGTCAGCGGGGCCATCTGCGAGTAGCGCAGGTTGAGGTTCAGGTACGCGTCGTAGATACCGCGGGACAGGGCCTTCTCGTCCTCACCTTCGGTGAGGACGTTCTGTCCGCGCTTGCCCATGACGATCGCCGTGCCGGTGTCCTGGCACATCGGCAGCACGCCCGCGGCCGCGATGTTCGCGTTCTTGAGCAGGTCCAGCGCCACGAACTTGTCGTTGCTCGATGCCTCGGGGTCGTCGATGATCCGCCGCAGCTGAGCGAGGTGCGCGGGCCGCAGATAGTGCTGGATGTCGTGGATGGCCTCCGTGGCGAGCTTGCGCAGCGCCTCCGGCTCCACCTTGAGGAAGGTCCGCCCGTCGGCCTCGAAGGTGGAGACACCCTCGGAGGTCACCAGCCGGTAGGGGGTGGTGTCCTCTCCCATGGGGAGCAGATCGGTATACGCGAACTCAGGCATCTCAGCCCATTCCTCACTCGAAAGACGGCCACCCACCTCCGTCGGCGGGCCGCACCAGCGTAGAACCTGTCCAAGGGCTAGAGCTTGTGAGGTAAGGCTCAGTTGGTTCGCCAAGAGTTGTCCACAGGCCTAGTCGCGATCTATCGCGTTTCGGTACGCTGCTGCCGTGGACCTTCAGAAGCCCGACCTTCAGAAGCACGCCGGCCCCGCACCGGCGGTGGCCGACCTGCGTGCCTCGGACGCCGACCGCGACCGTGTCGCCGACATCCTGCGCGAGGCCCTCGCCGAGGGCCGCCTCACCGCGGACGAGCATGCGGAGCGGGTCGAGGGGGTGCTGAGCGCCAAGACGGTGGGTGAGCTGGAGGTCTTCATACGGGACCTGCCGGCGGCCCACGAGCGCCGTGCCGCCCCGGCCTGGACCCCGGCCCCGAACCGCCCGACCGACGCGATACCCCACGACCCCGACGACAACGTGGTGGCGGTCCTGAGTGCCGCCGTCCGCAAGGGCCGCTGGCGCGCGGGCCGCCGCATCCACGCCTACGCGATCTTCGGCAGCGTCGAGATCGACCTCAGCGAGGCGATCTTCGAGTACCGCCAGGTCGTGATCAAGGCGTTCTCGCTCTGCGGCAGCGTCGAGGTGCGCGTCCCCGAGAACATCTCGCTGCGCGGCACGGGCGTCGGTGTCCTCGGCGACTTCCAGGTGGACACGCTCGACTCGGCCGAGCAGGACGCGCCCGTGGTGTACGTCGATGGCTGGGCCGTCCTCGGCAGTGTCGACGCGAAGCCGAAGCGGGGCAAGCTCGTCGCGGACATCCTCGACCGGGTTCAGCGCGCGGTCGATCGCAAGGTCGACAAGAGTTTGCGCAAACATCTGGATCGTTGACGGCTGTGAATCCGGGCGCGTCCGAAGCGAACGGATCCGTCCGTGGCGGGCTCCCGCAAGCGCACGCGACCGCCCGCGATCCAGCGGTTCGGGACTCAGTGCATAGGCGCGCGCACAGCGGGTAGGGCTTGCTGCATCGTCTCTCGCTCGCGAAGCCGTCGTCAGGAGTAGACCGTGCTGCAACCGCCGCATTCGTCCCTGCAGGTAGCTGCCGTTCCGGCCCAGCGGGTGCCAGTGCGGGACAGGGACCAAGACGCTCCATGGCACACCGAGGCGGTGTGCCGGCGCGACGAGGCCGGCCTGTTCTTCGCCCCGTCCAAGGAACCCACCGCCGCCAGGCTTTCTCGCGAGGAGGCCGCGAAGCGCGTCTGTGCCCGCTGTCCCGTCATGGTCGAGTGCCGCGAACACGCCCTGCTCCAACCCGAGCCCTACGGCGTCTGGGGCGGCCTCACCGCAGCGGAACGCCGGGTGGTCCTGGCCCGCAGGCGCCGCCGCGACCTGGAACTGCAGAAGGCGGCGAGGGCGGCGCGCATAGCCCAGGCGGGCTGAGAACAAGGACAAGAGGAAACGGCGCCCCCTCCGCACCGGGGGCGCCCATCTCCTCAGGGGCGCGGGGAACTGCGCGAGAAGCCCCACGCAGCCGCACCCGCCGGCGCTCCGGACCCCCCGAGCCGTCAGGCGCTATTTGGCGCGATCAAAATCAATCGCGCTGTAGGCCCGCAGCTTGCTGAGCCGGTGCTCGGAGTCGATCCGCCGCACCGTCCCCGACTTCGACCGCATCACGATCGAGTCGGTCGTCGCGGTCTCCGACCGGTACCGCACACCACGCAGCAGCTCACCATCGGTGATCCCGGTCGCCACGAAGAACACGTTCTCCCCGGACACCAGGTCGTCCGTCATGAGCACCCGGTCCAGATCGTGCCCGGCGTCGATCGCCCGCGCCCGCTCCTCGTCGTCCTTCGGCCACAGCTTGCCCTGGATCGTCCCCCCGAGGCACTTCACGGCACAGGCCGAGATGATCCCCTCGGGCGTACCGCCGATGCCCAGCAGCATGTCGACGCCGGTGCCTTCGCGCAGCGCGTAGATCGACCCCGCCACGTCACCGTCGGAGATCAGCTTGATCCGCGCCCCGGCCTCCCGGATCTCCTTGATGATCCCTTCGTGCCGGGGCCGGTCGAGGATGACCACGGTCACGTCCTCCGGAGTGGACCGCTTGGCCTTGGCGACCCGCCGGATGTTCACGGAGACCGGCGCGTTGATGTCGACGAAGTCCGCGGCCTCGGGACCCGTCACCAGTTTGTCCATGTAGAACACGGCGGACGGGTCGAACATCGACCCGCGGTCCGCCGCGGCCAGTACGGCGATGGCGTTCGGCATGCCCTTGGCCGTCAGCGTCGTCCCGTCGATCGGATCGACGGCGATGTCGCACTCGGGCCCGGTCCCGTCGCCCACGCGCTCTCCGTTGAAGAGCATCGGGGCCTCGTCCTTCTCGCCCTCGCCGATGACGACGACGCCGTTCATCGACACGGTGGAGACGAGGGACCGCATGGCGCGCACCGCGGCGCCGTCGGCGCCGTTCTTCTCGCCCCGGCCCACCCAGCGGCCCGCGGCCATGGCGGCGGCTTCGGTCACCCTGACGAGTTCCAGGGCGAGGTTGCGGTCGGGGGCCTCTGAGGGGACCTCGAGTTCGGACGGCAGATGATGATGCTCGGTCATCGGAGCGCACCTTTCTGATACGACGACGGCCGGATGAGGGTTCGACCGTCGACTCTATCGCCAGTCCGACAAAATGAGCAGGGGACCCCACGGATGAGCGGACCGGGCACCTGCGACGATAGGGGACGTGGCAGGTTCGAACGGCAAGCAGAAGACGGTCCGGGACATGATTCTCTCCCTGGGCGTGATCGGGATCGCGGCGGCGGTCATCTACGTGTTCATCCCGCACGACGACTCCGCTCCCGACATCAAGACGGTCGACTACCGCGTCGAGCTGCTCACGGCCCGCCGCGCGGCCTCCTATCCGGTGGCCGCGCCCGAGGATCTGCCGTCCGGCTGGAAGGCGACCTCGGTGCGATTCCAGGGCGACCAGTTCGACGCCTGGCACCTGGGTTTCCAGGCCCCTGATGATCAGTACGTGCAGGTCGAGCAGTCGACTCAGAAGCCGTCGACGTTCATCGACGAGGCGAGCCAGGGCGGCGAGGCGACGAAGCAGACCCAGCAGATCGCGGGCCGCACCTGGACGCGGTACACGGGCGGCCGCTACGACGCCCTCGTGCACACGGGTGACGGGGCGACGACGGTGGTCGCGGGGACGGGATCGTTCGCCCAGCTGGCCGAGATGGCGAAGTCGCTCAAGACGGCGTGAGACCGCACGAGAGGGCCCGGCCGCCAGGCGGCCGGGCCCTCTCGTGTGTCCGTCGTGTCAGCCGTCTCAGACGGTGGTGACGACCTCGTCGTACGCGAGGCGCGGGGAGCGCGGGAACCAGGCGTCCTCGCCCGGCTTGCCGATGTTGACGACCATCAGCGGGGTGTGGTCGTCGTCCAGGAACTCCTTGCGGACGCCCTCGAAGTCCAGACCGGTCATCGGGCCGGCGGCGAGGCCCGCGGCACGGACGCCGATGATGAAGTACGCGGCCTGCAGGGCGGCGTTCAGCCCGGCGGCACCCTCGCGGGCGGGGCGCTCGCTGAAGAAGACGTCCTTGGCCTGCGGGAAGTGCGGGAAGAGCTCCGGCAGCTCCTCGTGGAACTCGTTGTCCGCGGAGAGGATCGCGACCAGCGGGGCGGTGGCGGTCTTGGGCTGGTTGCCCTCGGCCATGTGCTGGACCAGGCGCTCGCGGGCCTCGGCGGAGCGGACCAGGGTGATGCGCAGCGGGCTCTGGTTGAAGGCGGTCGGGCCGTACTTGACCAGGTCGTAGATGGCCTGGAGCTGCTCGTCGGTCACCGGCTCGTCGGTGAAGGTGTTCGCGGTACGGGCCTCGCGGAAGAGCAGGTCCTGGGCGGCGGGGTCAAGAACGAGAGACATGGAAAACCTTCTCGAGGGGGCGTCGACCCCGGAAACGGACCGGGGACCGGTTGACGTCTCGACGGTACGCCACTGAAGTTCAACCTTCAACAAAAATCGGGGCGTGGTGATCCGCTTCACAGATCACCCAGGTCTCCTACTCGGCGTCGCCCTCGGTCCCGGCCTCTTCCTCCTCGGCCAGTGCCGCGTCCAGCCGCGCCCGCGCCCCGTCCAGCCAGCGCCGGCACACCTTGGCCAGCTCCTCGCCCCGCTCCCAGAGCGCGAGGGACTCCTCGAGCGTCGTACCGCCCGCCTCCAGCCGCCGTACGACCTCGATCAGCTCGTCCCGTGCCTGCTCGTACCCGAGCGCCTCTTCCGCCACCTTGCTGGTCATCCGCCCACCCTATGCATCGACTCGGACAACGAACTCACCCTCGGCAACCCGCGCCCGCAGGGCCTCCTCCGCCGTCACCTCGTCCGGCGCCCGCACCACATGCCCGTCGGCCTTCTGCAGCACGGCGTACCCGCGCTGGAGGGTCGCGGCGGGGGAGAGGGCCACCACGCGCGCGTGGGTGTGCGTCAGCTCGGAGTCGGCGCGGTCCAGCAGATGGCCCAGGGTGCGGCGGCCGCGGTCGGCCAGCGAGGACACATGGTCGGCGCGCTCGTCGATCATCCGGTGCGGATCCTCTATCGACGGCCGCGCGAGGGCCTGCGCGAGGCCACGCTCCTCCCGCTGGAGGAAGGACTCGACACACCGCCGCGCGCGGTCCCGCAGCGCCCGCACCCGCTCGTACTCCTCACCCACATCCGGTACGACCTTCTTGGCCGCGTCCGTGGGCGTGGAGGCCCGCAGGTCGGCGACGTAGTCGAGCAGCGGGGTGTCCGGCTCGTGCCCGATCGCCGACACCACCGGCGTACGACAGGACGCGACCGCCCGCACCAACTGCTCGTCGGAGAACGGCAGCAGGTCCTCCACGCTGCCCCCGCCGCGCGCCACGATGATCACGTCCACGTCGTCCAGCGCGTCGAGCTCCTTGACCGCCTGGACGACCTGGGGGACGGCGTGCACGCCCTGCACCGGGACGTTACGCACCTCGAAACGGACGGCCGGCCAGCGGTGCCGGGCGTTCTCCAGGACGTCCCGCTCGGCGGCCGAGGCCCGGCCGCACACCAGCCCGATGAGCTGCGGCAGAAACGGCAGCGCCTTCTTGCGCTCCGGCGCGAACAGCCCCTCCGCGGCGAGGGACTTCTTCAGCTGCTCCAGCCGGGCCAGCAGCTCACCGACCCCCACGGGCCTTATCTCGGCGGCCCGCAGCGAGAGCTGGCCCCGCGGCGCGTACCACTCCGGCTTCGCCAGTACGACGACTCGGGCGCCCTCGCTGACGACATCGGCGATCTCGTCGAAGACCTGGCGGAAGCAGGTGACGCTCACCGAGATGTCGTACGACGGATCGCGCAGCGTGAGGAAGACGACACCCGCGCCCGGGCGCCGGGACAGCTGGGTGATCTGGCCCTCGACCCACACGGCACCGAGGCGGTCGATCCAGCCGCCGATCAGGCGCGACACCTCGCCGACGGGCAGGGGCGCTTCGGGAGTCGAGTTCACAGCCATGCCGCGAGCGTAACGGCCCGGTACGACAACGCACCGTCACCGGCGGTCACCACGCGGCGGGTTCCGGCCTGCTTCGCTGCCCCACGCCCGCGACGCCTCCACGGTCACGGCCACGGTGATCGCCGCCCAGATCTCCGGGTCAGTCTTCCCGGGAAGGTAACCGGCACGCGATCTTTGACCGGCCGGACGCGGCCTTACGATGGGAGGCATGACTGCTTCGCCTGGCCGCCGTGTCCTGCTCGCCGCCCCCCGTGGCTACTGCGCGGGTGTGGACCGCGCCGTGATCGCCGTCGAGAAAGCCCTGGAGCAGTACGGCGCTCCGGTCTACGTCCGGCACGAGATCGTCCACAACAAGTACGTCGTACAGACCCTGGAGAGGAAGGGCGCCGTCTTCGTCGAACGGACGGAGGAGGTCCCGCCGGGCAACATCGTCATGTTCTCGGCCCACGGCGTCGCCCCCGTCGTCCACGAGGAGGCCGCGCGCGGCAAGCTCGCCACCATCGACGCGACCTGCCCGCTCGTCACCAAGGTCCACAAAGAAGCCGTCCGCTTCGCCAACGAGGACTACGACATCCTCCTGATCGGGCACGAGGGCCACGAGGAGGTCATCGGCACCTCCGGCGAGGCCCCCGACCACATCACGCTGGTCGACGGCCCCTCGGACGTCGCCAAGGTCGAGGTCCGCGACGAGTCGAAGGTCGTCTGGCTCTCCCAGACCACGCTGTCCGTCGACGAGACGATGGAGACCGTAGACGCCCTCAAGGAGAAGTTCCCGCAGCTCATCTCCCCGCCCAGCGACGACATCTGCTACGCCACGCAGAACCGTCAGCTCGCGGTGAAGCAGATGGGCGCCGAGGCCGAGCTGGTCATCGTGGTCGGTTCCCGCAACTCCTCCAACTCCAAGCGGCTCGTCGAGGTCGCCAAGCTGGCCGGCTCCCGCGAGGCCTACCTCGTGGACTACGCGAGCGAGATCGACGAGGCCTGGCTTCAGGGCGTGACCACGGTCGGCGTGACCTCGGGCGCCTCGGTGCCGGAGGTCCTGGTCGAGGAGGTCCTGGAGTGGCTGTCGCAGCGCGGTTATGGCGACGTGGAGCTCGTGAAGGCGGCCGAGGAGTCCATCACCTTCTCGCTGCCGAAGGAACTGCGCCGCGACCTGCGCGAGGAGGCGGCGGCGCTGGTCGCGGAGCGTAAGGGGACCTCGCAGGCGTGACTGTCAGTCGTCCGTCGTAACGTAGGGCCATGCAGATCTTCGGCTTGGACATCGGCGGATCCGGGATCAAGGGCGCCCCTGTGGACCTGGACAAGGGCGACCTCACCCAGGAGCGCCACAAAGTGTTCACCCCGCACCCGGCGACGCCCGACGGCGTGGCCGACGGGGTGAAGCAGGTCGTGGACCACTTCGGGTGGATGGGACCGGTCGGCCTGACCTTCCCGGGCGTGGTCACCGGCGGCTCGACGATCCGTACGGCGGCCAACGTGGACAAGAGCTGGATCGACACCGACGCGCGCGCGTTGTTCAGCGAGCGGCTCGGCGGACTCCCGGTGACGGTCGTCAACGACGCGGACGCGGCGGGCGTCGCCGAGATGAACTTCGGCGCGGGCAAGGACCGCAGGGGCACCGTCATTCTGCTCACCTTCGGCACCGGCATCGGCAGCGCGGTCTTCGTCGACGGCGTCCTCGTCCCCAACACCGAGCTGGGCCACCTGGAGCTGCACGGCCACGACGCCGAGAAGAAGGCCTCCAGCAGGGCCAGGGAGGTCGAGGAGCTCACTTGGGAGCACTGGGCCCACCGCGTCCAGAAGTACCTCGCCCATGTCGAGATGCTCTTCTCGCCCGAGCTGTTCATCGTCGGCGGCGGCGTCAGCCGCAAGTCCCAGAAGTTCCTGCCCCACATCGAGGGCATCAAGGCCGAGATCGTCCCGGCGCAGCTGCAGAACAACGCGGGGATCGTGGGGGCGGCGATGAGGGCGGTGGAGGGGCAGGGAGTCGCGGGGGCGTGACATGGCCCTCGTCAGCGTGAGCGGTGCCGTACCAGGCGGATCCTGCGGACCAGCGCGATGACGCCGGCGGCCAGCGTGCCGGCGTAGAGCCAGCCGGCCTGTGTGGCCAGCGCGGTGAACAGGCCCATCAGGCGGCCCGAGGTGCCGCCGCTGCTGTCGGCGACGGGGACGAGCCCGGCGGCGAACGCGATCGGGACGATGATCGGGGCGGTCAGCAGATCGCCCCGGCGCATCCAGACCGCCGTCAGCACACTCACCGGCACGAACAGCACGCCGTACACCGTCAGCGACGAGCCGAACAGCAGTGAGACGAGGAAGCCGAGCGTGAACATCAGCCCGGCGCAGAACAGGCCGCCGCCGAGCCCGGTGAGCCGGGGGTTGGGGAACCGTCGCAACGTCTGGACCACGGGCGGCGGAGGGCGGCGGGGCGCCGCCGGCCGTCGCTCACCGCGGGCCTGCGCGGGCAGCGGCGCTCCCGGGGCCGGGCGGCGCGTTCCGTTGTGCGGGGGGCGGGTCCTGTGATGCTCCACTGGACCAACCTAGGTCTGTTTATGTGTGGAATCGCTCCTCGGACACGCGGTGGGAAAGACCTTGGCCATGCGTTCGAGAGGTCCGCCGGAGCGTGCTGCGGCACGCCGTAGACTGGTGGATCGGCCCCCTGGCCGCCAGTCTCCTCACGTCTCCTCTCACGTACGGGAAGTCGCAACGTGTCGCTCACGATCGGAATCGTCGGTCTGCCGAATGTCGGCAAGTCGACCCTGTTCAACGCCCTGACCAAGAACGACGTGCTGGCGGCCAACTACCCGTTCGCCACGATCGAGCCGAACGTCGGCGTGGTCGGCGTCCCGGACCCGCGGCTGGCGAAACTGGCCGAGATCTTTTCCTCCCAGAAGATCCTCCCGGCGACCGTCGACTTCGTGGACATCGCGGGCATCGTGAAGGGCGCCTCCGAGGGCGAGGGCCTGGGCAACAAGTTCCTCGCGAACATCCGTGAGTCGGACGCGATCTGCCAGGTCATCCGCGCCTTCAAGGACGAGAACGTCGTACACGTCGACGGCAAGGTCTCGCCCAAGGACGACATCGAGACGATCAACACCGAGCTGATCCTCGCCGACCTCCAGACCATCGAGAAGGTCCTGCCCCGCCTCCAGAAGGAGTCGCGGATCAAGAAGGACACCGTCCCGAAGGTCGCGGCGGTGGAGGCGGCGAAGGAGATCCTGGAGAAGGGCGACACCCTGTTCTCCGCGGGCATCGTCCAGGGCTCCGGCAACGAGGAGCTCCTGCACGACCTGCACCTGCTGACGACGAAGCCCTTCCTGTACGTCTTCAACGTCGACGAGGACGAGCTGGTCGACGAGTCCTTCAAGGACGAGCAGCGCGCCCTGGTCGCCCCCGCCGAGGCGATCTTCCTCAACGCCAAGCTGGAGGCGGACCTCGCCGAGCTCGACGAGGAGGACGCGATGGAGCTCCTGGAGTCGGTCGGCGCCGAGGAGCCGGGCCTCGCCACCCTCGCCCGCGTCGGCTTCAACACCCTCGGCCTGCAGACCTACCTCACGGCCGGCCCCAAGGAGTCCCGCGCCTGGACCATCAAGAAGGGCGCCACCGCCCCCGAGGCCGCCGGAGTCATCCACACCGACTTCCAGAAGGGCTTCATCAAGGCGGAGGTCATCTCCTTCGACGACCTGGTGGAGACGGGATCGGTGGCCGAGGCTCGCGCCAAGGGGAAGGCGCGGATGGAGGGCAAGGACTACGTGATGCAGGACGGGGATGTGGTGGAGTTCCGGTTCAATGTGTGACCTTGCGGTTACGTTGCGCTAGATGCTTTGTCAAGCACGCAGGTCAGAAGGGGTCAGGCTCTGGCGAGCCCGGCCCCTTCCGTGTTCCCGTGCTGACTTGGTGCTGATTCCTATGTGCTCCGCGGCGGGGTGAGCCTGTCGAGATCCAGGCTGATCTCGAAAGGCACTGGCCGCTTCAGGGTGCCCCGGAAGATGCCGGCGGGCGCGTAGACGCCGGTCGGCTCGTCGAGTTCGTAGACGTGGACGACAGGGGCGCCGTCCTCGTCCTCGATGCACCAGTAGTGCGGGATGCCGGCCTCCGCGTACTTGCGCAGCTTGACCGTGCGGTCCCGGTGCGCGGACTCGGGTGAGACGACCTCGATGACGAGTCGCACCTCATCGGGCGTGAACCAGGTGCGGTCGCCGTCGTAGGCGGCCGTCGTCAAGAGCAGATCGGGCTCGGGCCGGTTTCGCTCGTCGAGCCTTATGGTCATCTCGCGGCCGACGCTGACATCGCTGGGCGCCTGCTCCATGAGGGCGACAGTGAGCATGGTGACGAGGTGGCCATGCCACCACCGCTGGGGCGACATCATGAAGACGAGGGCTCCGTCGATCAGCTCGGTGTGGCGGGGCGCCTCGGGGAGGCGGTCCAGGTCCTCCGCGAACCAGCCTTCCTCGCGCGGCGGGCGCATCCAGTCGGGCAGTGCGGTCATGGCTAAACCGTAGCGACTCGGCGAGGTCCGGGCCACGAGATCGTCAAGGGGCGACCGCCTTCCTGGCCGTCCTGGAACCATCGGGCCTGCCGCCCGTGCTGATTCTGTGCTGACTTGGATCTCTCAGGAGCCCGTTTCTGCAGGTGAGAGCGTTGGTGTGGGCATTCCGCTTCAATGTGTAGTGGGTGACCACTTCTCCGGCTGTGATCATTCTTTGCGGGCGTCGGCGGGTCAACCGCGTCGCCGGCGGGCACGCAGAGCGGTCCAGTGGCGCAGGCGCTCGGTGATCTGGGCTTCGTAGCCGTTGCGGGTGCGCTGGTAGTACGTCCGCGGTCCATTTCGTCGGGGAAGTGTCCGGGTCGTCTCGGGTCGGAGGCGGACGTGTGCGGGCGTGGTGAGCCTTGCACGGGACACTGACAGACGTCGGCTCAGCCGCTCGTGGGGAAGCTCGCGGCGCTCATCGGGCACCGGGGCGGTCGCGTCGCGGCAGCCGCTCGGTGACCAGGTCGTAGGAGTTCTCGACCGCGTCGGTGACCAGCCGCTCGGTGACGCCGGGGCCAGGACCGAGCGAGATCCAGTGCCGTTTGTCGAGATAGCGGCCCGGTGTGATCGAGGCGTAGCCGCGTACGTGCGCGCGGGCGTGTTCGGGTTCGCACTTGACCGTGATGATCTGATCGTCCGGGTCGTCGGTGACGATCAGGAAGACCTTGCCCGCGACCTTGTACACGTCGAGTCCCGGGGTGAAGGGGTATCCGTGGCTGACGTCGGGGAGGGCCAGGGCCGCGCGGCGGGCGGTGTCCTGGAGCCGGTCGCCGGCCGCGCTCATCGGGCCGCCCGTTTGCCGGTGCCGTAGGCGTGCGGGTCGACGGGCCGCTCGGCCCGGGGGAGTTGGGCGACGACGAGCAGGTAGGAGTCGGTGACGAGCTCCCTGACGAGTTCCTTGTCGACGCCTTCCCCGCCCTCCAGGGTGATCCAGTGCTTCTTGTTCATGTGGTAGCCGGGGGTGATGTGGCTGTACTGCTCCCGCAGGGCCTGGGCCTCGCCGGGGTCCGCCTTGAGGATCACGACGGGACGCCCCGGGACCTCGGTCATCAGCATGAACACCTTGCCGCGCACCTTGAAGACCTCCCAGTCGGGGCCGAAGGGATGCTCCAGCCGGGCTCCGGGGAGTTCCTCCGCGCAGTCGGCGGCGGTCCTGTGCAGGGTCGGTCCGTTCATGGGTGGTGAGCCTTCCCGGGTGGTGACGGACTGTGGCATCGAAGGAGGCGGAGAGCGCGCCGCGCAGGCGCGGTGATAGGTCCCATCCTTCCGTCGAAGCCGACTGCCAAGGGGGTAGGCTGCGGACACGTGATGGTCGACAAGCGACACTCCGGGCCCCGCAGGCAGGCCGGACCAGCCGCGGTTCCGCTGTACGGTTTCGAGCCCCCGGTCGGTACTCCCTACGGCCTTGAAGTGAGTACCGTCGAGGACTTCTTCACCCAGCACGACGACTGGCCGTGGAACCCGCCCCGTCCGGGCCGCGCCACCTTCCACTACCTGATCCTGGTCACCGAGGGTGAGCTGCGCCACGACGTCGAGTACGTCACGCGGACGGTGGCCCCCGGTCAGTGGCTGTGGGTGCGTCCCGGGCACGCGCAGTGCTGGCATCCGCCCGGCGCGGCCCGCGGCCCGTTCATCCTGTTCGAACCGGACGTGCTGCGGCCCGACCTCGCCCGTCTCCTCGCCCCGCTCACCGCGCACGAGGCCCCTGCCGTGCTGAGCCCGCACCCCGACGACGCCGCCTGGCTCCAGCAGACGGCACTCCAGCTCCTGGACGAACACCGCGCACTGGGGCGCCGCCCCCTCGACGTCCATCACGCCCTGCGGCGCAGCCTGCTCGAATCGCTGCTGCTGCGCCTCGCCAACTCACCGGGCATCGCCCCCGTCGGCACGGCCACGGCCGGCACGGGCCGTGCCGACAGGTTCGGGCGGTTCCTGGACGCCCTGGAGCTGCACTTTCGCGAGCTGCACCAAGCCGCGGACTACGCCGAGTTGCTCGGCTGCTCGGTCCGCACCCTCAGCCGCGCCGCCCGGGAGGCCACGGGCAAGGGGGTGCGTGAACTCATCGACGAACGCCGCCTCCTGGAAGCCCGGCGCCTGCTGGGCGGTGCCCGGTGGGACGCCCGGGCTGTGGCGGTCCACCTCGGCTTCACCGACCCCGCGAACTTCGGCCGCTTCTTCCGCGACCGCACCGGCCTCACCCCGGCCGCCTTCGCGGCCGGCGAGGCCACGACCGTCCTGCCTCCTCTCTCTGGTTGACGATCTCGGCGGTGTCCGGCCGGGGCTCAGACGACGGCTCGGAGTGCCGAACATCTGCTGTTGGACTTTCGGTCCGGCCGACCACACCCGGAGACCGTTTGCCGCACCGCGGCGGCTCGACCTCGACGACAGCTCATCGGGGCCGCCGCCCCATGCGGTGCCTGCTCGGCCGGCCAAGGTCCTCCAGGCCCGCTGAAGTGAAACCCTGAAGTGTCACCTGCTGACCATCAGGTGACCGCTACCCGCCGGGCGGCTCGTTGGATCCCGGGCAACGATGGGGGACGTCGCCGCACGCAACCAGCCGTCGAAGCACCGCGCGACATACCCGAACCGCGCCGGAAGGACATGTCATGACCGCCTCCGCTCCCAAGGCTCCGACTGCACCAGGGGTGCGGTCCTGGTGGGGGATCACGTTCGCCACCGCCGAGCGGTATCGCCGTCCCGTGGTCGCGGACTTCGATCCGGACCGCCCCTACGACCGCAAGGGCGTCGTCTCTGTCCAGCCCGACAGCGGCGACTGGCTCGAGGCGGACAGCGGGATGGGTGAGGACTGCCTGAACCTGAACGTGTGGGCCCCCGAACAGCCCGCCGACAAGTCGCTGCCGGTGACCGTGTACATCCACGGCGGCGGATTCGAGGTCGGCGCGAACACGCAGATCACCTCGAACGCCGCCGGTCTCGCCGCGTCAGGGCGTGTGGTGAGCGTGTCGGTCAACTACCGGCTCGGCGCACTGGGGGCGGTCTCGCTCTCGCAGTACGGCGGGCGGCTCGCCGAGGCCTGCAACCTCGGCCTGCAGGATGTCATCGCCGCGCTGACCTGGGTCAGGCAGAACATCGCCCACTTCGGCGGCGACCCCGACAACGTCACGGTCTACGGCCACAGCGCCGGCGCCTACTCCACCCTCGGGCTGCTCGGGGCCTCCTCCGCGGACGGTCTGTACCGGCGACTGGCCGGGTTCTCCGGCGCGCCCTCGCGTCTCGTCCCGGCCTGGTGGGCCGAGGAGCTCGCGGAGCGGTTCGTCACCGAACTCGGTGTCGCGGGCAACCCCGACAAGCTGATCGATCTCGACGCGGCCTCCCTGGTGGCCGCCCTCCGCAAGGTCTGCCCGACGGACCTCGGAGTCCGTGGTGGCATGGACAACCAGAGCCTCGGCGTCGTCCTGGACACCGAACAGCCCGGCGGAGTACTGCACGCCCACCCCATGGACGTCCTGGCGTCGGGCTCGCACCGGGACATCGACGTACTCCTGAGCACGGCCAGTGACGAGATGGGCTGGTGGGTGGCGAACGACCTGGACCGGTTCGACCCGCACGCCGTCGACCGCGTCACCGACGAATTCGCCGGGTGGCGCATTCCCCGCTCTCGCGCCAAGAGGATCGTCGACACCTACGACCAGGGCGGCAGCACCCCTGCCGAGGTCCGCGCCGCGGCCCTGACGGACTACATCTTCACGCTCCCCGCCGCTCGCGGTGCTCTGGCCCACGCCGCCGCGGGCGGCAACGCCCATCTGCTCATGATCGGGCCCGCCGAGGGTGCGCCCGCCGTGCACGGCACCGAGATGTACGCCCTGGTTGGCCAGGAACGGCCAGGGCGTAGCCCCGAACAGGCCGACCGTGACACGCGTGTCCGCGACATCGTCCTCGACTTCGCCACCGGCGAGCACACCCGTCTGTGGCCCGCCGTCACGGACCGGCCCACCTCGGGAAGTGTCGGCAACCCTCCCTACGAGGCCGGCGCCCGGTACCAGGCGGTCCTCGACCTGTTCGAGAACATCGCCCGCCCCTGAGGTTCACCTGGCGATCCGGAACAGGGCACCAGAGGGCGAACAGAGGGAGGAACTCGACACAGAGGGAGGAATTCGACATGAGTCAACCGACAGCAGGGGGCGACCCCGCGCCGGCGACGATGCGGGCCGTCGTCGTCACCCGGCCCGGCGGCCTCGACGCACTGGAGATCAAGGACGTCCCGGTGCCCGTCCGCAAGCCCGGCTGGGTGCGGATCAGGGTGAAGGCGTTCGGCGTCAACGAATCCGAGGTCACCACCCGCAAGGGAGAGTCGGACGCGGTGGTCACCTATCCGCGCATCCCCGGCATCGAGGGTGTCGGCGTGATCGACCAGGCCGACGAGGAAGGCGGGCTGCGACCGGGACAGCAAGTGGCCACGATGATGGGCGGCATGGGCCGCTCGTACGACGGCGCGTACGCCCAGTACGTGAGCGTCCCCGCGGCACAGGTCATCCCCTTCGAGACCGGCCTGCCGTGGGATGTCGTCGGTGCGCTGCCGGAGATGTTCCAGACCGCATACGGATCGCTGACCACCGGCCTGGACCTCAAGCCCGGGCAGACGCTGCTGATCCGCGGCGGCACCTCCACGGTCGGGCTGAGTGCGGCCACGCTCGCGAAGGACCTCGGAGCCACCGTGCTGTCCACCACCCGCAGCCGGCGGAGGGCAGGGGAACTGCGGACCGCGGGCGTCGACCATCCCCTCGTTGACAACGGGACGATCGCCGACCAGGTGCGCGAGCTGATGCCGGAAGGTGTCGACGCCGCACTGGAGCTCGTGGGCTGCTCGGTCCTCGCCGACACTCTCCGCACCGTCCGTCGCCACGGCACGGTCTGCTTCACCGGAGCCCTGGCAGGCCAGTGGACGATCCCCGACTTCACCCCGTTCATGATCCCGGGCGGGGTGCGGCTGACGTCCTACGGCGGTCAGGCCGCCGGACGCCTCAACGTCCCGGTCGCGAAGGTCTACCACGGCCTGGAACAGGTCCGTGACGCCCAGGCCGACGTCGAGTCCGGCACCACGCCGGGCAAGCACGTCGTCGTCCTGGACGACTGAGGCCCGGACTCCTGAGAGGCCCGGGCACATGGTTCCCGCTCGGACTTGCACGTGAAAACCGATCGGTTTACGATGAGGAACCGATCGGTTTCTCGTCGCGGAGCCGGGCGGGTCCCGAACTACCCGGCGGCACGGAAAAACGTACTCAGATTCCCGCGGACTCAGTCTTCACCCGAGCGCTGGAAGTGCGTTCTTCATATCCAGTCTCCTAGATGGCGCAAATCGCGACCGACGTCAACATCATCATTGGTACCGGAAAGGGTATGGGTAATGGGTGCAAACTCGCAAAAGAAGAAGTTTTACGCTCTGAATATGTTTGACGTGACCGACGTGGAGAAGTACCTTGCGTATTTCAGCCGTTTGCCTGAAGTGGCTCCGCAATATGGCGGTCGAATGGTGGCGTTTGGTCGTTTCCGCGACAACGTAGCCGGTGACCTCGCGCCACGGCAGGTTCTGTTTCTCGTTGAATGGGAGTCCGAGGAGGCGTTCAACACCTTCCGGGACGACCCGGACTTGGCCGACTTGCATCCGCTGCGGGAGAGCGGGGCGGCGTCCTATATCTGGCAGACGTTCGATGGTCTCGACATGAGTGACCCCGCCGACGTTTCGCTCGACGATGTACTGGCAGTGCTCAAGCCTTGAAACCCGCTCGCTACGGAGCCGGATGAGTCAGCTGACGAGTCGTCGGCTCGGCGGTCCAGTGGGTACTCCCGCGGCGTGTTCGCTGATGGCTTGTCAGGGGCGGTTTTGGCGGACCGCCCCTCCAAGTCATGCGGATCACGTGCTAACACCACTGGCCGGCCGCGGCCACGCTTCTCGGAGAAGCGGATGAGGGCATCGGCCTCCGACGGCATGCGAGGGCGTCACGCAAGACTTCCTCCACGGGCGCTCGGACATCGCTCATACGTCCAGCACCAACCGCTCTCCTTCCGGTGCACGCGAGACGCAGGGCAGCATGGCGCCGGCCGCACGTTCGTTGGCTGTGAGCCGACGGTCGCGGTGATCGACTCGGCCCTGGGCCACCCGTATCCGGCAGGTGCCGCAGAACCCCTGGCGGCAGGAGAACGGCAAGTCCGGCAGGGCCTCGTGGAGAACATCCAGGGCGGAGCGGTCGTACGGCACCGGCAGCACCCGTCCGGCGCCGCCCAGCTGAAGTTCGAAGGGACGGCCGTCCGTGATCGGGGCCGGGGCGAAACGCTCGAAGTGCAGGGCTGACGCGCGGCTACGACCGAACGCGCGCCGAACGCCGTCGATCATGGGCGCGGGTCCGCAGCAGTACACCGCAGTCGCCACCGGGCTCAAGCTCAGCAGATCGGCTGCCTCGGGCACCCCTGACTCGTCGTCAGGACGGATGGAGACCCGGCCAGGGGCTGCGGCCGCGAGTTCGGCCAGCTCTGCCGCGAAGGGCATCGAGCCGCGGCTGCGGCCGGTGTGCACGAGCCTCCAGTCCAGGCCGCGTCGGGCGGCTTCCCGAGCCATCGGCAGGATCGGGGTGATTCCGATGCCGCCCGCGATGAGCAGGATGGATGCCTCGGCGGCGAAGGGGAAGGCGTTGCGGGGTCCGGTGATCGCGACCCGCGTACCGTCTCCGACGGTGTCGTGCACCTCGGCCGAACCGCCTCCGCCGTCGGCGATGCGGCGCACCGCGATGCGGTACCCGTACCGGTCGGCAGGGTCGCCGCACAGCGAGTACTGCCGCCTGCGGCCGGAGGGCAGGTGGAGTTCGACGTGGGCACCGGGCTGCCAGGGCGGGAGTGTTCCCCCGTCGGGTGCTGCCAGCCGCAGGGAGACGACATCTTCGGCCTCCTGGTGCTTGGCGGCGACCACCAGTTCACGGATCACGGGCATCTCAGTGGCCCGCGGGCGCCTGGGAGGAGTACTGCGCCGCGCGAGGCGCTTGACCGCGTTGTCGCTGAAAGCCGCCAGCTTCCGCATGAAGGAGTCGCCGCGCGGCCTGCCGTACAGGTCCGGCGGCTGAGTGACGGGTGTGCTGATCTCCATGGGATGCCTTGCTGCTTGCCGGCTCATCGGGCGGCCGCCCGGGCAGCGGGGGACGCCGCCAGGTAGGCGACCGCCTGCTGGGTCGAGCCCTCCTGGGTCGGGTGGTAGCCGGGGCGGAAGTAGCGCAGCACCGAGCGGGCGAACGCGCCCGGCGGGGGCAACAGGTCTTTGCGGGCCGCGGTCAGGTAGTCGCGGAAGCGGACCTCGACCCGATCGTCGAGTTCGGGGTCGGCGCTCATCAGGAAGCGGACTCCGCGAATCCACAGCCGGGTCAGCACCGGAGCGGTGACGAGCATGCCGACCACTCGGCGCCGGTAGCGGGGATCGAGGTGCACCAGCAGGTCGAACGCGACCGAACGGTGTTCGACCTCCTCCGCGCCGTGCCAGCGGAACAGATCGAGCATCGCGGGGTCCGCGCCGGCCTGGTCCAGGTGCCCGTTGCTGAGAATCCAGTGACCCATGTACGCGGTGAAGTGCTCGAAGGCCGCTATGAGGGCGAGCCGTTGGAGGAGGTGCGCGTGTGCGGCGGCCGGCGTCAGCTCCGGCCGGTCTCCGAGCACCCGTCGGAAGATCCATTCGGACTGCAGGGTGTACGGAGCCGGGTCAAGACCCTTGGCGAGCAGGTGCTCCAGGACCTCCTGGTGCGCCTCGGCGTGCATCGCTTCCTGGCCGATGAAGCCGCGTACGTCCTCGCGCAGCCGGTCGTCGGTGATCAGTGGCAGTGCCTGCTCGAAGGTGCGCACGAACCAGCGTTCGAGCTCGGGGAGCATGAGGTGGAGCACGTCGAAGGTGTGGGTCGCGAAGGGCTCACCCGGCAGCCAGTGCAGGGGGGTGGTGCCCCAGTCGAAGGTGACGTCCCGGGGTTGCAGCACCAGGTCGTGGTGGTCGATGGGCTCGGACGGACGGTGCGGGTGGGGGCGTGCGGCTCGGAACATGACAGGTTCTTTCTCCGTCAGTGGTCGGTGTGTGCGAGAGAGTCGTCCTCCACGCGGTCGGTGAATTCCGCGATCCGGGACGCGACCTCCTCGGGGTGGCTGAGCTGTACCCAGTGCCCGGCGTCGATCGGGCGCCGTTGTATCCGGCGCGTCCAGTGCTCCACTCCGTACGACAGCACCGGGGTGACGCAGAAATCCCGGGTGGGGATGATGAGCTGAACCGGGACGGTGGTCGTCCGGTCCCGGGGTCGCAGCAGGCGGGGCAGCATGTTGGCGCGGTACAGCGCGCTGCCCGTCACGGCGTCGCGGGCCAACGTCGGCGCGGGGTAGGGGGTGTGCCCGGGCACGCCTTGGGAGCCGGTGAGGAAGGCGCGCCAGCGGTGGCCCAGTGCTCGCCAGGTCAGGGCGGGCAGCAGCGGAAGATGGAAGTAGGCGACGTACCAGGACCGTGCGGCCTGCCGCAGCAGCTTCGGCAGATCCGGATGCCGCGGCCGAAGGCGGGCCCGGATCAAGTGGCCGACGTGGTCCAGGCAGGGTCCGGAGATGGACGTGAACGAGGCGATCCGCCCGGCCAGGCGGGTGCCGGTGACCGATTCCCAGGAGTGGATCGATCCCCAGTCGTGTCCGACCAGGTGCACCGGGCGGTCGGGGCTCACGGCGTCGAGAACCGCCTCCAGATCAGCCTCCAGACGCGACATCCGGTAGGCGCGCAGCCCCCTGGGCCGGTCGGAGGCACCGGCTCCCCGCACGTCGAAGGCGGTGACGTGGAAGCGGTCGGCCAGGCGCTCGGCGACCGGGTGCCACACGGCGCTGGTGTCCGGATAGCCGTGGACCAGCACCACCGGAGGAGCCGTGGACGCTCCCCACTGGTAGGCGGCCAACTCCACGCCGTCCGCGCCTTCCGTGCGGTCGACGGTGATTCGGCGGGCGGCCGGGCCGGTCACCGGCCACCACCGGCAGGGGTCAACTCGCCGTAGTTCAGGCCGCCGTGGTTGAAGCTGGGCAGCACCGGCCACTGCCGCTTGAAGGGGGCCAGTTCCGAGGAGGGCAGGATCTGCAGCCAGCGCGGATCGCGTCGGCTGGGGTCGGCGAGGGTCTTCTCCTTGACCATGGAGTCGTACTGGTCGAGAGAGTCCTCCAGGGTGTTGGCGTTGGGCACCACCTCACGGCCGTAGAACGCGGCGTGGCGGCGCACGCCGGGGATGCGGGAGAGCTCGGGCTGCCAGTTGTCGGCCGAGATGCCGTTCTCGGAGGAGACCCACACCCCGTCGGGGGTGTTCAGCACCAGGGAGTGGTTGCCGTCCGTATGGCCGGGGGTCCACAGCAGGCTGACGCCGACACCGAGTTCGACATCGCCGTCGAAGGCGGTGACGCGCTCGTCCGGTACGCCGTCCATGCCTCCGTCGACGTACCAGGCCCACTGCATCGGGTGCATCGATGCGAAGGTGCCCAGCTCCTTGCGGTGCACCAACAACCGGGCGCGCGGGAACAGCGGTTCGCGGGGCGCCCGTTCGCCGGGAACGGTGCTGGTACTTCCCATGATCATGCGCACGTCCTGGACGTGCAGGTGGTCGAAGCTGACGAAGTCCACGTCCTCGGGTCGCAGACCGCAGGAGGGCAGGACGGTGTTCGGGTCCTGGTAGAAGCGGGCGAAGACGTGCTCGGTGAGAAAGTCCCCCGCCAGCCGCTTGAGCTGGGCGTAGTACGGCGCCTGAGCCGTTCCGGCGGCGACGGTCGGCTCCCACACCAGTGTTTTCGGCTCACCGTCGAAGCCGTCGAACTGTACGACGAGCATCCGGTTGACGATGCTCACGAACGGGTTGACGGCGAGCGCGGCGCCGTGGAAACCGAACCGGGTCGGGTACGGGGCGGCGGCGATGTCGAAACTGCGGACGGCGTGGATGCGGCCCTGCTGGACGAACCGCTCACGGTAGGCGGCCGCGGCGCGGCGCACGGCACGCAGCCGGTCACCGCGGGGCCATACGTCGTGGACACCGTCGAATTCGGGGATGGGACGCAAAGCGGCGGCGTCCTGGGCCTTCTTCGCGCTGGGCGCCGGCTTGGGCGTGGTGGTCACGGGGCTCATCCTTCGGGCAGGCGGGCGGTCCGGGTGCGCTGCTCGTAGGCCGCGCGGACCGCCCGGTCGGACAGGGCGGCGAGCTGGTCGGGGACAAGAAGGTGATGCAAGGCGTCGCGGGCACGGCCGGGCAGCACCGCGGCCAACCGGGTCAGGGCGGCCACCTGGCGTGGAACGAAGACCTCGAACCGCGGGCGCAGTACGACGTCGAGCACCGCGTCGGCCACCTGATCCGTCGTCAGGCGCCGGGTGGGGCCGGTCGCGGTGCCCACGGCCAGCTCGGTGTCCACGACGCCGGGCATCACCAGGGACACGTGCACGCCGGTGCCGCGCAGTTCGGCGCGGACGGCTGTGCTGTAGCCGTGGAGGGCGTGCTTCGTCGCCGCGTAGGTCGCCTCGCCGGCCGGGGCGACCTTGCTGGCGGCGGAGGCGATGTTCACGACGTGGCCCCGACCGCGTTTCCGCATCCCCGGGATCACGAGTTTCATCCCGCGCAGTACGCCGTGGACGTTGACGTCGAACTGGCGCAGGACGGCTTCCTCCGGTTCCTCCGCGAAGGGGCCCACCCACATGATTCCGGCGTTGTTGATCAGTACGTCGATGGGCCCGAGCCGGGTCTCGACGGTGCGCAGGAAGTCCTCGAAGGAGTGTGTGTCGGTGACGTCGAGAGACAGCCCGAGCAGTCGGCCTCCGGGATGTGCGCCGATGGCACCGGCCGTCTCCACGGCGAGCTCCGTGTCGAGATCGCCGATCGCCACGGCGGCTCCGGCCGCGGCGAGCCGGGCTGCGACGGCACGCCCGATTCCGCGGCCCGCCCCGGTGACCGCGATCACCCGACCGGTCAGCGGTGGTGTGCGGGGGAGCCGGTCGCGGTCTCTCCGGCTGAACGTGTACGGGTCTTTGGGCGGTGCTGCCACGGTCGAGCCCTTCCTTCCCTGCCTGAACACGAGCGGAACGCTGAGCGGCAAGCGGCCCCCACGCGTTTCTGACACGATGACGTGTCAGATGAACTGACAAGCTAGAGTGTCAGTTGGGAGCACACCGGTGTCAACACCTCTGCGAAGGGGAGAAATGACCGGCACACAGACCGCCGGACGGCGCTACGGCGGACGCGACGCGGCGCAACGCCAGCAGGAGCGCCGCACCCGCCTCATCCAGGCGGGCCTCGACCTGTTCGGCACGGCCGGATTCGCCTCGGCCTCCGTCAAGCAGGTGTGCTCGCATGCCGGACTGACCGAGCGCTACTTCTACGAGTCGTTCCGTGACCGCGAAGACCTTCTCGCCGGGGTCTACAACGAGCTGATCGCCACGATCACAGCCGAGACCGCGCAGGCCGCGGCCGCTGCCGCACCCGATGTCGACGCCCAACTGCGCGCCGGCCTGGAGGTCTTCATCCGCGCACTGGCCGGCGACGCCCGCAAGGCCCGCCTGGTGCTCATCGAGGTGGTGGGCGCCAGCCCCCGCCTCGAAGTGCGCCGCCGCGAGGTCCTGCACGAATTCGCCGCGATGGTCGCCGCCGTCGTCGGGCCGCTCCCTGGCCCGGAAGCCTCCTCCAACCGGCTCACCATGACCGCGATGAGCCTGGTCGGCGGAGTCAACGAACTCCTCGTGGACTGGACCCTCGGCCACCAGAACGCCACCGTCGAAGAACTGATCGACCTGTGCCACACCCTGTACATCGCGGCCTACCGAGCCATCAGCGACCAGCCCTGATCCCGCGGGCCCGGATGCCGTCAGGAGCTTGCTGCGCCTGACGGCAGCCCCATGGCCGCTCGTGCCCCTCATCCCTTCAGTCACGCTCTCGAACGCCAGGCGGGCGCCTTCCGTGTTCCGCGTCAAGGCGGTTGCGACGATCGCCTTCTCGCCCGAGTGGGCTGCAAGAGGTACGGCTGCGGGACACCGACACGCTGGGCGATCGCCTGGGTGGAGGTGTCGCAGTGGCCGGTGAGCACGAACTCGGCGGTCGCTGCGCGGAGATGACACTCCCGCGTCTCTCCTGCCTGTCAATCCAGCCAGTTCCGCCATGCCGACGGGCGCCGGTCACCTTCGCCTGAAGCCGGCCGGTGGCGCGGCCCGGGATCGGTTCGGTGCTTGAGCTTGCGGATTGGAAACCGAGCGGTTTACAGTGAGGCAAGGCGAAACCGATCGGTTTCCTTTTGAGGTTCGGGAGTGCATCATGACGACAAATCGGCCAGTGGCCCTCGTGACGGGTGCCTCCTCGGGCATCGGCAAGCAGACCGCGCTCGCGCTGGTCGCGGCGGGTTTCGAGGTGGCCGGCACGGGCCGCGACACCTCACGCGTCACCCCGCTCCAGGATGTGACCTTCTTCGACCTCGACGTGGTCAGCGACAAGTCGGTCACCGCCGTGGTCCAGCAGGTGATCGATCGGTTCGGGCGGATCGACGTCCTGGTCAACAACGCCGGCATCGGCTCGATCGGCGCGGCCGAGGAGACCTCCCTCGCGCAGGCCCAGGGCGTCTTCGACATCAACGTCTTCGGGGTCATGCGCATGGTCAAGGAGGTCCTGCCGCACATGCGTGCCCAGGGGCGCGGCCGCATCATCAACCTCTCGTCCGTGCAGGGCTTCATCCCCGCCCCCTACATGGCCGTCTACGGCGCGTCCAAGCACGCCATCGAGGGTTACTCCCAGTCGCTGGACCACGAGGTCCGGCAGTACGGCGTCCGGTCGCTCCTCGTCGAACCCGCCTACACCAACACCGGGTTCGAGGCCAACAGCGCCAAGCCCGACACCCCCCTGCAGACCTATGCCGACCAGCGGCACGTCTTCGACCGCCTGATGGCGGAGGCGATCAAGGCCGGCGACGACCCCGCCGTGGTCGCCAAGGCGATCGTCACGGCCGCGACCGACGCGAAGCCGAAACTGCGCTACGCCGCCGGCCCCATGGCCGGACGCGCACGCATGCTCCGCTTCGTTCCCGCCTGGGTCCTGGACAAGCAGATCCGCACGATGAACAAGCTCACCGGCTGACACCCCCACCGGCGCACTCCGCCACCCACAACCCCGTTCGCGCCGTTGATACCGGGAGAGACCCATGTCCGAGACCCTGCACGCAGCCGCCGCTACCGTCGCGAGATGGCGCTCCGCCGAGGAACACGGTGACGTCGACGCCGCCGTCGCCTGCCTCAGCCGGGACGTCGTGCTCAGCTCGCCGCTCACCGAGCAGTTCCGCTACGAGGGTTCCGACCAACTGCGTGACTTCCTGACCTCGGCGTTCGCGGCGGTCAAGGACGTCCGCTACCACACCCAGACCGGCGAGGGCGACACCTATGCACTGGTCTACCGGGCGCGGGTAGCGTCCCAGTCGTTCGAGGAGGTGCAGCTGCTGCGGCTCGACGACGAGGCAAAGATCAAGGAGATCACGCTCTTCGGGCGTCCGATGCCGGCCCTCACCGCCCTGATGACCACCCTGGGGCCGGAGCTCGCCCGCCAACAGGGCCGCCGGGGCCTCGCGGCGCTCATGCGCGCCAGCACCATACCGATCCACGCGATGGTCACCTTCGGGGACCGCGGCATGGTCGCGAAGACCCGGCCGGCGGCCCGGTAGACCTGAGAGCACCAGGGGTTGCACCTCATCCCCGCCGAGACGGAGCACGAGACGGCCGCTGCCCCGGCGTAGCGGAAGGCGGCTCACCCAAGAGAGGCACGTGCCCATCAGGGCGGCAGCCACGCTCACCTACCGCGACGGCGTCGGTATCGGCGTCCAGGCGCTGTGCAGGGCGGCGGGGGTGTCGAAGCGCTCCATGTACCAGCTGTTCGAGAGCAAGGACGAACTGCTGGCGGCGAGCCTGAAGGAGCGTGCCGCTGCCTTCGTGGCGAGGGCGCTGCCCCCGGCGGGCGATGGCCGTTCCCCACACGAGCGGATCCTGTACGTCTTCGAGCGGGTGGAGTCGCAGGCGGTTGCGCCTTCGACGGCGCCAGCGCCCGCGCGGGGATCGGCGCCGACAATCTGACCGGGCTCATCGCGCCCACTGCGACCACCCTGCTCGATGCGGCAGACATGCACTGATCCGCCCCGTCCTCGAGAAGTGGGCTTCCGGCCGCTGGAGGGCGACTCGAACCTTAAGTCTCGAACTTCGGTGCCGTTTGTGCCCTGTTGTCGGGGACCTTCTCCAACTGCCTGACCTCTTCCGGGTCCGGCTCCGACGCGAGTATCTTCTCCGCGCGCTGGTCGATGGTGCGGGTAAGGGCGATCTGGGCCAGCCCGAAGACCACGGCACAGGCCATGACCTCGCGCCAGGATTCAGGAGCATCGACCATCGGCAGCCATTCGGTGTCCACCAGAAGCAGCCCGATCACGGCAGTGAGTGCCCCGATGGGGAGCTTGATGAGTTCCTGGTAGAAGGGAAGGTTGTAAGGGTTCCAACTGCCGCCCATCTTCTGCAGTCGCCCCACCACATGGGTGGCCGCACCGAGCATGCCCAGAAGCATGACCAATCCGACTTCGCGGAGACCGGGGTCTGCCCGGCCCAGGCAGCCACTCGTGCAGACGGGGATCGCTCCCGCGTTGCACCAGGCCACCACGACGGTCACCGCAAGCAGGAGCGTCAGTACGCTGCCTGCTCGGATGAGCCGATTACGGAAGTTGCGGCTACGTACGGCTCGTTCCTCCTGGACCGCGTAGGCCGCTTCCAGGAGGGCCGCGACAGCCCAAGGCACACGATTGTCCTGTGGCCTGCCCTTCTGTTTCAGCTGCTCGACGAGGGCAAGGCGGGGGTCCTTCTGGCAGAGCGGGCCCGCCAGGGCGAGCACCGCATCGATCCGGGTCCAGGCCCGGACGGGTTGGGACAGCGTGATGGTCGCGACCTCGGCGGCGTGCAGGCAGGCAAGGGTGCCCTCGTATGCCTGGCCGTTCCACCAACTGGCGAGCCGCCAGCTCATTTTCTGGCTCTCGGCGGCCTGCTGCATGTGACGCTCGGCCGCGTCGAGGAGACACTTCGCTCCTGCCTGCAGCTCCCCTTGCCGGACCCCGTCGTGACCCAGGGGATCCGGTTGCCCGTACGTGGCCTTGAGTTCATAGCGCAGGACACACAAACGTGTTTGCGCGCGATGCAGCCACGTATTGGACCTGAGGTGAGGAGGTCCTGCGGCAGAGGACGCCGATGAGGCGCCCTGGGCGCCATTCCGTGTTGCTGCTCGGTGGCCGTCGGTTCTGTGCAGCCGGCCTTTGCGGATTTGGGTGTTCATGATGTCCCCCGTTCCGTTCACGGGGTCAGGCCGGTGTGCCCGCCCCGCCCCGCGTCGGGTGATAGCGGTTCAACCACTGCTCGAAGTCCCAAGTGGCCAGGAACTGCTGGGCGGCGCTGCCGCCGTTGGCGTAAAGCATCTCGGTCTGTTCCCGGGTGATGCGGAAGTCGGTCGACCGAACGTTGTCGGTGTCGACGAAGATGATGCGGTCCTGCACCTGTTTCTGATCCACGTGGATCCGGTCGTGGGCGCTGGTCATGGTGGAGACCAGCCGCCTCGCCAACTCCACGGGGTTCCGGGCGGGTTGCCACTCCTGGCCGGCCGTCTGCCGCATCGACAGTTTGATGCCGATGGTCGGCCAGCGTGGCCGTGTCGAGTCCTGCCGGTCGAACAGGGCGACGGGGAAGTTGGACAGCAGGCCGCCGTCGACGAGCACGAGCCGTCGCGACTCCTGTGGGCCGGGACGGAACTTCACCGGCCGGAAGTAGAAGGGGATCGAGGCGGAGGCACGCACAGCGTCGGCGACCTTGGCGGTGTCGGGATTCACCCCGCACAGCGCCTCGTAGTCCTCCGGCAGGTGCAGCTCACGCCCCCGGCTTATGTCGCTCACGACGACGGCCAGCTTGTAGGGCGGCGTGCCGACGGCGTCTCCCTCCTCCTCGCGCCGCAGGTGCTGGAAGGTCGTGACGTTCTTGTCCGCCAGTCGCGCTTCGATCCACGCGTGCAGAGCGTCGCCCTTGAAGACGCCGTTGTGCAGCAGCACGGCCAATGCCGCCCCGACCTTGCCGAAGTGACGCGCCGGCCCGTCCTGGAACGAGGCGAAGTCCAGGCTCCGCATCTCCTGCTCCAACTCCGGGATGGTGTACCCGGCCGCCAGCAGTGCCGCGACGATGGCTCCCGCCGACGTACCAGCCACACGCTGCACGGTATGTGCCGCGCAAAGCTCCTTCAGCGCACCGACGAGGGCGATCCCTTTGACACCGCCACCCTCCAGAACGACGTCCACGTTCTTCTTGGCCGAAGCGCCGGATACGGCATGACTGTCCATGATGATCGCCCCCGTGGCCGATGGGCGAGCCTTGATGCGGCCGGCTCCATCGCGCCTTCCTGCAGCATGCTCCGGGAAGCGCACAACGTCCAGCGCGACGGCGCGGACAAGGGGAGCGGAGGTGGACGGCGGCCGGACTCGCTGTCTGCCGTACCGCGAACATCGGTCCGATAGAGGTTCGTTGCAGACAATTGTGGCGAACTGCCGTCTGTGCTTCAGTGAGTTCAGAGAGCGCGAGCGCACGGGGGCGTGGGGACGGGGCGGCGGCTCAAGTGGCGGATCAGCAGGTGATGGTGGGGCGGGAGCGGGAGCGTCTGCTGGTGGACGGGGTGCTCACCGCGGTCGCCGAGTGCGGTGCCGCGCTCGTGCTGCGGGGTGAGCCCGGAATGGGCAAGACGGCGCTGCTGGACTACGCAGGCGTCGGCGCCCTGGCCCGCGGTGCACGCGTGGTGCGGCTGTGCGGCGTCGAGTCCGAGTCGGTGCTGCCCTTTGCGGCGCTTGCCGATCTGATGACCCCCTTCCACGGGGGACTGGCGGACCTGCCGGAGGCCCAGCGTTCCGCGCTGAACGTGTGCCTGGCCCTGGCGGCCGGTCCGCCCCCGAACTCCCTCGCCGTCTGCACGGGAACGCTGAACGTCCTCGCGGCGGCCGCGAACGCCACCCCCCTGGTCGTGCTCGTGGACGACTTGCAGTGGGTGGACCCCTCGTCGCGGCAGGTGCTGCTCTTCGTGGCGCGGCGGCTGGCCGGCGAACGGGTGGCCATGGTCCTGGCCGTCCGGGCCGACGCCCTCGAACCGTCCGCTCCGGGGTTGCCGGAGGTCGACTTGGCCGGCCTCTCCGCGGACGCGTGTGCCGAGTTGCTGGCGGGCCGGGACGTCGCTCCGTCCCCCCAGGTGCTTGCCGACCTGGTGCACGCCACCGGGGGCAACCCGCTGGCGCTGCTGGAGACGGCTGCGGGCCTGAGCGCGGGCCAGTTATCGGGGACTCGGCCCGTGCCGGAACTTCTTCCTGTGGGACAGCAGCTCCACCGCGCTTGGACGACCCGGCTGGACAGGCTGCCGGAGCGCACCCGACGGGCGCTGGCCCTGCTCGCGGCAGGACACTCCGCAGCCCCCGACGTACTGGCCAGGGCCTTCGCCTCGGTCGGTCTGTCTCCGGCGGATGTCGACCCGGCGCACGCCGCAGGCCTTGTGACGGCGACAGGCCAGGACCTCGACCTGCGTCACCCGTTGCTGCGTCTGGTGGTGCTGGAATGCCTCACTCCGGCGGCCCGACGCGACGTCTACCGGGCCCTGGCCGGGGCGTCCACAGGCGAGGTGCGGGTCTGGTACCGGGCCGCGGCGGCCGCTGGGCCGGACGAGGAGGTCGCCGCGGCACTGGATGCGGCCGCAGGCCGGGCGCGGGAACGCAGCGGATTCGGGGTGGCGGCGCGGGCGTTGCGGAGGGCGGCGGAGCTGACCTCGGACCGTCGGCTGCGGGTCGAACGGTTGCTGCGGGCCGCCGAGGACGCGCACCTGGGCGGACTGCCGCACGATGCCGCGGCGTGGTGCGACGCCGCCGCAGAGGAGACCACCGATCCGCTGCTGCGCGCGGACATAGCGCTGGTCCGCGGCCGTGTGCTGATCTGGATCGGACAGGTTGCCCGTGCCCACGACCAACTGCTCGACGCCGCCGATGCCGTCCGCGCCATCGATCCGGCCCGGGCGGGCACACTCCTTGCCGAGGCGGCCTTGTCCGCAGCCATGGCGGGGAGGGGCAACCTGGCCCTGAGGGATGCGGACGAGGCGGCCCGACTCGCTGCCGGCCCATCGCCGATACGGGTCTCGGCCTCACCCGCTGACGGCCGATACCCCGCCGTGTCCGCGGCGCCTTCCAGGCCGGCGGTGGCGGACGGGCACGGCCCGTTCGACGCACCGGCGTTGGCGGGGCCCGGCGAAGGCGCCGAGCTGCCCGTGGAGATCTCCGCCTGCGCCTCGTTCGCTCTGGCCCTCACCGGGCAGGTGACAGCAGCCCGTCGGTGGCTGCAGGCGGCACGCACGGCTCTGGAATCAGCGGATGCCGTGGACACGCAGCAAACGCTCGTGCTGATCGGCCGGGTGTGCGGATGGACGGAGGACGACGACAGCGCCCGCAAGGTGCTCACCTCCGCGATCAACGCGGCGCGCCGGTCCGGTGCCCCGGCCACGCTCGCGTACGCCCTCGGCGCGCGTGGCGAGTTGGACCGCTGGGCCGGGCTGTGGTCCGCCGCCTACGCCGACGCGACCGAGGCGCTGCACTGGGCGGAGGAGCTGCGCCAGACGGGCGCGATCGGCTACAGCCTGCTGAGCCTGGCCCGCCTCGACGCGGCACGGGGCGAACGGGCGCTGTGTGAGGAACGCATCGAACGGACCCGGCGTGAGGTCGGGCCGCTGGGCATCGGTTCCCTGGAGGTCTACGGATCCGGCACGCTCGGTCTGGTCGCGCTGGGCCACGGCGAACACAGCGTCGCCGTCGCGTATCTCGAACACGCCCGTGCGCTGGCCGCCGACGGTGGCCTCGGCAATCCCGTCATCGTGCCGTTCGCCGCCGACCTCGTCGAGGCCCACCTGCGCACGGGCGACCGCGACCGGGCCGAGACCGTCCTGACGTGGTTGGACGAGCGAGCCCGGACCACCGGTCTGGCCTGGCCGGCCGCGGCCGCCGCGCGTGGCCGAGTGCTGCTCGCCGGCGACGGTGACGAGGCCGAGGCGTGCTACGCGGTGGCCGAAGTCGCGCACCGGCGCAGGGAGATGCCGTTCGAGGCCGCCCGCACCCGGTTGTGCCTCGGCGAGGTGTTGCGCCGTTGTCGCCGCCCGGCGGCGGCCCGGTTGCCCTTGCTGGCGGCTCACGCAACGTTCCAGTCGCTGGGTGCCCGCCCGTGGACGGCCCGAGCCGCGGTGGAGCTGGCCGCCGCGGGTGAGCGTCCGGCGCCCGGTACCCCGGTCCCCGCGTTCGACCGGCTCACGCCGCAGGAACTACAGGTCGCGCGAACCATCGCCGACGGGATGAACAACGTCGAGACGGCGGCCGCGCTGTTCATCTCGCACAAGACGGTCGAGGCCCACCTGACCCGCGTCTATCGCAAACTGGGCGTCCGCTCCCGCACCGAACTCACCCGCATCCTGATGTCCCACGGCCTGGTCCCTGCCCCGCCCGGCTAGCCGGGCGAGCCGGATCGTTTCCGGCTTCGCCGGCACCGGGGGCCGCAGTCGCCGCCCATGGCCGGGTGGAGTCGGCCTGGACCGGGTGGCGACGGCCTGGACCGGGTGGCGACGGCCTGGACCGCTATGCCGGGTCCGAGGGTTTTCCCCGATGCGCCCGTCGGCCGTCCCCGGTTGCCTGGGCGGCAGGCCGGGGGAATCCGGCGTGGCGAGAGGGAGGACTGTCGTGTCGATCGATCTCCATACTTTGCTGACGGGGGCAGATGTTCCGGGCGACGTCGGTACTGACGCCGACGCCATGCTCGATCGCCTGCAACCGAACATCGTGAAGCCTCACGTCCGGGACCACCTGTCGGTACTGCTGTTGGGTTTCACTGACAGCCCGGAGGGCGCCGCGGAGGCCCGGGCCTTCCTGACCGCGGTCGCATTCCTGATGAAGTCGGCGCGGGAGCACCTCCTGGAGGTGGCGGCGTTCAGGGCCGGGGGCGCGCCAGGGACGCCGTACGTCGGTGTGGGACTGACGAAGGCGGGCTACGACAAGCTGGGGCTGTCGGCCCGGGCGCCCACCGACCCGTCGTTCCGGCTGGGCATGCGGGACGAGCAGACCAGGCAGAAACTCTCGGACCCGGTTCTCTCACTGCGGGAGGAGCCGTACCGGGAGGAGATCCACGCGGTCGTGCTCGTCGGCGACGCCTCTGCCGTAACGGTGGCGGCCAGGCTTGCCCAGGTCGAGGCCGTGCGGCCCGCCTCGGTCCACCTCATCGGCCAGGAGACCGGCCTCGGCATGCGCAATGCGAACGGAGACGGGATCGAACACTTCGGATACGTCGACGGGCGCAGCCAGCCGCTGTTCCTGAGTCAGGACGTCGACGACGAGCGGCGCGGTACCGACGGGACCTCGGTGTGGAATCCCGCCACCCCACTGGACCGCGTTCTGGTCCCCGACCCGGCGGCACCCGATCCGGAACTGGACTTCGGCAGCTACTTCGTGTTCCGCAAGCTGGAGCAGAACGTGCAGATGTTCAAGCAGGCGGAGGAGGACCTGGCCGACCAGCTGAAACTGGTGGGCGAGGACCGCGAGCGCGCGGGCGCGATGATCATCGGCCGCTTCGAGGACGGCACACCGCTGACCACGCAGAGCGCGGCCGGGCCGCACAGCCCGGTGATGAACAACTTCGACTACGCGAACGACGAGCACGGCATGAAATGCCCGTTCCAGGGCCACATCCGCAAGACCAACCCCCGAGGTTCCGGCGGTTTCGAAGCGGCGGAGGACGAGCGCAGGCATCTGATGGCGCGGCGCGGCCAGACGTACGGGGAAAGGAGGGACGACCCGAACGACGACACGCAGCCGCAATACCGGCCCACCGGCGGCGTCGGCCTGCTGTTCATGGCCTTCAACTCCGAGCTGGGCAACCAGTTCGAGTTCACGCAGCGGACCTGGGCGAACAACGCCGGCTTCCCGAGGGTCCCCGCGGGTGACTCGCCGCCCGGTCTCGACCCCGTCATCGGCCAGGGCGCCCGCCCGGCAGCGGCATGGCCGTCGGTCTGGGGCGGGACGAGCAAGGAACTGGGCATACCGGCCGTCCCGCAGGCCGTGACCATGAAGGGCGGCGAGTACTTCTTCATGCCGTCCCTTCCCTTCCTGCGCAGCCTCAGTCCAGACACAGCTACAGGCACAGGCACAGCTACAGGCACAGGCACAGCGACAGGAACAGATACAGGAATCTGACCGGCGGACTCGCGCCGGCCGAATGCCGATCTGAAAGGGATGTGCGATGCCGAACGTGTTCCGACCCGTGCCCGACTGGTTCTCCCACGAGAACCAGGGCGCCGGGGTCGCGGTGGCCGATCTCGACGGCGACGGCCGGCAGGACCTGCTGGTGTTCATGGTCGACAACCCGCCGGGACAGAACCGCGGGCTGTTCCGGATCGGCCGGGGTCTGTCCGCCGACGGGACCGTCACGGGCCCCTGGACGCCGTGGGCCGATGTCCCCGGCTGGTTCTCCCACGAGAACCAGGGCGCCGGAGTCACCCTCGCCGACCTCGACGCCGACGGCCGCCAGGACCTGGTCGTCGCCATGGTGGACGGCGCAGTGGGGCAGAACCGCGGGCTGTTCCGGATCGGCCGTGGCCTGTCCGCGGACGGGACTGTCACCGGTGGGTGGACACCCTGGACCGACATCCCCGACTGGTTCTCATGGGAGAACCAGGGGGTGTCCGTCGCCGTGACGCCGCCGGACCCGCAGGGCGTCCGCGACCTGCTCGTTTTCATGATTGACAACGGGCCGCAGCAGAACCGGGGGTTGTACCGAATCGGCCATGGACTCGGCGTGGACGGTGCCGTGACCGGCGGCTGGACGCCGTGGCAGGACGTCCCCGACTGGTTCTCGTGGGAGAACGCGGCCTGCGGCGTCGCGGTCGCCGACCTCGACCGGGATGGCGGCCGCGATCTGATCGTCTTCCAGATCGACGATGCCCCCGACCAGAACCAGGCCTTCTACCGGATCGCCCGGGACCTCCACCCCGACGGCCTGCCCGGCGGTGGCTGGGGGGAGTGGCGCGGCGTGCCGAACTGGTTCTCCTGGCAGAACCAGGGCGGCGGGATCGCCGTCGCGGAACTCGACGGGCGGCTGACGCTGATCGCGTCGATGGCCGATGCCCCACCGCAGCAGAACCAGGGCCTGTACGAGATGGTGCGGCTGGAACCGGATCCGGCGCGGGAAGGACGTTGGCAGGTGTTGCCCTTCCACTCGGGCGTTCTGGCCGTGCATGCCGCGCTGCTGCCGGAGGGCGATGTGATGTTCTTCGCCGGGTCGGGCAGCAGCGCGAAGCGGTTCGACAGCAAGGACTTCGGCGATGAGGACAAGGGGGTCTTCACCAGCGTCGTATGGAACCCGCCGGGCAACTCCTTCACCCACCCGGAGACCCTGCGTACGGCCGACGGCCGGCCCTTCGACATGTTCTGCGGCGGTGACGTCTTCCTCCCGGACGGCCGGATGCTGTCCGCCGGCGGCACGCTCGCCTACAACCCGTTCAAGGGCCGTAAGGACGTCGCGGTCTTCGACCCGGGCAGCGGGAAGTGGTCGTTCGCCGCACCGATGGCGCACGGGCGCTGGTACCCGACGCTGATCGCGCTCGGTGACGGGACCGTGCTGGCCACGACCGGACTCGACGAATCCGGCGCGGCTCACAACCAGACGCTGGAGGTGTACTCACCCGATACGGACAGCTGGCGGGTGAAGCACCTGGAGCACGGCTTCGCCGGACTGCCGCTGTACGCCCACCTGTTCCTGTTGGCCGACGGCCGGGTCTTCTTCTCGGGCGGGCGGATGGACGACCCGCTCGACGTCGAGCCCGGCATCCTCGACCTGAGGCACGATCCCGTCGAGGTTGCCGCGGTTCCGGACCTGCTCATGCCCGACATGCGCAACCAGTCGGCGAGCGTGATCCTCCCCCCGGCCCAGGATCAGCGGGTGATGGTCATCGGAGGCGGCCCGGTCGGCCGGCCCGACCGTACGGATGCGACGGACGCGGTCAGCGTCGTCGACCTCACCGCCGACGAGCCCCGCTACACGGCGGCCGCGCCGCTGGGCCTGCCGCGGCTGCATCTGAACGCCGTACTGCTGCCCGACCGTACGGTCTTCGTCGGCGGCGGATCGCTGAAGCAGGAGGACAAGCCCCTGGCCCGGCACGAGGCGGAGATCTACGACCCGGCCTCGGACAGCTGGAGCCTGATGGCGGCCGCCACCGTGCCCCGCCTGTACCACTCGACGGCTGTGCTGCTGCCGGACGGCCGGGTCGTCGCGGCGGGCGGCAACCCGGAGGGCGGCACATCGGTCCCCTGGGAGCCGCCGGACAAGAACGAGGAGATGCGGCTGGAGGTCTTCCGCCCGCCCTACCTCTTCCGAGGAGCGCGTCCGGCCATCGGCTCGGTTCCCCAGCAGTGGCGGTACGACGGGACAGTGACGGTCGTGACTCCGGACGCGGACACCGTCCGATGGGCCTCGCTGGTGCGCAACGGGGTCACCACGCACTCGTTCGACAGCAGCCAGCGTCTTGTGGATCTGCCGATCGCACGGCAGGGCGGTGGGTCGCTCGACGTGCGGGTGACGGAGAACCACGACATCGCGCCGCCGGGTTGGTACATGCTCTTCCTCGTCAACGAGGAGGGAGTGCCCTCCGTGGCCGAGTGGGTGCGTCTGAGCTGACGGCGGCAGCGGCGTGCATGTCGTGGCCAAGCCGTGCAGCGGCGTGCCCCGCAACTGTCCGCCCGAGTTCCGCTGTAAGGTCCTCGATCTCGTCGCATCCGGAAGGTCCGCAAGCGCAGCTCCCGCGCGGCGGTACGCCCAGGTCGAAGGGCCACCCTCAGTCGCCCGTCACCGCCCGGCACGCCTGTGCGTACCCCCGCACCAGCGGTCGCTCCGCGTCCTCCCTGCGCCAGGCCAGGACGTATCTGCTCGGGCCGATTCCGCGCACCGGCCGGGTGACCACCCCGCCCAGGGTGATCAGAGGAGCGTTGCCGGCGGCCACGAGGCAGATGCCCAGGCCCGCGACGAGGGCCTCGTACGTCTCCTCGGTGCCGGCGATCTCCGCGCCGATGCGGGGCGGGCGGCCGGACCGTTCGTCGAGGGCGAGCCAGAAGTCGCGCAGGGGGCCCGCGCTCGGCGGCAGGGCGAGGAACGGTTCGTCGGCCAGGTCGGCGAAGTCCACCTCCTCGCCGGCGGCGAGCGGGTGGGTGTCGGGGAGGGCGACCAGGCGGGGCTCCTCGGCGACCACGGTCCATCCGTAGCGCTCCTCGTCGGGCAGCGGCAGCCACACGAACGCGACCTCCGTCTCGCCGTCCGCCAGACCGGCCGTCGGGTCCTGCCAGCCCATCTGCCGCAGCCGTACGACCGCCTCGGGATGCGCGGCCGTGAAGCGGGAGCGGATCGCCGGAAGCAGACCGCCGCGGCCGGGGCTTGTGCTCATGCCCACCACAAGCGTGCCGCGCCCCGCCGCCCGGGCCGCCGCCATCGCGGCGTCCGCCGCCGCCCAGGCCGCCAGCACCTGCCGGGCGTGCGGCAGCAGCGCCTGACCCGCCTCGGTGAGCAGGACGCCCCGCGGGTCCCGCCGCAACAGCTCCACGCCCAACTGCCGCTCCAGCGCCCGGATCTGCTTGCTCAGCGCGGGCTGTGACACGTACAGCCGCTCGGCCGCGCGTGTGAAGTGCAGTTCCTCGGCCACCGCCAGGAAGTAACGCAGGTCCCGTACATGCACGTGGGTCGTCATAGCCATCGGTTATCACCGTGGGTCTTGGACGGGCAACCGACTTCGGCGGCAGGCTGGTTCGCGGAACAACCGGAGAAGAGGAGTCGTCATGAACAAGGTCTGGCTGATCACGGGCGCGAGCAGCGGATTCGGGCGGGCGATCGCCGAGGCGGCACTGGCCGACGGCGACGTCGTGGTGGGCGCGGCCCGCAGGCCCGAGGCGCTGGACGACCTCGTGGCCGCCCACCCCGACCAGGTGGAGGCGGTGCGTCTGGACGTGACCGACATGTCCGCCGCGGAGGCCGTCGTACGCGATGTGGTGGCCCGGCACGGACGGATCGACGTGCTGGTCAACAACGCGGGCCGGACCCATGTCGGTGCCTTCGAGGAGACCACCGACGCCGAACTGCGCGAGCTGTTCGACCTGCATGTCTTCGGACCGGCCGCGCTCACGAGGGCGGTACTGCCGGCCATGCGCGAGCGGCGTTCGGGCGCGATCGTGCAGATGAGCAGCATGGGCGGGCAGATGTCCGTCGCGGGCTTCTCGGCGTACAGCGGGACGAAGTTCGCGCTGGAGGGCATGTCCGAGGGGCTCGCCGACGAGGTGCGGGAGTTCGGCATCAAGGTGCTGATCGTGGAGCCGGGGTCCTTCCGCACCTCGCTGTTCGACGCGAGCCGCGCGGGGGCCAGCGCCGACAGCGGCGTCTACGCCAAGGTGAGCGAGACCCGCGGGTTCGTCTCCGGCGGCGACGGCACCCAGGCCGGCGACCCCGCGAAGGCGGCGGCCCTGATCCGCGCCGCGCTCGACGCCGAGGAGACCCCGCTGCGGCTGCCCCTCGGCGACGACGCGGTGACCGCCGTACTCGACCACCTCGACGCCGTACGGAACGACGTGGCCACCTGGGAGAAGACCACCCGAGCGACCGCCTTCGACGACTGAGACCGCAGGGGGAGTGGCGCCGATTCCCCGTCCCATGCCGACCACCGCCTGCGGCGACCGAACCCACAGGCCGGCCACCGGAGCGGGGCCCACTCCGTCCGCCACTCCGTCGCCCGGGCCGCAGCCGGCTACTGGAGCGGTGCCCGGTTCCGTCCCCACCCCGTCGCCCACGCCGCAGCGCGGCTACCGGAACGCCGCCGGCTCCGTCACCCACCCCGCCGTCAGCGCCAGCCGTGTCTCACGGTGTACGGCGAGGAAGGCGAAGGGGCGGTCGAAGGTGGCCGTGACCACGGTCGATGTGTATCGGGGGGTGGGCGGTGCCCCACCCGGCGCCGCCGCGACCGCCGTCACCGCGGCCGCCTCGAAGCCGAGCGCGTCGAAGCGGGCGAGGACGGACTGCCGGGCGGAGCCGACGGCCAGGGGTGCGGCGCTGATGCCGGCGAAGTGACCCCGCCGCGTGTCCCGGGCCGCGGTGAGGCCGAACAGTCCGTGCTGGTCCAGCAGATCGTGGTGGGCCCGCACCTCGAACGCCGCCGTCGTCACCTCCAGCGTCGGTTGTTGCGGGCCGGCACATGGCCGTTCCTCGACCCGCAGTCCCGGCCCCGCGGGCCCGTGCGGGAGCAACGACCCCCGTACGACCGGACACGTGCCGTCCAGCACGGCCGCGCCCGCCGCCACCACCTGGCCCGGCGTCAGGTGCTCGTCCCCGAGCAGGAGATGGACGTCGATGCCGTTGTCGCCGAGCACCTTCACCTCGGTGACCCGGCCCTCGGGTGCGGTCACGACGCCGACCCGGTCCAGCCGCACGCTCCGGCGGTTCAGCCCGCGCAGGGTCCGGCCCTGCCAGGGGCCCGCGGACGGCCGTACCGGACGCACCTCGAAGGGCCGCAGCCACGTGGTCCGCAGCGCCAGCGCGCTCGCCAGCACCAGCTCGGTGTCGTCCCGCACCTCCACCGGCATCCGCTCGATCAGCCCACCCGTCCGCTTCGCTGCCCAGGCGTCCATCTCCCGCTGATCGAGGGCGGGATCGCCGGTGAGCGCCCCGAGCGCGTCGGTGGGCAGCCCGGCCTCCCACTCCTCGCGCAGCTCCAGTGTCCGCCTGGTCCACAGTCCAAGGGCCGAGTCCAGCGCCGCCGATTCGGCCAGGCCCGCGAGCAACTCCCGTGCCGCCGCGGCCGCTTGATCCGCGGGCACCCCGAGCGTCCGTGCCAGCTCGGCCCGCGCCGGACCCCGCGCTCCGTCGGCCAGGAACGCCAGCAGTGGCCACACACCGGCGGCCGAGAACACCGTCCCCCCGGAAGCCACCCCCGCCCACCGTGCCGTCAGCCCGTTAACCGCCTGGGTGGTCGCACCCGTGATCGGCATTCCGCCCCGCCCGCCCCGCGCATACCATGCGCCCTGTCGTACGTCAGTTCCCCGCCACTGCTGAACCAGGAGCACGGTACCCGTGTCCATACCCCCGCCCCCTGGGCCCCACCAGCCCGACCCCGCCCGGGGGCCGTCCCCCGCCCCGGACCCGTACGGGCCGCCGCCGCAGGGACAACAGCCGTATGGGCAGCAGCCATACGGGCCGCCGCCGCCGGGACAGCAGCCGTACGGACAGCCGTACGGGCAACCCTATGGCCCGCCGTACCAGGCCTGGGGACAGGGCTACAGCCCCTACGCCCGCCCGTCGCCGGTCAACGGTCTCGCCGTCGCCTCCCTGGTGCTCGGCGTCCTGTGCTGCTTCCCGGCGGTGGGACTGGTGCTGGGTGTGATCGCGCTGGTGCAGATCAAGAAGAAGGGCCAGTCCGGCAAGGCCCTGGCGATCACGGGGTCGATCCTGTCGTCGCTCGGACTCGCCCTGTGGGTGGCGGTGCTCGCCACCGGCGGGCTCTCCGACGCCTGGGACGAGTTCAAGAAGGGCGCGAGCGAGGGCGCCACCTTCTCGGTGGTGAAGGGCCAGTGCTTCGATGCGCCGGGGGAGTCCCTCGAAGGCCTCACCTACGACGTCGACGAGGTGCCCTGCGCGGGTGAGCACGACGGCGAGGTGTTCGGCGAGTTCAAGATGACCGGCGGCGACGGCTTCCCCGGAGACGGCGCGGTCTCCGACGCCGCCGACGACAAGTGCTACCCCCTCCAGGACGCCTACGTCATGGACACCTGGGCGCTCCCCGACGACGTCGACGTGTACTACTTCGGTCCCACCCGGCAGAGCTGGCGCCTCGGCGACCGCGAGGTCAGCTGCATCTTCGGCAACACCGACGAGAAGGCCACCCTGACCGGCTCGCTGCGCGCCGACGAGACCACCCTCGACGCGTACCAGATCACCCTCCTGAAGTCCCTCAACGCCATGGACACCGTGCTGTGGAAGGAGCCCGAGGACGACCCCGAGGACGACCTGCCCGGCTATCGGACATGGTCGCGGGACGTCCACGACAGCCTCGACCAGCAGATCAAGGCCCTGCGCGCGCAGTCCTGGCCGGCCACTGCCGACAAGCCGGTCGCGGCCCTGGTGAAGGACATGGAGGACGCGCGCGCCGAGTGGGCGAAGGCGGTCGCCGCGGCCGAGGACGACGACGTGGACACCTTCTACCTCCACTACGACAAGGGCTACGCGTACGTCGACGGCCCCAGCACGGTCACCGCACGCAAGGCTCTGGGGCTCGCCACCAAGCGGCCGACGTACGAGGACGGGGGCGACGACGGCAGCGGTGAGTCGGGCGGCGGCGAACTCAATGTGTGAGCGCGGCCATAGCGGGGAGAAAGTGCCTGCGTAAAGACCCCCACCGGAACATGTCATCACATCGAGTGATTCTCTGGCCTTTGCTTGCATGGCCCAACCCACGGTTGCCAGGCTGTTGCTGTCTGTACAACCTGATGGGAGCGGCCAGTGACATTCGGTGAGCAGCCGGCGTACCTGCGCGTCGCGGGTGATCTCCGCAAGAAGATCGTCGACGGTTCGCTGCCACCGCACACCCGCCTGCCGTCCCAGGCCAGGATCCGCGAGGAGTACGGCGTCTCGGACACCGTCGCGCTGGAGGCGCGCAAGGTGCTGATGGCCGAGGGGCTGGTCGAGGGCCGCTCCGGTTCCGGGACGTACGTCCGGGAGCAGCCCGTGCCCCGCCGTATCGCCCGCTCCGGCTACCGTCCGGCCTCCGGTGCCACGCCCTTCCGGCAGGAGCAGGCCGACGGGGAGGGGCGCGGCACCTGGGAGTCCAGCAGTGCGCAGACCGAGGCGTCGGCCGCCATCGCCGAGCGGCTCGACATCCGGCCCGGCGACCGCGTGATGTGCACGAAGTACGTCTTCCGGGAGGCCGGTGAGCCGATGATGCTCTCCACCTCCTGGGAGCCCCTCGCGGTCACCGGCCGCACTCCGGTGATGCTCCCCGAGGAGGGCCCCCTCGGCGGCATGGGCGTGGTCGAGCGCATGGCCGCCATCGACGTCGTCGTGGACAACGTCACCGAGGAGGTGGGCGCCCGCCCCGGCCTGGCCGAGGAACTGCTCGCCCTGGGCGGTGTCCCCGGCCATGTCGTCCTCGTGGTCCATCGCACCTACTACGCCTCGGGCCGCCCGGTGGAGACCGCCGACGTGGTCATTCCGGCCGACCGCTACCAGGTCGCGTACCACCTCCCGGTGAAGTAGCGCGCGCCCCGGGGAAGTTGCCCCGGGCGAGCAACCAACGGGCCTGCGGGCGAACGCCGTTCGAATTCGGCCGTTCTCGCAGGTCGACACCACGATTCCAGAGACGCCCCTGACGGGAGGCATCGTCGCCCACTGGGGGCGCGTTCACGGCTGCGCGCCCCTGTCGGAGGAGTCCGTCCTGGCTGGTTGCGTACCTCTTTGTGAAAACGCGTGTTCGCTGCGTAAAGGTTGGGCGTAGGCTCGGGCATATGCGGAGTGCGGTTTCCTTATCGGGTGGGGCTCGACGCAGGTCGGGAAGGAGCGGTGGGGCGCTATGAACGACGGCACGATCACTCTTCCCTGGCTCGTCATACGACAGGACGACAACGGCAATCGCTACCGTGTGGGCAGGTACGCGACCCGGGCCGAGGCCCAGAAGATCGCCGACAGCCTCGACGCCCGCGGCCACAAGCAGCTCTACTGGGTCGAGCGCATCAGCCAGAACGGCGCGAGTTCGGCCGACTGAGGAGCCTCCCGTAGGCTCCGGCGCATGACGGAACGGATCGTGGTGGTGGCGGCCGCCCTGTACGACGGCGACCGCCTCCTCGCAGCCCGCCGCAGCGCACCTCCTGCTCTGGCCGGCCGCTGGGAGTTGCCCGGAGGCAAGGTGGAGGAGGGCGAGTCGTCCGAGGCGGCCCTCGTGCGCGAGCTCCGGGAGGAACTGGGCGTGGAGGCGGAGGTCGTGGCACGCGTCCCCGGCGAGTGGCCCCTCGCGTCGCCGTACGTCCTCCATGCGTGGACGGCCCGACTCCCCCCGACCTCCCCGGACCCCAAGCCCTTGCAGGATCACGACGAACTGCGCTGGCTCGCCCCGGACGAGATCCGGGACGTGGACTGGCTCGACCAGGACGTGGAAGCGATTCGCTCACTGGAGACCCTCAGGGGTCCGAGCTCCTAGGCGCCCCGTGTTACGCCGTTCGGCGCGGTACCGCACCCTTGATATCGGGTATGTGCCCCTTAACCCCACGAAAGCGGACATGGGCTGGCCCGGGATGTGATCGGCGTGATCGACACCGAAGGCGACTGCGCCAAGTGGACGTTCCCGGCGGACCCGGGCGCCGTACGCGCTGCCCGGACGGCTGTCCGGAACCGGCTGACGGTCTGGAATCTCGACGGTCTCGCCGACATCGCCGCCCTGTTGGTCAGTGAGCTGGTGACCAACGCCCTGCGGCACGCCACCGGCCCCATCGGCGTCCGCCTGGTCCGTCCCGAGGCCGTCGACGGCGTCCTCCTGGTCGAGGTCTCCGACCCCCTGCCCGACCCGCCCCGCGAACGCGTCGCCGCCCTCGAGGACGAGAGCGGCCGCGGTCTGCAACTGGTCGCCCACGCGGCCCACCGCTGGGGCACCCGTCCCGGCGTGACGGGCAAGACGGTCTGGTTCGAACTCTCGGTGCCGGGATGAGAAGGACCTGATCGCGGTGAAGAACGCCTGTACGACACCCCGCCCCCTGTCCATCGAGTGGTTCAGGCCAGTGGCGGTTGTCGGCAGACGTGATTCGACGCAGTGTCCGCTGGTTAGAAGACTGGAAGTGTTGTCGCAGCCCGGACCGAAAACCGTCGGGATCGTGCTGTGATCGTGAACACCGTGTTGTGCGGCGCCGTAGTGCTGGATACTGCGGGCAGCCGCCCCCGGTGACCGGTACCGGACGCGGTGAGCTGGAGGGGACGGTTCGCGTGAGCGAGATACCAGCGAAGGCCACGGAGTCGAAGGACCCGTTGGACGGCGCGAGGGCGGAGGCCGCGGATGATGCCGTGGCGCATGTCCGTCCCGGCGAGCCGCCGTCCGGTGACGCCATGTGGCAGAGCAGTCCGCCCGGCTCGATCTACGACTACATCAAGGTCGCGTCCTTCTCCATAGGCCCCGACGGCCTGGTCGAGCAGTGGAGTCTGCGCGCCGAGCAGCTCTTCGGCATCCCCGCCGAGCACGCCGTCGGCATGGACCCCATCGAGGCCTTCATCGACCCGGACCTGCGCGCGCAGGGCCAGCGCAAGATGGCGGAGATCCTGGACGGCCGCGAGTGGACCGGTGTGGTGCCCTTCCGGGTGCCCCCGTCGGCGGCCGACGGCGAGTGCGGCCGGGAGGGCCTCGCCGAGGTCTATGTGATGCCGACGCGGACCGAGGAGGGCGAGAAGGCCGCCGTCTGCATCGTCGTCGACGTGCGCACGCTGCGCAGCATCGAGACCGACCTCGCCGCCTCGCAGGCGATTTTCGGTCAATCTCCCTTCGGGTTCGTGCTGATCGACCCCGACCTGCGGGTTCGCCGCGTCAACTACCGTTTCGCCTCCCTCTTCGGCGGCAGCCCGGACGACCACCGGGGCAAGGGCGTCCACGACTATCTGCCGCGCCCCGAGGCCGAGCGGGTCACCGCGACCCTGCGCCGGGTCCTGGAGACCGGCGACTCCATCACCGACATGCACGTCACGGGCTTTCTGCCGGGCTCCGACGAGCGCCGCCACTGGTCCATCAACCTGTACCGGGTGCGCAGCGGGTCCGGCCGGCCCATCGGCATCGCCTGGCTGGGAACCGACATCACCGCCCGCCGCGCCGCCGCCCGCGAGGCAGCCGCCGCCCGGCGCAACCTCGCCCTCCTGAACGAGGCCGGCGCCCGCATAGGCAACTCCCTCGACCTGGAGACCACGGCCCGCGAACTCCTCGACGTCGTCGTCCCCGGCTTCTGCGACCTGGCCACCGTCGACCTCTACCAGGGCCTCCTGGCCGGCGACGAGACCCCGCCCGGCCTCGCCGACGGCAGCGCGGAACTGCGCCGGGTCGCCTTCGCCAGCGCGGTCTCCGACGCCCCCTTCGTCGGCTCCGGTGACCCCGTCCAGGTCGGCGCCGTCCACCACTACCCCTTCAACTCACCCTGCGCGGACGCCCTGCGCACCGCACGCCCGCTGTACGTCCCGGCCGAGGAGGGCGGCCTCGTGCAGTCCACGCTCGCGGTGCCGATGGTCGCCCACGACACCGTCGTAGGACTCGCGCAGTTCGCCCGGACCAAGGGCAGCGAGCCGTTCGGGGACCGGGACCGGGATCTCGCGGTGGAGCTGGCGGCGCGGGCCGCGGTCTGCATCGACAACGCGCGCCTGTACCGGCGGGAGCACGAGCGGGCGCTGATACTGCAGCGGTCCCTGCTGCCCCCCGGCGACCCGGTCGCCTCCGGCCTGGACATCGCCTGCCGCTATCTGCCCGGCAACTCCTCCGCGGACCGGCCCAGCGAGGTCGGCGGTGACTGGTTCGACGTCATCGAACTGCCGGGACACCGCACGGCGTTGGTGGTCGGTGACGTGATGGGCCGGGGGCTGCGGGCGGCGGTGGCGATGGGGGAACTGCGGTCCGCCGTGCGCACCCTGGCCCTCCTGGACCTCGAACCGGCCGAGGTGCTCAGCGCGTTGGACGAGATCGCCCGCGGTCTCGGCGCACCCGGCGGTGTCCAGCAGGCCACCCGGGCGGCCCGCCGCCCCCGTGAGGCGGACCTGTCCGAGGTGTACCTGGCGACCTGCGTCTACGCCGTCTACGACTCGGTGACCCGCCGCTGCACCTTCGCCAACGCGGGGCACCTCCCGCCCGTCCTCGTGGAGCCCGGCGAGGACGCGCTGATGCTCGATGTGCCGCCCGGCATGCCGCTCGGCGTCGGTGGCGAGCCCTTCGAGGAGGTAGAGGTCGAACTGGCAGAAGGCGCCCTGCTCGCGCTCTACACGGATGGACTGGTCGAAAGCCGCGATCACCCCCTCGACGAAGGTCTCCAGGCCTTCGTAGGAGCGCTCACCGATCCGTCCGCCCCCCTGGAGGACGTCTGCGACCACGTCCTCAACACCCTCGACACCCACCACGGCGAGGACGACATCGCGCTGCTGATGGCACGTGTCCAGGGCCTGCCCGCCGGCTCGGTCGGCGACTGGACCCTGCCGCGCGAGCCCCGCAGTGTGGGCCGGGCCCGCGAGTACGCGCGCGGCCAGCTGCTGAGCTGGGACCTGGAGCCCCTGGTCGACACCACGGAACTCCTGGTCAGCGAGCTCGTCACCAACGCCCTGCGGTACGGCGAGGGTGACATCCGGCTACGGCTCCTGCTGGACCGCACCCTGGTCTGCGAGGTCTGGGACTCCGGACTCGTCCAGCCGCGCCGCCGCCGCGCCCGCGACACCGACGAGGGCGGCCGGGGCCTGCAACTGGTCGGCCTCCTCAGCGCGGCCTGGGGCTCCCGCCGTACACCGCGCGGCAAGACGGTGTGGTTCGAACTGCCGTTGCCCGACGGGCAGAACGGCATGGTGGACCCGGCGGAGGCGCTGCTCAGCCTGTTCTGAGCCCTGGGCCTGTTTCTAGGCGGGGTGCCCGCGCAGGCGTACGTCCTGTTCGGCGAGGTCACGCGCCTCGCGGGCCAGGGCGTCCGCCCGCGGGAGATCGTCGGTGAGCCGAGCCCGCGACAGCAGGACGCGGGGTGCGGCACCGACGGCCTCGCGGTGGACGGTGACGTAGTCGTCCGCCGCGGCCACCGACTCCCGGGCGACCAGCAGCGCGGCCACCGCGAGCACCCCGGACCGGCCGGTCGCCAGGGGCGCGGTCGCGTGCACGACCCGACGCAGGACGCCGAGGGGGTCGTACGGCCGTCCGGACGTCGTCTCCTGTCGTACGGCGGCCAGGACCGCGTCGGCACGCAGGAGCCGGGCGTACGTCTCGCCCTCGTACGCGGTGCTGTCGCGGAAGGGGGCCAGCTCCGCCTCCGCGCCCGTGAGCGCGGGCGGGATCAGCCGGGCGGCCTCGGTACGCGCCGAGCGCAGCCGGGTCACGGCCGTCACCAGCACGTCCGCCCGGGAGATCGCGGTCTCCGCCGCGCGGAGGTGGTGGGCCGCCTCGTCCGGCCGGTCGGCGGCGATGGCCTGGTGGGTCTGGTTGAGGTGGACGGTGGCGGTGACCAGGCAGTCCTTGGCCGACTCGACGTACCCGGTGACGGAGTCACCCAGAGGTGGCGCCTCCACCCCGGCCGTGCGGGCGGTCAGCTCACGGAAGCGGGCCTCGGCCGACGCCAGGGCCGCGGCGGGGTCACGGTCCAGTGCCCGCAGGCCGCGCAGCTTTTCCGTCTCGGCGGTCAGCCGCCGCTCGGCCTCCTCGCAGCGGCCCACGACTCCGGCGAGGGCGGCCGCCTCCTCCGGTACGCCTTCCTCGTACCGCGCCCGTATCGCGCACGCGGCCGACAGTTCGGCCTCCGCCGCCTCGGCCGCCGTCACGAAGGGGGACACCGCCTCGGAGCCGGACACGGCCTCGGCGAAGGCCAGTTCCTCCCGGAAGGCGCGCAGGCGGTTGTCGGCGTCGACCAGCGCGGCCCGGGAGCGGTCGTCGAGGTCGGCGAGCGGGGGCTGGGTCCCGGGGGCGGGATACGCGCCGACGTGGGTCGTGCCGGCGGCCGCCGGTGTCGTACGGCTGCGGGTGCGGCGGATCCGGCGGACGGAGCCGTAGGCGGCGAGGGCGAGCACCACGGCGAGCGCGGCCACCGGCAGGACGAGGTCGGAGCCGGAGGAGTCGTCCTCCGCCGGGGCGGCGCTCGTGCGTGCGCCTGCAACCGGAGCGTCGTCGTTGATCGTCATCCACGGCAACACCAGCCACAGGACCCCGACGACCACGCCCAGCAGGGCATGTGCCACCCGCGCGGAGATGTGCGAGCGGCTCCGTCGCGGTCGGCCCCGTATCAAGGATGGCGTCACGTTTCGGAGCGTATGGGCCGGAATGCGGGGGCGCGAGCGGGGTGGGACGGGCGGGGGTACGCGAGGGAAGTGGGGGAGCGGATGTCAGAGGTGCGGGACATACAGGTCGACGGGGACGGCGAGGCGGAGGAGGCATCGGCGCCGCAGCCGGGACGCCGCCGCCGGCTCCGCCGGGGCCTGATCGCGCTCGCGCTCGTCGTCCTCCTTCCCCTTCTCACCGTCGCCGTCGCCCTCCGCCTCAACTACGCCGGCGACCCCGCGGACGGCACCCGCACCCGGGGCAAGGACGCGATCTGGCTCGGGCACGCCTGGGTGGACGGGCGCAGGACCGACGCCGACGTCACCGCCCTCGCCCGGCGCCTGCGGAACACCGGGATCCGGGACCTGTACGTCCACGCGGGGCCCCTGGAACACGACGGGACGCTGCCCGGGTCGGCGTACCCGAAGGCGGCTTGGCTGATCGGCGCCGTGCACAAGGCGGCCCCCGGCATCCGGGTGCAGGCCTGGCTCGGCGACAAGCTCGCCACGGAGAGCCCGGACGGGCTGCGCCTCACCGAGATGGACACCCGCGCCGCCGTCGTGAGGTCGACCCGCCGGATCCTCGACGCCGGGTTCGACGGCGCGCACTTCGACCTGGAGCCCCTGCACTCCGGCGACGAGGACTATCTCGACCTCCTCGACACCCTCCACCAGGTCACCCGCGCCCGCGGCGTGCCCCTCTCCGTCGCCGCCCACCAGATCGACCCGCTCCCGGCCCTGCACTCCGTCGCGGGCACGCTCACCGGGCACCCCAAGTGGTGGTCGCAGGCGTACTTCGGTCAGGTCGCGCGCCGGGTCGACCAGATCGCGGTGATGTCGTACGACACGGCCACGCCTCTGGAGAGCCTGTACGGCGGCTATGTCGCCCAGCAGACCTCACTGGCCCTGGAGGTCACCCCCGACTCCACCGACCTGCTGATGGGCCTGCCCTTCTACCGGGAGGACAACTTCGCCCACTGGTCCTTCGCCGAGACCGTCCCCGCGGCGGTCCGCGGCGTCCGACTCGGGCTCTCCCGCACGGACGCGGACCGCGCGAACTTCGGCGTGGCGCTGTACGTCGACTTCGCGGCCACGGAGGCGGACTGGACGGCGTACGAGAAGGACTGGGTCCACTAGAAAACCACCTGCGTCACAGCGCACCGCACTGCGACGATCTGCCGAATGACCACCACCCGCCGACACCTCACCCGCGACGACCTCGCTCCCCTCGCCCGCGCAGCGACCGGCCGCGCCCTCACCGGCCTCACCCGGCTCCGCGGTGGCAGCAAAAAGGGCGTCTACCGGCTCGCCCTCGACGACGGCACGACGGTCGTCGCCTACGTGTGGTCGCCGGACGAGGACTACTGGGACGCCGGCCCCTCCGACCCCCGCGACCCCTTCTCCGCCGGCACCGGTCCCGACGTGTTCACGGCCGCCCACGACCGGCTGGTCGCGGCCGGCGTACGCACCCCCGCCTCCTGTACGCCGACACCGCCATGGACGCCGTGGTCGTCGAGGACATGCGGGGCGGCAGTCTGGAGGAGGCCCTGGAGCGGGACCCGGTCGCCGGTCGCGCCGCGCTGGAGCTGCTGGCCGCCGAACTCAGCACCCTGCACGCGCAGGAGGGCCCCGCCTTCGGCAAGGTCGGACTCGTCGACAACGGCGGCACCTCGTCGTCGGGTTCCGCCGCCCGGCGCATCACCGAGGGCGCCCTGCGCCACATCGAGCAGGCCGCCGTACGGGACGAACGGATCGCCGTCGTACGGGAGGAGCTCGAGGAGACCGTACGACGACTCGCCGCAGCCGTCCGGCCCCGCGCCCGGCACACCCTCGTCCACGGCGAGATCGGCGCCGACCACGTCCTGTTGGACGGCCGGGGCAGGCCCGCTCTCATCGACATCGAAGGGCTCATGTACCTCGACGTCGAGTGGGAGCACGTCTTCCTGCGCATCCGCTTCGGACCGCGGCACTACGACGTCCTGCGCGCCCCCGGCCTGGACGAGGACCGGATGCGCCTCTACCGCCTGGCCATGCACGTGTCCCTGGTCGCCGGCCCCCTCCGCCTGATCGAGGGCGACTTCCCGAACCCGGCCGGGATGCGGGAGATCGCGGAGTCCAACCTGGTCAGGGTGCTGGAGCTCATGGGGCGTGGGGCTACGGCCTCCTCCTGATCTTCGAGCCCAGCCAGACGAGTGGGTCGTACTTGCGGTCGACGGCCCGTTCCTTCAAGGGAATCAGCGCGTTGTCCGTGATCTTGATGCCCTCGGGGCAGACCTCCGTGCAGCACTTGGTGATGTTGCAGTAGCCGAGACCGTGCTCGTCCTGGGCCGTCTTCTTGCGGTCCAGGCCCGACTCCTCGGCCGCGTCCAGCGGGTGCATGTCCAGTTCGGCCACCCGCATCAGGAAGCGCGGGCCCGCGAACGCCGTCTTGTTCTCCTCGTGGTCGCGGACCACATGGCAGGTGTCCTGGCACAGGAAGCACTCGATGCACTTGCGGAACTCCTGCGAGCGGTCCACGTCCTCCTGCATCATCCGGTACTCGCCCGGCCCGAGATCCGGCGGCGGCACGAACGCCGGGACCTCGCGCGCCTTCTGGTAGTTGAAGCCGACGTTCGTGACCAGGTCCCGGACCACGGGGAAGGCCCGCAGCGGAGTGACCGTGATCGTCTCCTCCTGGGTGAACACCGACATGCGGGTCATGCACATCAGCCGGGGCCGCCCGTTGATCTCCGCGGAGCAGGAACCGCACTTGCCCGCCTTGCAGTTCCAGCGGACGGCGAGATCGGGCGCCTGGGTGGCCTGGAGGCGGTGGATGATGTCAAGGACCACCTCGCCCTCGTTGACCTCGACCTTGAAGTCCTCCAGGTCGCCGCCCTGCACATCACCCCGCCACACCTTGAAGTGGGCCGTGTAGCCGCTCATTCGTACAGCTCCTCTTCGGCGAGGTACTTGACCAGCTCCTCCTTGTCGAAGAGGGCGAGCAGGTCGGCGCGGACGGGGTCGGTGGTCTCGCGGGTGAGGTCGATCTGGCCCCGGACGGGGTCGGTCGCCGCCAACCCGCCCGTGGGGTCGGTCAGTCGGCACAACAGGTTGATCCGGCGCCACTCGCGGTCCATCGCCGGATGGTCCTCTCGGGTGTGGCCGCCGCGCGACTCGGTCCGCTCCAGCGCGGCCCGCGCCACACACTCGCTGACCAGCAGCATGTTCCTGAGGTCCAGCGCGAGGTGCCAGCCCGGGTTGAACTGCCGGTGCCCCTCGACCCCGGCCCGCCGGGCCCGAACCCGAAGGTCCGCCAGCTTCTCCAGGGCCTGCTCCATCTCGCCCTCGCGGCGGATGATGCCGACCAGGTCGTTCATGGCCTGCTGGAGTTCCTGGTGCAGGGTGTACGGGTTCTCCGGAGGCCCTACGGCGGGCTCGGCGCCCTCCGCCGAGAACGGCCGCAGCGCCTCGGCCGCCGCCGCGTCGACCTGGCCCTCGTCCACGGGCGGGCGGTCCGCCGCGAGCCCGGTCGCGTACTCGGCCGCGTGCCAGCCCGCCCGGCGTCCGAAGACCAGCAGGTCGGAGAGGGAGTTGCCGCCGAGCCGGTTCGAGCCGTGCATACCGCCGGCCACCTCACCGGCCGCGAACAGCCCCGGCACCCCGCGCGCCGCCGCCGTGTCCGACTCGACCGCGATACCGCCCATCACGTAGTGACAGGTCGGCCCGACCTCCATCGGCTCGGCCGTGATGTCGACGTCGGCCAGCTCCTTGAACTGGTGGTACATGGACGGCAGCCGGCGCCGGATGACCTCGGCGGGCATCCGGGTCGAGACGTCCAGGAAGACGCCGCCGTGCGGGGAGCCCCGGCCGGCCTTCACCTCGGAGTTGATCGCGCGGGCCACCTCGTCACGCGGGAGCAGCTCGGGCGGGCGCCGGTTGTTGTCCGGGTCCTCGTACCAGCGGTCGCCCTCCTCCTCCGACTCGGCGTACTTCTCCTTGAAGACGTCCGGGACGTAGTCGAACATGAACCGCTTGCCGTCGGCGTTCCTGAGCACTCCGCCGTCGCCGCGCACCGACTCGGTGACGAGGAGGCCCTTGACCGACGGCGGCCAGATCATGCCGGTCGGGTGGAACTGCACGAACTCCATGTTCAGCAGGGGTGCGCCGGCGAGCAGGGCCAGCGCGTGACCGTCTCCGGTGTACTCCCACGAGTTCGACGTCACCTTGAAGGACTTGCCGATGCCACCGGTCGCGATCACGACGGCCGGGGCCCCGAGGACGAAGAAACGGCCGGTCTCGCGGTCGTAGGCGAAGACCCCGGAGACACGGGAACCGTCCTTGAGGACCCTCGTGACCGTGCACTCCTGGTAGACCTTCAGGCGGGACTCGTAGTCGCCGGTCTCCTTGTGGTCCTCCTGCTGGAGCGAGACGATCTTCTGCTGGAGCGTGCGGATCAGTTCGAGGCCCGTGCGGTCGCCGACGTGGGCGAGGCGCGGGTACTCATGGCCGCCGAAGTTGCGCTGCGAGATCCGGCCGTCCTTCGTACGGTCGAACAGGGCGCCCCAGGTCTCCAGCTCCCAGACCCGGTCCGGGGCCTCCTGGGCGTGCAGTTCGGCCATCCGCCACTGGTTGAGGAACTTCCCGCCGCGCATGGTGTCGCGGAAGTGGACCTGCCAGTTGTCGTTCGCGTTGGCGTTGCCCATGCTGGCCGCGATGCCGCCCTCGGCCATCACCGTGTGCGCCTTGCCGAACAGCGACTTGCAGATCACGGCCGTACGGGCACCGCGCTCTCGGGCCTCGATGGCGGCGCGGAGACCGGCCCCTCCGGCGCCGACCACGACGACGTCCCATTCCTGCCGGTCGACCACGGACATCAGAAAAACCTCGGATCATCGAAAGCGCCGGAGGCGACCAGGAAGACGTAGAAATCGGCCAGCGCCACGCTCACCAGCGAGGCCCAGGCCAGCTGCATGTGCCGGGCGTTCAGCTTGCCCACGAACTGCCAGGCCTTGTACCGCACGGGATGCTTGGAGAAGTGCCGCAGCTTGCCGCCGACGATGTGCCGGCAGGAGTGGCACGAGATCGTGTACGCCCAGATCAGCACGATGTTGATCAGGAAGACGAGGGTGCCGAGGCCCATGTGGCCCCACGCGTAGTGCTCGTCGCGGAACGCGAGCACGGTGTCGTAGGTCAGGATCCCGGCGACCACGATCGCGGCGTAGAAGAAGTACCGGTGGATGTTCTGCAGGATCAGCGGGAAGCGGGTCTCACCGGTGTACTTCTTGTGCGGCTCGGCCACCGCGCAGGCCGGTGGGGACGCCCAGAAGCCCCGGTAGTAGGCCTTGCGGTAGTAGTAGCAGGTCAGGCGGAAGCCGAGCGGGAAGATCAGGATGATGATCGCGGGGGAGATGCCCCACCAGCCGCCGAAGATCTCCCAGTTGGGCCCGTGCCGCATGGGTTCGCAGCGCTCGGCGAGACAGGGGGAGTAGAACGGCGAGACGTACGGGGCCGCGTAGTAGTCCGTGTCGGCGAAGGCCCGCCAGGTCGAGTACACGATGAAGGCGAGCAGCCCGGCGGCGGTGGCCGCCGGTGCCAGCCACCAGCGGTCGGTGCGCAGGTGCGGGGCGTCGATCGCGGCGCGCGTACCGGTGCCAACGCCGCCGCGGGCGCTATGGGATTCGGTGTCGGGTGGTTCCGTACCAGTGGCCAACTCTTGACTCCGGTCGGGTTCAGGGGGCTCGGCGGTCGCGGGCGCCGAGTCCCTCGTCGTCCGAGTCCGTCCACAGGGTGTTGTCGTACGGGGTGTCGGAGATGGAGACGAGATCCGGGCGGCGCGCCTTGGCGAGCGCCGGGTCGGTCTCCTTCAGCAGCGCGAGGCTCTCGCGCAGCCGGTCGGCGTCGATCCGCACACGGCGCATCTCCAGACCGCTGCTGCCCAGCTGCTGCTCCAGGCGCTTGACGTACCTGAGCACCTCGTCGAGCGAGCGCTGCGCCGCTGCCAGTTCGTCGTTCACGGACATGACGTGACCTCACTTCCGTGGGCGGGGATGCCCTGGACGGGAACGGTCATGCGCCTGCGAGTGTTGCGCGTCACACCATCCGGTGTGAAGGGACGTGCACGGATTGGCGGATCGTGTGCCTCCGTGCGCGCCCCTCGTGCGCCGTCGATTGCGCCGCACGGGTGGGCTTCCCGGTCGTTTGCGCCGTGTCGCCGTCCGCTGCCGAACCCTTTCCTCTTCAGTGGCCGCATACATGTGATCAGCTCCATATACCGCCAAAAGTGATCATAACGCCCGCGGCTCCCGGAGGTAAGCAGAGATGTCCCACAACGGCGTCGCCCTGCGCGCGGTCACGCGCTCGGTCGTCTTCCTCACCGCGGGCGCGCTCGCGGTGACCGCGCTCTCCGGGTGCAGTTCCGAGGACACATCGAGCAAGCCGCTCGCGGAGCAGGACATCGCGCCCGCCGCCCGCGACCGGGTCGCCGACGGCGGCACCCTGCACTGGGCCGTGGACGCCGTCCCGGAGACCCTGAACACCTTCCAGGCGGACGCCGACGCGACCACCACCACCGTCGCCCAGGCGGTCCTGCCCTCGATGTACCGGCTCGACGCGAACGGGCGGCCGCAGGTCCACCCCGACTACCTGGAGTCGGCGAAGGTCGTCGACACCGAGCCCAAGCAGGTCGTGCTGTACAAGCTGAACCAGCAGGCCGTGTGGAGTGACGGCCGGGAGATCGGCGCCGCCGACTTCGCCGCCCAGTGGCGTGCCCTGTCCGGCAAGGACTCCGCGTACTGGACCGCCCGCAACGCCGGCTACGACCGCATCGAGAAGATCGAACGCGGGGCCAACGACCTGGAGGTCCGGGTCACCTTCGCACGGCCGTACGCCGACTGGCGCTCGCTGTTCTCACCGCTGTACCCGAAGGACGTCATGGGCACCCCGGACTCCTTCAACGACTCCGCCCGCAAGAAACTCAAGGTCACCGCCGGTCCCTTCACCCTGAAGAAGGTCGACCGCAAGGGTGACGAGGTCATCCTCACCCGCAGCGCGCGCTGGTGGGGCCACCCGGCCAAGCTGGACCGGATCGTGCTGCGCGCCGTGCCGCGCGACAAGCGGGCCACCGCACTGGCCGCCGGCCAGATCGAGCTCGCCGATGTCGACTCCGAGGCCCTCGGCCGCATCGGCCTCGCCGCCCGCGCGGGAGCCAAGCCCGGCAGCAGCCCGCTCGCGGGCCCGGGCAGACTCCCCGCGCACGGCTCCGGCGGCAACCTGAGCGCCGCCGACGCGCTGCGCTCCTGGGCCGTCGCCCACGGCGACGACGAGGAGGCCGCCGACGAGGAGCTCAGCGCCCGACAGAAGGAGCGCAGGGCGCTCGCCGCCTACCAGCGGGAGCAGGTGGCCCTCAAGGGCTTCGAGGTCCGCCGGTCCCTGGAGCCCGCCTACACCCAGCTCGCCCTCAACGGCGCCTCCGGCCCGCTCGCCGACGAACGGGTCCGCCGGGCCGTGGCCCGCGCCATCGACCGCAAGGCGCTGGCCCGCGTCGTCCTCTCCCCGCTCGGACTGCCCGCCGTGCCCGTCGGCAGCCACCTCGCGCTCTCCGGCCAGGACGCCTACGCCGACAACAGCGGCGCGCTCGGCGGCCAGGACACCGAGGAGGCCCAGGCGCTCCTCGCGGACGCCGGGTGGGTGGCCGGCGGGAAGATCGAGAAGGAGAAGAAGAAGGGCGAGAAGGCCGCGGGGGGCGAGAGCAAGAAGTCCGGGCGGGACTCCGAGAAGTCCGAGAAGTCCGAGAAGTCCAAGAAGGAGGACGACGGGACGTACGTCGTCGGCGAGGACGACAAGGGCGACGACAAGGATCCCAAGGACCGCCACACCGGCGCGGACGGTCCGCGGCATCTCGCTCAGGACGGCAAGCGGTACGCGAACAAGCTGAGGCAGGGCGGCGCTCCCGGGGCCTACGCCCCCAAGGGCACGGCGGCTCCGGCGGACCGGGCGACGAAGGTGCTGGCCAAGAAGGGCAAGGCGCTCACCCTGCGGTTCGTGCTGCCGTCGGGGCCCGGGTCCGGGACGCTGCGGACGGTGGCCGGGCGGATCTCCTCGATGCTGGAGAAGGTCGGTATCCGGACGGAGATCTCCAAGGTCTCCGATGAGAGCTACTTCAAGGACCACGTCGCGTCCGGGCAGTACGACCTCGCGTTGTACTCCTGGCCCGCGTCCGCGTTCCCCGCCACCGACGCCCGCCCGATCTTCGCGAAGCCGGTGCCCGCCGCGGACGGCTCGCTGAACGTCGAGCAGAACTACACGCGGGTCGGCACCGACCAGGTGGACCAGCTCTTCGACCAGGCCGTCGCCACGCTCGACGAGGGCAGGAGCCGCAGCCTGATCCGCAAGGCGGATTCCCGGATCTGGGCCGCCGCCGGGTCCATCCCGCTGTATCAGCGGCCCCAGCTGACCGCCGCGAAGAAGGACGTGGTCAACGCCGGTGCCTTCGGATTCCAGACGCCCGTCTACGAGGACCTGGGCTTCCTGAAGAAGGGCGTGAAAGCCTCGGCCCGGCCGTCCGGGGACTGAGCCCGGCAAGCCCCCGCCCGGGAGGCAACGTACGATGGGGTGAGGCCGTGGCGTGTCAAGCCCGGCAGGCCCGCGTCACACGGACGTTCGTAGCAGGGCCTTCTCACCACTTGGGAGTACGCCGCAATATGGCCACGCGCCACGACATCCGCAATGTCGCCATCGTCGCCCACGTCGACCACGGCAAGACGACTCTTGTCGACGCCATGCTGAAGCAGGCCGGCGCCTTCGCCGCGCACGCCGCCGAGTCGCTCGACGACCGCATGATGGACTCGAACGACCTGGAGCGTGAGAAGGGCATCACGATCCTGGCCAAGAACACGGCCGTGAAGTACCACCCGAAGGATGGCGGCGACGTCATCACCATCAACATCATCGACACCCCCGGCCACGCCGACTTCGGTGGCGAGGTCGAGCGCGGTCTGTCGATGGTGGACGCGGTGGTCCTGCTGGTCGACGCCTCCGAGGGGCCGCTGCCGCAGACCCGCTTCGTGCTGCGCAAGGCGCTTCAGCAGCGCCTGCCGGTCATCCTGTGCATCAACAAGACCGACCGCCCGGACTCCAGGATCGACGAGGTCGTCAACGAGACGTACGACCTCTTCCTGGACCTGGACGCGGACGAGGAGCAGATCGAGTTCCCCATCGTCTACGCGTGTGCACGTGACGGTGTCGCCTCGCTGACCAAGCCGGAGGACGGCACCGTCCCGGCCGACAGCGACAGCCTGGAGCCGTTCTTCTCCACGATCCTCTCGCACGTCCCGGCTCCCGAGTACGACGAGGAGGCCCCGCTCCAGGCGCACGTCACCAACCTGGACGCCGACAACTTCCTCGGCCGTATCGCGCTCCTGCGCGTCGAGCAGGGCGAGCTGCGCAAGGGCCAGACCGTCACCTGGATCAAGCGCGACGGCACGATGTCCAACGTCCGCATCACCGAGCTGCTGATGACCGAGGCACTCACCCGCAAGCCCGCCGAGATGGCCGGCCCCGGTGACATCTGTGCCGTCGCCGGTATCCCGGACATCATGATCGGTGAGACTCTCGCGGACCCGGAGAACCCGATCCCGCTGCCGCTGATCACGGTCGACGAACCGGCGATCTCCATGACCATCGGTACGAACACCTCGCCGCTGGTCGGCCGGGGCGGCACCGGCAAGGGCGCCTCGGCCAAGGCCGCGGTGAAGGACCGCAAGGTGACCGCCCGTCAGGTCAAGGACCGCCTCGACCGCGAGCTCATCGGTAACGTCTCCCTCCGTGTGCTCGACACCGAGCGCCCGGACGCCTGGGAGGTCCAGGGCCGTGGGGAGCTCGCGCTGGCCATCCTGGTCGAGCAGATGCGCCGTGAGGGCTTCGAGCTGACGATCGGCAAGCCGCAGGTCGTCACCAAGATCGTCGACGGCAAGGTGTACGAGCCCGTCGAGCGCATGACGATCGACGTCCCCGAGGAGCACATGGGCGCGGTCACGCAGCTCATGGGCGTCCGCAAGGGCCGTATGGACAACATGTCGAACCACGGCTCCGGTTGGGTCCGTATGGAGTTCGTCGTGCCGTCACGCGGCCTGATCGGCTTCCGTACGGAGTTCCTGACCGGCACCCGTGGCACGGGCATCGCCCACTCCATCCACGAGGGCCACGAGCCGTGGTTCGGCACCCTGACGACCCGTAACAACGGCTCGTTGGTCGCCGACCGCGCCGGTGCCGTCACCGCCTTCGCGATGACGAACCTTCAGGAGCGCGGTGTGCTGTTCACCGACCCGGGCACCGAGGTGTACGAGGGCATGATCGTCGGCGAGAACTCGCGCTCCGACGACATGGACGTGAACATCACCAAGGAGAAGAAGCTCACGAACATGCGGTCGGCCTCGGCCGACTCGTTCGAGGCGATCGTCCCGCCGCGCAAGCTCTCCCTGGAGCAGTCCCTGGAGTTCTGCCGCGACGACGAGTGCGTCGAGGTGACTCCGGAAGCGGTCCGCATCCGCAAGGTCAACCTGGACGCCCGCGAGCGCGCCCGCGCCGCGAGCCGCGCCAAGCACGGCTGATCCCACCGCCGGCGACTGTCGGCAGCCCGGTTCTCCGACACGCGGGGAACCGGGCCTCAGGCGTGTCTGCCGATACCTGTCCGTGACCTATGAGTGACCGTCCGGATATCGGTAATCCGCCCAGGTGTTTCGGACATGTGAACTGAAATCCGTTGCGATATGTCCGTTTTGACGGTCTGTCATCTCACGTGTCAAGCGCGCGCAGGTGTCAATCTTTGCAATTTTTCCTCAAAATATCGTCGGTAGGGAGATCCCTATGCCTTCCGCCCTTGACGCGCGTTGAACACTTTGGCGAAAGTTCCCCCAAACCACAGAACCTGCCGGTATCTGTGCTGCGCTCAACTCTCCAACCCCCCGGGGGACGTACACACATGACCAGTCCAGTCGCCTTGGACCCCGAGCTCGAGACGGACGCCGAGCCTGTCAAGGGCGAGCAGAAGCTCGAGGGTCGTTCTCCCGGCCAGTTGATGTGGCAGCGCTTCAAGCGTGACCGTACCGGTGTCATCTGCGCCGTGGTAGTGATTTTGTACTTCGTGATCTCGCTGCTCGCGCCGCTGCTGGTCAAGCTGAGCGGGACCGACCCGTACACGCTGTACGGGCAGGACCCGACCTACGCCGACAAGCCGGTCCTGGACCAGTTCGGGCTGCCCCTGGGCTACTTCGGCGGCGTCTCCGGCGACCACTGGTTCGGTGTGGAGCCGCAGTACGGCCGTGATCTGTTCGCCATGCTCGTGTACGGCATGCGGACATCGCTGTTCATGGCCCTCGGGGTGACGGTCCTGCTGATGGTCACCGGCGTGATCATCGGTCTGATCGGCGGATACTTCGGTGGTCGCACCGACTACTGGATCGGCCGGGTCACCGACTTCTTCCTGTCCTTCCCCCAGCAGCTGTTCTTCATCGCCTTCATGCCCGTGGTCACCGCGTTCTTCGTCGACCCGCGGGAGGAGACCCCCACGTACTTCCGCGCACTGGCGATGTTGATCGTGCTGTGGCTGCTGGGCTGGATGGGTATGGCGCGTCTGGTCCGCTCCACCGTGCTGTCCCTGCGTGAGAGGGAGTTCGTCGAGGCCGCCAAGGTCTCCGGCGCCTCCCCCTGGCGGATCGTCCGCAAGGAGATCCTGCCGAACGTGGTGACGCCGATCCTGGTGCAGTTCACGTACTCGCTGCCCAGCACCATCCTCACCATCGCCTTCCTTTCCTTCGCCGGAGTCGGTTTCGTCGAGCCGACCCCGGACTGGGGACGACTGTTCGCCGCCGCTGCCAACTACACCGAGCAGGACCCGGCGTTCCTCTTCTTCCCCGGCCTGGCGCTGGTGATCTTCGTTCTGGCCTTCAACCTCCTCGGAGACTCGGTCCGGGACGCTTTCGACCCCAAGTCCGGGCGGTAACTCGTCCATTGGTGGGGGGTGGCTGCCGCCCCCGCGTCGGCCTACCAGCCGCGTCAGGCAGTACTCATGGATAACAACCGACAGGTAGGTATTCGCCACATGAAGCCCATCAGCTCGCGCAGAGCGCGCGCCGTCATCGTCGCCCTTGCAGCCGGTTCGCTGGCTCTCACGGCCTGCTCCAAGAACGAGGGCGGCGACTCCGGCACCGACTCGAAGAAGGACCAGAAGGAGGCATCGGTCCAGTCGAAGGCGGTCACCTACGCCGACGCCGCGGGTTCGACGGGTCCTGCCGAGGACGTGGCCGGCGCCAAGCCCGGTGGCACGATCAACGTGTACCAGGAGGCGGGCCTCTCGCACCTGGACCCGGGCCAGATCTACGTCTCCGACGCCGGCCAGGTCGCCAACCTGCTCTTCCGTCGCCTGACGCAGTTCAAGGAGGACGGCAAGGGCGGCGTCTCGGTCGTCGGTGACCTCGCCACCGACTCCGGCCAGTCCTCCGACGGCGGCAAGACCTGGACCTTCAAGCTGAAGGACGGCATCAAGGACGCCAACGGCAACGCCATCACGTCCGCCGACGTCCGCCACACCGTCGAGCGCCAGTACGCGAAGTTCATCTTCGACGGCCCGACCTACCTGCAGACCTGGCTGAGCGGCGCGGACTACCGCAAGGCGCTCCCGGACGGCGGCTTCGGCAAGAAGCACCTGCCGGCCTCGGTCCTGGACACCCCGGACGACAAGACCGTCGTCTTCCACTTCGACACCGCGCGTCCGGACCTGCCGCAGACCCTCGCCATGGCCGGCTACGCCATCGTCCCGGAGAAGACGGACACCAAGGAGGCGTACGACAAGGCTCCGGTCGCCACCGGTCCGTACAAGATCGCCTCGAACAAGGTCGGCAAGGAACTCGTCCTCCAGAAGAACACCAACTGGGACCCGAAGACCGACTCCGTGCGTCACCAGTACGCGGACACCTTCGACATCCAGTTCGGTGTCACCGAGTCGACCCAGACCAAGCGTCTGATCGCCGACCAGGGTGAGGACAAGAACGCCATCCAGCTCACCGGCGGCGTCGAGGCCACGCAGATCCAGGACGTCATCGGCAACGCGGCGGTCAGCAAGCGCACGGTCAAGGGTTACCAGCCCTACGTCATGCAGCTGTCGTTCAACCTGGACCGGGTCAAGGACATCAAGGTCCGCCAGGCCATCACGTACGCGGTCAACTCCAAGTCGCTCATCGCCGGTGAGGGTGGTGCTTACGGCGGCGACGTGGCCCCGAACTACTTCGCCCCGACCCTGCCGGGCTACGAGGCGAACTACGACCCGTACGGCCGTCTGAAGGCGCCGCAGGGCAACCTCGCCAAGGCCAAGGAGATCCTCAAGGGCGTTCCGGCGGCCGAGAAGAAGGTCGTCTTCGCCTACTCCAACAGCGAGCAGGGCCAGAAGCGCAAGGTCGCCATCGAGGACGCCCTGACCAAGGTCGGCTTCAACGTGGTGTCCAAGGAAGTCGACTCCGCGAGCTACTACGAGCAGATCGGCAAGCTCGACAACCCGTACGACATGTACATCTCGGGCTGGGGCCAGGACTGGCCGTCGCCCGGCACGGTGGTCACGCCCGTCTACGACGGCACCCAGGTCGCCGACGGTTCGCCGAACTACTCGCACGTCAAGGACCCCAAGGTCGACGCCCTCATCAAGAAGGCGCTCTCCGAGGACCCGACCAAGGCTGCCGCGACCTGGAAGGAAGCCCACCACTACCTGCTGGAGAAGATCATCCCGGCCGCCCCGCTCTGGTACACCAAGCAGTTCCAGCTCTCCGGCTCGAACATCGGTGGTGCCCGCTACGGCTCGGTGTCCAGCCTCATCGACATCACCCGCCTCTACGTGAAGTCGTAACTCTCTACGGCTGATCGCGGGGGTGCGCACCAGGCGGAGCGCACCCCCGCACCTCCGTGAAACCTCCCACCGTCTCCGCAGAGAGCAGCCCTCCCGCCATGTTTCAGTTCATCATCCGGCGCACGGTCGGTGCCCTGGTCACCCTGTTCCTCATCGGCGCCGCCACGTTCTTCCTGTTCGTCGCCGCGCCCTCCGACTACGCCTCCCTGGCCTGTGGCAAGGACTGCTCCCCCGCGAGACTGGAGGACATCCGCCAGGCGCTCGGCCTCAACCTGCCGATCCACCAGCAGTTCTGGGACTTCATGTCCGGAATCGTGATGGGCCGCGACTACCCGACCGGGCACTGCAGCGCGCCCTGCCTCGGTCAGTCGTTCTACTCGGGCGACATGGTCTGGTCGACGATCATGGACCGCTTCCCGACGACCCTCACGCTCACCGCGGGCGGTGCGGTTGTCTTCATCATCGTCGGTGTCGGCGCCGGCATGATCGCCGCCTACAAGCGCGGCACCCTGATCGACAAGGTCGCCACCGGTGTGTCCATGGTGCTCAGCTCGTTCCAGATCTACGTGCTCGGCCCCATCGTCCTGCTGATCTTCGTCTACAGCACGGGCTGGATGGACAACCCCGCCTACCACCCGATCAGCGAGGACCCCTGGCGGTGGTTCACCGGCATGCTGCTGCCCACGCTGGTGATGGCCACCATCTTCACCGCGCAGTACACGCGTATGGCCCGCTCCTCGATGATCGAGCAGCTCGCGGAGGAGCACGTCCGTACCGCCCGCGCCAAGGGCATGTCGAACAAGTACGTCTTCTTCCGCTACGCCTGGCGCGGTTCGATGATCCCGATCGTCACCGTCCTCGGCATCGACATCAGCTCGATGCTCGGCGGCGCCGTGGTCACCGAGCTGACCTTCTCGCTCCAGGGGATCGGCCGTCTCGCCGTGGACGGCGCGGTCCACAAGGACCTGCCGCTCACCATGGGCGTCATGCTGTTCGGTGCCTTCTTCATCCTGATCGTCAACATCCTCACCGACATCGCGTACGCCTACATCGACCCGCGCGTCCGGCTCTCCTAGGAAGAACGAACCACCGTGACCACACTGACCAAGACCGAGGACGCCCCGGCCCCTTCCGGCTCGGACAGCTTCCTCTCAGTGCGCGATCTGAAGGTGCAGTTCTCCACGGAGGACGGCATCGTCAAGGCCGTCGACGGCTTGTCCTTCGACGTCGAGCGCGGCAAGACCCTGGGCATCGTCGGCGAGTCCGGCTCCGGCAAGTCCGTCACCAACCTGACCATCCTGGGCCTGCACAACCCGCGCTCCAGCTCCGTCGACGGCGAGATCGTCCTCGACGGCAAGGAACTCGTCACCGCCACCGAGCGTGAGCTGGAGCAGCTTCGCGGCAACAAGATGGCGATGATCTTCCAGGACCCGCTGACCGCCCTGTCGCCGTTCTACACGGTGGGCCGGCAGCTGGCCGAGCCGTTCATGAAGCACCGGGGCGCCTCCAAGAAGGAGGCCAGGGACCGTGCCGTCCAGTTGCTGGAGAAGGTCGGCATCCCGCAGCCCAAGCAGCGCTACGACGACTACCCGCACCAGTTCTCCGGCGGTATGCGCCAGCGCGCGATGATCGCCATGGCGCTGATGTGCGACCCCGACCTGCTGATCGCCGACGAGCCGACCACCGCGCTGGACGTCACCGTGCAGGCCCAGATCCTGGACCTGCTCAAGGACCTCCAGCAGGAGTTCGGCTCCGCGATCATCTTCATCACGCACGACCTCGGCGTCATCTCGAACATGGCCGACGACCTGCTGGTGATGTACGCGGGCCGGGCCGTGGAGCGCGGCTCCGTCCGGGAGGTCCTGGGCGCGCCCAAGCACCCCTACACCTGGGGCCTGCTGAGCTCGATGCCCCGCCTGGACGGCGACATCAACGAGGCGCTGGAGCCGATCCCCGGCTCGCCGCCCTCGCTGCTCAACCCGCCCTCCGGCTGCCCGTTCCACCCGCGGTGCGCCTTCAAGGACGAGGTGCCGGGCACGCTGTGCACCGACTCCCGCCCGCCGCTGGGCGAGGGGCGCGCCTCCGCGTGCCACCTGACGGCCGAGCAGAAGCAGACCATCTTCATCGACAAGATCCAGCCCCGGCTGCGCTAGGGAGATCCGAGACATGAGCGACAACCTCACCCTCCCCGCCCAGCAGGGTTCCACCGGTACCTCGACCGAGGAACTCCTCAAGGTCGAGGGCCTGACCAAGCACTTCCCGATCTACGGCGGCTTCCCGATCAAACGCAAGGTCGGCGCCGTTCAGGCCGTCGACGGGGTCGACCTGACGGTCGGTGTCGGCGAGAGCGTCGGCCTGGTCGGCGAGTCCGGCTGCGGCAAGTCGACGACGGGCCGGCTGATCACGCGGCTCCTGGAGCCGACGGCCGGCAAGATCACCTACTCCGGTCAGGACATCACGCACGCCTCGCGCCGTCAGCTGGCGCCGGTGCGGTCCGAGATCCAGATGATCTTCCAGGACCCGTACTCCTCGCTGAACCCGCGGCAGACCGTCGGCTCCATCATCAAGTCGCCGATGGAGGTCAACGGGATCGAGCCGGAGGGCGGCCGGGAGACGAGGGTCCGGGAGCTCCTCGAGCTGGTCGGCCTCAACCCCGAGCACTACAACCGCTTCCCGCACGAGTTCTCCGGCGGTCAGCGTCAGCGCATCGGCGTGGCCCGCGCGCTGGCCCTCCAGCCCAAGCTGATCGTGGCGGACGAGCCGGTCTCCGCGCTGGACGTGTCGATCCAGGCGCAGGTCGTCAACCTGCTCAAGAAGGTCCAGGACGAGCTGGGCATCGCCTTCCTGTTCATCGCCCACGACCTGGCCGTCGTACGGCACTTCTCGCAGCGCGTCGCGGTCATGTACCTCGGCAAGATCGTCGAGGTCGGCGACCGGGAGTCGATCTACAACCGGCCCCGGCACCCGTACACCCACGCCCTGCTCTCCGCGGTGCCGGAGGTCGACATCGACGGCACGGGTGCGAGCCGCGAGCGGATCCGCCTGTCCGGCGACGTCCCCTCGCCGATCCTGCCGCCGTCCGGCTGCCGCTTCCGCACCCGGTGCTGGAAGGCGCAGGACAAGTGCGCCACGGACGAGCCCCCGCTGGTCCAGATCTCCGGCAACAAGGTCGGCCACCTGACGGCCTGCCACTTCCCGGAGGACCCGACCACGGAGGCCCGTGACGAGGACGTGATCATGGACCCGGCGCTGAAGGCGCTGGAGGACGTGACGGACCCGACCGACGAGACGCCGGCCAAGGACTGACGCTCCCTGCACAAACCCCGGCCGGGGCCGGAGGCGATCTGCCTCCGGCCCCGGCCGCCGTGTCACCCCGACCTGCCGACCTGTCGGCCTGCCGAGAGGATGCCGGTGGAGGTGACCGGGGGATGGAGGCCCACCTGCCCTGCCGTCGCCTCGACCCACCGTCGGCCTGGCCTGCGCCACCGTGGCTTGACGACACCTTGGCCTGACAGCCCCCTGACTCACCGGCAAGTAGGTCTGGCGGCGCCTCGATTCCGCTGGCGGTCCGCTCTGTCGGCACCGTGGCCCACCGCCACCTGGCCTGACACCCCCCTGACTCACCAGCACCTTGGCCTGGCGGCCTCCTGCCCCACCGGCGGCTTGGTCTGCGGACCGTGGCTCGGCGGCACCCGGCACGCCGGCGCCCCGGCCCTTTGACCCCCGGCCCTGATCTGGCGGCGCCCCGACCCGCTGGCGGTCCGCTCTGTCGGCACGATGGCTCACCGAGCTCCTGGCCTGACAGCCCCCTGACTCACCGGCAGTTGGATCTGGTGGCGCCTCGACCTGCTGGCGGCTGCCTGATTCACCGGCGCCTTGGCCTGGTGGCCCCGTGGCTCACGGGCGGCTGGGTCTGGTGGCGCCTCAACCCACTGGCGGCTCCCTGACTCACCGGCACCTTGGTCTGCGGGCACCGTGGCTCGGCAGCACCTGGCACGCTCGCGCCCCGGCCCCTTGACCTCCCGGCCCCTTGACCCCCGACCTGTTGGCCCTGGGCCCCTGACCCACCAGCACCTCGGCCTGGTGCCCCGACACCCACCCCCCGACCTGTCGGCCCCCCGCTCACCGGCACTCACTCCCCCCGACCCGTCGGCCCCCCACCCACCAGCACCGACCCCCCAAAGGCCTACCCAGGCGTGCGAAACCCCCCTCTCGGTTCGATATTGGCCGGTAACGGATCAGTCTTGAGGAGGCACTCCATGCGTGGAGCCACGCACGCCAAATGGGCCGCATGCGCGGCGGCGGTAGCCCTCGCGGGGACGGCCTGCGGTGGGGACAGCGGCAGCGACAGCGGCAGCAGTGACGGCGGTGCCGTGCTGAGCTCCTCCTGGGGCGACCCGCAGAACCCGTTGGAGCCGGCCAACACCAACGAGGTGCAGGGCGGCAAGGTCCTCGACATGATCTTCCGGAGCCTGAAGAAGTACAACCCGGAGACCGGCAAGGCCGAGGACATGCTCGCCGAGAAGATCGACACGAGCGACTCGCAGAACTTCACGATCACCGTCAAGAGCGGCTGGACCTTCAGCAACGGCGAGAAGGTCACCGCCAAGTCGTTCGTGGACGCCTGGAACTACGCAGCCTCCCTCAAGAACAACCAGAAGAACGCCTACTTCTTCGGCTACATCGACGGATACGACAAGACGCACCCGGAGGACGGCAGCAAGCAGAGCGCCGACACCCTCTCCGGACTGAAGGTCACCGGCGAGCAGACCTTCACCGTCAAGCTCAACCAGAAGTTCTCGACCTTCCCCGACACCCTCGGCTACCCCGCCTACGCCCCGCTCCCGCAGGCCTTCTTCAAGGACCACGCGGCCTGGCTGCAGAAGCCCGTCGGGAACGGGCCGTACACCATCGACTCGTACACCAAGGGCTCCCAGATGGCCCTGAAGAAGTGGGACGCCTACCCCGGCCCGGACAAGGCCCAGAACGGCGGGGTGACCCTCAAGGTCTACACCGACAACAACACCGCCTACACCGACCTCCTGGCCGGCAACCTCGACCTGGTCGACGACGTCCCGGCCGCCCAGCTCAAGAACGCCAAGAGCGACCTCGGCGACCGCTACATCAACACCCCGGCCGGCATCATCCAGACCCTCGCCTTCCCGTACTACGACAAGAGGTGGAACACGGCCGGGATGGAGAAGGTCCGCACCGGCCTCTCCCGGGCGATCAACCGCGACCAGATCACCGAGACGATCTTCCAGAAGACCCGCACCCCCGCCACCGACTGGACCTCCCCGGTCCTCGGCAAGGAGGGCGGCTTCCAGGACGGGCTGTGCGGGGACGCCTGCGACTACGACCCCGACGCGGCCAAGAAGCTCATCAAGGAGGGTGGCGGACTTCCCGGCGGTCAGATCAAGATCACATACAACGCGGACACCGGCTCCCACAAGCAGTGGGTCGACGCCGTCTGCAACTCCATCAACAACTCGCTCGACAACGACAAGGCCTGTGTCGGCAACCCCGTCGGCACCTTCGCCGACTTCCGCAGCCAGATCACCGCGAAGAAGTTGAGCGGCCCCTTCCGGGCCGGCTGGCAGATGGACTACCCGCTCATCCAGAACTTCCTCCAGCCGCTCTACTACACCAACGCCTCCTCCAACGACGGCAAGTGGTCCAACAAGGACTTCGACAAGCTCGTCAACGAGGCCAACGCCGAGACCGACACCACCAAGGCGGTGGAGAAGTTCCAGGAGGCCGAGAAGGTCGTACGGGACAACATGGCCGCCATTCCGCTCTGGTACCAGAACGGCAGCGCCGGCTACTCGGAGCGGCTCTCGAACGTGAAGCTCAACCCGTTCAGCGTCCCCGTCTACAACGAGATCAAGGTCGGTTGACCCCGCCATGGGACGGTACGTCGTCCGCCGCCTGCTCCAGATGGTCCCGGTGTTCATCGGGTCGACCCTGCTGATCTTCCTCATGGTGAACGTGATGGGCGACCCCATCGCGGGCCTGTGCGGCGACAAGCAGTGCGACGCGGCGACGACCGCCCAGCTCAAGAAGGAGTTCGGCCTCGACAAGCCGGTCTGGCAGCAGTACCTGACCTACATGGGGCACGTCTTCACCGGTGACTTCGGCACCGCGTTCAACGGCCAGAAGGTCACCGAGCTGATGGCGACGGCGTTCCCCGTGACCATCCGGCTGACGATCGTGGCGATCCTCATCGAGATCGTCGTCGGCATCACGCTGGGTGTGATCACCGGACTCAAGCGCGGCCGGCCCGTCGACACCTCGGTCCTCCTCCTCACCCTCGTCGTGATCTCCATCCCCACCTTCGTCACCGGTCTGCTGCTCCAGCTGCTCCTCGGCGTCGAGTGGGGCTGGATCAAACCCTCGGTGTCCACGGACGCCGGCTTCGGCGAGCTGCTCGTGCCGGGCCTGGTCCTCGCGTCCGTGTCACTGGCGTACGTGACCCGGCTGACCCGCACGTCGATCGCGGAGAACCGGCGCTCGGACTACGTCCGTACGGCGGTGGCCAAGGGGCTGCCGAGACAGCGCGTCATCGTGAGGCATCTGCTCCGCAACTCGCTCATCCCCGTGGTCACCTTCATCGGCACCGACATCGGCGCCCTGATGGGCGGTGCGATCGTCACCGAGCGCATCTTCAACATCCACGGCGTCGGCTACCAGCTCTACCAGGGCATCCTGCGCCAGAACACCCAGACCGTGGTCGGCTTCGTCACCGTCCTCGTCCTGGTCTTCCTGGTCGCCAACCTGCTCGTCGACCTCCTGTACGCCGTCCTCGACCCCAGGATCCGCTATGCCTGAACCCCAGGAACAACAGGGAGCCATCGCCGGGACCGGAGCGGGCGGCGCGATGGATCTCGCGGTGAGCGAGGCCACCACCCTGGAGAAGGGCCCCGACGACACGACCCCTCTGGACAAACCCCGCTCCCTCTGGTCCGACGCCTGGCGCGACCTGCGCCGCAACCCCGTCTTCATCATCTCCGCCCTGGTGATCATCTTCCTGGTCGTCATCTCCCTGTGGCCCTCCCTGATCGCCTCGGGCAACCCCCTCAAGTGCGACCTCGCCAAGGCCCAGGAGGGCTCCCAGCCGGGTCATCCCTTCGGCTACGACGGCCAGGGCTGCGACGTCTACACGCGCACGGTGTACGGCGCCCGTACGTCGGTCACGGTGGGCGTCTGCGCCACGCTGGGCGTCGCGATCCTCGGGTCGGTCCTCGGCGGCCTCGCCGGGTTCTTCGGAGGCTTCTCGGACTCCATCCTGTCCCGCACCACGGACATCTTCTTCGCGATCCCGGTGGTCCTCGGCGGCCTGGTGCTCCTGTCGGTCGTCACGAGCAGCACGGTGTGGCCGGTCATCGGGTTCATGGTGCTGCTGGGCTGGCCGCAGATCTCCCGCATCGCGCGCGGCTCGGTCATCACCGCCAGACAGAACGACTACGTACAGGCGGCCAGAGCGCTCGGCGCCTCCAACTCCCGCCTGCTGCTGCGCCACATCGCTCCGAACGCGGTCGCCCCGGTGATCGTGGTCGCGACCATCGCGCTCGGCACCTACATCGCCCTGGAGGCGACCCTGTCGTACCTCGGCGTGGGCCTCAAACCCCCCACGGTCAGCTGGGGCATCGACATCTCCGCGGCCTCCGCCTACATCCGCAACGCCCCCCACATGCTCCTCTGGCCGGCCGGAGCCCTCGCGGTCACGGTCCTCGCCTTCATCATGCTCGGCGACGCGGTCCGCGACGCCCTCGACCCGAAGCTGAGGTGAGCGGACGTGGTGCTGAGCGTGTGCGAGAGCAGCGGCAGCGCGGCACGGCGCACCCCGCGCTCCTTCCGCCCGCACCAGGTCGCCCTGCCCGCCGGCGCCGCACCCGAGGCGGAGCGGTTCGGCCGCCGAAGTCGTCGTAGTCCATCGCGCCACGCCCCTCCCGCCCCCGTCCCTTCCTGCGCGCGCCGTCCGCGACGCCCCGACCCGAAGCCGAGGTGAGTCGCCGTGCTGCTCGAAGTGCGTGATCTGCATGTGGAGTTCAGGACCAGGGACGGGGTCGCCAAGGCGGTCAACGGGGTCGACTACGGCGTGGACGCGGGCGAGACCCTCGCCGTGCTCGGGGAGTCGGGGTCCGGGAAGTCGGTGACCGCGCAGGCGATCATGGGGATCCTCGACATTCCTCCCGGGAGGATCACCGGCGGCGAGATCGTCTTCCAGGGGCAGGACCTGCTGAAGCTGAAGGAGGACGAGCGGCGCAAGGTCCGTGGTGCCGAGATGGCGATGATCTTCCAGGACGCGCTGTCGTCGCTGAATCCCGTACTGAGCGTCGGAGACCAGCTCGGCGAGATGTTCGTCGTGCACCGCGGGATGTCGAAGAAGGACGCCCGGGCCAGGGCCGTCGAGCTGATGGACCGGGTGCGCATCCCGGCCGCCAAGGAGCGCGTGAGGGACTATCCGCACCAGTTCTCCGGCGGGATGCGCCAGCGCATCATGATCGCGATGGCACTCGCCCTGGAACCCGCGCTGATCATCGCCGACGAACCGACGACCGCGCTCGACGTCACCGTCCAGGCCCAGGTGATGGACCTGCTCGCCGAACTCCGGCGCGAGTACGACATGGGACTCATCCTCATCACCCACGACCTCGGTGTCGTCGCGGACGTGGCCGACCGGATCGCCGTGATGTACGCCGGACGGATCGTCGAGCAGGCCCCCGTCCACGACATCTACAAGGCGCCCGCCCACCCCTACACGCGCGGACTGCTTGATTCCATCCCTCGTCTTGATCAGAAGGGTCAGGAGCTGTACGCGATCAAGGGACTGCCGCCCAACTTGATGAACATCCCTTCGGGTTGCGCGTTCAACCCCCGCTGCCCGATGGCCCGGGACGTGTGCCGCACCGACGTGCCGCCGCTGTACGACGTTGACGACGGGCGGACGAGTGCCTGTCACTTCTGGACGGAGTGCCTCAATGGTTGAGCCGATCCTGGAAGTGGGTGGACTGGTCAAGCACTATCCCTTGACGCGGGGCATTCTGTTCAAGAAACACGTCGGTGCCGTCAAGGCCGTGGACGGTGTGGACTTCACGCTCAACAAGGGAGAGACCCTCGGCATCGTCGGGGAGTCCGGCTGTGGCAAGTCGACCGTCGCCAAGATGCTCGTCCATCTCGAGCGGCCGACCGCGGGGGCGATCAAGTACAAGGGCGAGGACATCACCAAGCTCTCCGGCAAGGCGCTCAGGTCGGTCCGCCGCAACATCCAGATGGTCTTCCAGGACCCGTACACCTCGCTCAACCCCCGTATGACGGTCGGCGACATCATCGGGGAGCCGTACGACATCCACCCCGAGGTGGCCCCCAAGGGAGACCGGCGCAGGAAGGTCCAGGACCTGCTGGACGTCGTGGGCCTCAACCCCGAGTACATCAACCGCTATCCGCACCAGTTCTCCGGCGGTCAGCGCCAACGCATCGGCATCGCGCGCGGACTGGCCCTGCGCCCGGAGGTCATCGTCGCCGACGAACCGGTCTCCGCCCTCGACGTCTCCGTCCAGGCCCAGGTGATCAACCTCCTCGACCGGCTCCAGAGCGAGTTCGAGCTGTCGTACCTCTTCATCGCGCACGACCTGTCGATCGTGCGGCACATCTCGGACCGGGTCGGGGTGATGTACCTCGGGCGGATCGTCGAGATTGGCCGGGACGCCGAGATCTACGACCATCCGACGCACCCCTACACCCAGGCACTGCTGTCCGCCGTGCCGGTGCCCGACCCGGAGGCCCGCGAGCATCGGGAGCGGATCATCCTCACGGGTGACGTCCCGTCCCCGACGAACATCCCGTCCGGGTGCCGCTTCCGCACCCGCTGCTGGAAGGCCCAGGAGCGCTGCGCGCTGGAGGTCCCGGCGCTGGCGGTGCCGGCGGAGTTCCGGTTCGCGGGCGGGCCCGCGGCACACGACTCGGCGTGCCACTTCGCGGAGGAGAAGCAGGTCGTCCCGCCCGAGGAACCGGAGTAACACGGAGGCAACTTGACCGACCCGGTTCCGATATACGGACGCGTCACTCTCTACAACGTACGGCCGTGCGGGTGCCGTAAGCGGGCCGGGACGCGCCATGTCGTCCCGGCCCGCTGCTGTTCTCTGCGCCTGAACCGGCGCCGCTCTCGCGGACCTGGCTGGTGCTTCGTCGTGGTTCCTCAATTGATGGTTGCGGTGCTCCGTGGAGAGTTTCCGCTCAGCCCGACTTGAGAGCGCGCCGAAGGAAGTCCAGCTGAAGCCGCAGCAGGTTCTCCGCGACCGTCTCCTGCGGGGTCATGTGGGTCACACCGGACAGCGGCAGCACCTCGTGCGGGCGGCCGGCGGCCAGCAGGGCCGAGGACAGGCGCAGGGAGTGGGCGACCACCACGTTGTCGTCCGCGAGGCCATGGATGATCATCATCGGGCGGTGCGGCTCGGCCGCGTCGACGAGACCCTCGTCGTCGACCAGCGAGTTGCGGCGGTAGACCTCCGGCTGCTCGTCCGGGTGGCCGAGATAGCGCTCCTGGTAGTGGGTGTCGTACAGGCGGAGGTCGGTGACCGGGGCGCCGACCACCGCCGCGTGGAAGACGTCCGGGCGGCGCAGTGCCGCGAGGGCCGCCAGATAGCCGCCGAAGGACCAGCCGCGGATCGCCACTCGGGACAGGTCCAGCGGGAAGTCCACGGCGAGTGCCTGGAGCGCGTCGACCTGGTCCTGGAGGACGACCGCCGCGAGGTCGTCGCGGACCGCCTTCTCCCAGGCGGGGGAGCGGCCCGGGGTGCCACGGCCGTCGGCCACGACCACCGCGAAGCCCTGGTCGGCGAACCACTGCGAGGTCAGGTGCGGGTTGTGCGCGGCGACCACCCGCTGCCCGTGCGGACCCCCGTACGGGTCCAGCAAAACCGGAAGGCGGCTGTCACCGGCGTAGTCCTGCGGCATAAGCACGGCGCACGGGATCTTTCGCGCGCCCCCCTCGGCGAGTGTCACGCGCGGGGTCAAACCGGGATCTTCTGCGTACGACGTGACAGTCGCCGCCTCCTTGCCGTCGCGCAGTACCCGCGCGCGGGCACCCGGCCGGTCGAGGGCCGCCGACACCAGCACGGTCACGCCCCCGGCGCGCACCGCCGAGTGCACGCCGGACTCCTGCGACACCCGCTCCACCCCGAGCTCGTTCACCCGGTAGACGTGCACCTCGCCGGTCTCCGGTGACTCTGCCTCCGCACCGGCCGACGCCGAGACCAGCACGTCGTGCTCGGTCACGTCGAGCACCGCGCGGATGTGCAACTGCGGTCCGGTCAGCGGGCGTTCACCTACCGCGAGCACCCGCGCGCCGCCCTCGTCGGCGATCCGCACGAGCTGTCCCGAAGGGCTCCAGCAGGGCACCCCGGGGAAAAGATCCAGCCAAGTTGGATCTTCGTCCGCGTGCACCATCCGGGTCGCTCCGGACTCCGGGTCCACCGCGAGATACAGCTGACTGCGCTGGTCGCGCGCCTGTACGAGCAGCAGCGGAGCGCCCGCCGCTGACCAGTGCACACGGGCCAGATACGGATAGCGCCCCCGGTCCCAGGAGACCTCCGTGCGGGCCCCGTCCAGGGCCAGCACGAACAGCCGTACGTCCGCGTTGGAGGTGCCCGCGGCCGGGTACGGGACGTGGTGTGGCTCACGCTCCGGGTGGGCGGGGTCGGAGATCCACCAGCGCCGCACCGGCGTGTCGTCCACGCGCGCGACCAGTAGCCGGTCCGACTGCGGCGACCACCAGAAGCCCCGTGACCGGCCCATCTCCTCGGCCGCGATGAACTCCGCCAGACCGTAGGTGACGTGATCCGACTCCGGGACGGCGAGCGCCCGGTCCCCCTCGCCCTCGGCGCCCACGACCCTCAGGGCGCCCTGGGCGACGTACGCGATGTGCCGTCCGTCGGGGGCCGGGCGCGGGTCGATCACCGGTCCGGGGACGGGCAGTTCACGTGCCGTGCCGACGCGCAGCTCCGCCGTGAAAAGCCGTCCTGACAAGGCGAAAGAGGCCAACTCGACGGCGGCGTCGGTGGCGTGGCCGACGATGCCGGCACCGCCCTCGCGGCTGCGTTCGCGGCGCGCCCGCTCCTCGGCCGAGAGGTGCTCCTCGGCGCCGCCCAGGAGGGCGCGTGGGTCGGCCGCCACGCGCTCCCCGCCGTCCGCCGTGTCGAGCACCCACAGTGAATGGGCCCGGTCCGTGCCGGAGTTCGAGCGCAGGAACACGACACGCGATCCGTCGGGCGCCACGGTGAACGCGCGCGGCGCGCCGAGCGTGAAGCGCTGGGTACGGGCGTGCCGGCGGGGAAAGGAGTCAGGCTCGGTCGTCATGCCCCGACCATATTGGCCATGCGCCCCCTTGTGCGGCCGTGCGCCGACGGATGCGCAGGCCCGGATAGTTATGATCACTACCGCATAGTGGGTATGAATCCGCTGGCTGCTGTATGGATTTATCTGCCCCCTGGTCCGACCCCCCCGCGCTCTTGGGATCTTTGGAGGTGAGCCGCCGTGGCACTCTCGATTTCGGCGGTGGTGCTGCTGGCGATCATCGTCTTCTTGTTGGTCAAGAAGTCGGGACTGAAGGGCGGGCATGCCGTCGTGTGCATCCTGCTCGGCTTCTATCTCGCGGCCTCTTCGATCGCACCGACGATCAGTGAGCTGACGACCAACATCGCGGGCATGATCAGCAGTATCAAGTTCTGACCCGACTGCGACGACCCGACTGCGACGACCCGGCCGCGCGGGACTGTCGGTGGCTCCTCGTAGGGTGGGGCCATGACGGAACAGCCCGCTCGGCGTCTGCTCCTGGTGCACGCGCACCCGGACGACGAGTCGATCAACAACGGCGCGACCATGGCCAGGTACGCGGCCGAGGGCGCCCGGGTGACCCTGGTCACCTGCACCCTCGGCGAGCGTGGCGAGGTCATCCCGCCGGAGCTCCGGCATCTGACCGGCGCCGGCCTCGCTCAGGAGCGTGAGCGCGAGCTGGCCGCGGCCATGGAGCGACTGGGCGTCGAGGACTTCGGTTTCCTCGGCGGCCGCGGCCGTTACCAGGACTCCGGGATGTTGGGCACCGCCGACAACGACAACCCGCACTGCTTCTGGCGGGCCGACGTCGACGAGGCGGCCCTCCATCTCGTCGGGGTGATCCTTGAGGTGCGTCCCCAGGTCCTCGTCACCTACGACGAGAACGGCGGATACGGCCACCCCGACCACATCCAGGCCCACCGGGTCGCCATGCGCGCGGTAGAGCTCGCCGCCGAGACGGGCTGGACGATCGAGAAGGTCTACTGGAACCGCGTACCGCGCACGGTCGGCGAGCAGGCCTTCGCCCGGCTCCACGACGACCTGCCCGGCCTGCCCTTCACCAAGGCCGCCGTCCTCGACGACGTACCGGGTGTGGTGGACGACGAGCGCGTCACCACGGAGATCGACGGCACGGCGTACGCCGCCGCCAAGAGCGCCGCGATGGCCGCGCACGCGACCCAGATCGACGTGTCCGGGGCGTACTTCGCGCTCTCGAACGAACTCGCGCAACCTCTCTTCACCACCGAGTACTACCAATTGGTGAGAGGGGAACACGGGGGGACGAGGGAGACCGACCTGTTCTCCGGGATCGAGGGCGCGTCATGAGCGACCGTACGTCGATGCTGGCCCAGCCCCTGCAGCGCCCCTCCGCCGGACGGGCCGCCGCCTACCTCGGTCTTTTCGTGCTCGGCGCGGTCGTCGGGCTCGCCGGAGCACTGGTGCAGGGCGGCTGGTTCCCGGGCGGACTGCTGCTCGGACTGCTCGGCGAGGCCGGACTGCTGCTCGGCGGAGCGCGCGCCGCCGGCAGCCGTGCCGGAGCCGTCGCGCCCGCGGGCGGCTGGATGATCGCCGTCATCTTTCTCACCGCCAGCCGTCCGGAAGGCGACTTCGTCTTCGCCGCAGGAAGCGGCTCCTATCTCTTCCTGCTCGGCGGCATGGCTGTGGCTGTGATCTGCGCCACCCTTGGGGGAGGGCGGCAACCGGGCGGCGACCCCGTCCGACTTGGCAAGTGACGTACCACTTCTCCGCATCGCGCGCGTGCGAGTCCCGTGTGGGTTTCCTCAGCGGTCGTGGGATACAGGCCAGAAGTGGCCAGTATGGTGGTGCGCGCCGCCGAGCCGCCCGAAGCACTGAGGTCGAAACGGGCGGTGGAGCCAACCAGGAGAACCTGCCTTGAGTCGTGAAACTGACAGTCCGTCCTCCGGGCCCAACGGGCGCGGCGGAGCCGCCTACCCCTCGGGCACGCCGCCGTACGGGACGCCCCAGGTGTCCGACGGCGGTCCGGACGCGGGCCGTTCGGCCGCGCGGCCGGAGGAACGCAAGACCGAGACCACGCTGACGACCCGGATCCGGATCAACATCCCCGGATCGCGGCCCATTCCGCCGGTCGTCGTGCGTCAGCCCGTCGGCGAGACGGAGAACTCCGGCGACAGAGGCCAGGAGACCCAGGTCTCGGCGCCGAGTCCCTCCTCGACCACGGGCACCGTCGAACTGCCCGCCGATCCCGCGCCGCCCGCCGCCGAGGAGAAGGCGAGCGACTGGTTCGCGCCCCGCAAGTCCGGCCCCGCCAAGGGCGGTCCGGGCGAGGGTGCCACCAACGGGGCGGGTCTGCCGGGCGGTTCGGGTGCGGGTGCGCCCGGTGCCGGTGCGTCGGGTGGTGCGGGCCCGGGTGCCGGTGCGTCCGGTCCCCGGCACGGTGGCTCGGGCGCGGCCGGGTCCGGCGGTGCGCGTCACGGGACCGGTCGGCCCGGTGGTGTGGTCGGCTCCATGAGTGTGCCCGGTGGTTCCCGCTCCGGCGGGACGAACGGCGCCGGGCTCCCGGGCGCCACCGGCGGCCCGGTGGCTCCCGGCCACGGCGGCGGCACGGGCTCCTTCGACGTCACCGAGGCCCTGAACGCCGGCCCGCGCGGCACCGAACCCCGCCGCGACGACCTCCCGTACTTCGCGCCGAACGGCAACGGCTCCGGCGGCCCGAACGGGGAGAACGGCCAGGGCGGGTACGGCGGCCAGGGCAGCCATGACGATCTGAACGGTCAGGCTGGATTCGGCGGCCAGAACGGCCAGGACGCCCTGAGCGGCCACGGCGGGTTCGGCGGCCCCGGCGGTCACGACAGCCCGAACGGTCAGAGCGGCTTCGGCACGCAGGGTGGTCCCGGCGGCGGCCCCGGCGGGCAGAACGGCCAGATCGACTACGGCGGCCAGGGCGGCCAGATCGACTACGGCGGTGGTTTCGGCGGACCGAACGGCCCCGGCGGCCCGGGCGGACCCCAGGGCCCCGCGGGACCGACCGGCGGCCCGGTCACCGGCGACGGCCCGGTCGTGCCGCCCGCAGGACCGGACCCCTTCGCCGGGGCCGAGTCCTTCGGCGGCGAGTCCTTCAACGGTTCCGACGGCTTCGGCGGTCAGGGCGGACCCGGTGGCCCGGGTGGTCCGGGTGGCGCACGCGGTCAAGGCGGACCCGGTGGTCCGGGTGGCGCACGCGGTCCCGGCGGCCCTGGCGCTTCCCGCGGCCCGGGCGGCACACGCGGTCCCGGTGCCCCGGGCGCTCCCGGCACCCTCGGCGGCCCGGGAATCTCCGGCGGAATCGCCGGCCCCGGCGCCCCAGGCATCTCCGGCGGTCAGGCCGGCCAGGCTGGTCAGCCCGGCCAGGGCGGCCCCGGCACCCTCGGTCGCCCGGGCGGCCCCGGCGCCGCCACCCCCGGTGGCGTCCCCGGCGCGGGCCTCGGCCCCGGTGGCGGTCTGAGCGACGACACCGCGATCCTCACCCCGCAGAAGCCGGCCCCCGAACCGGGCGCCCCCGGCTTCGGCAACCCCGACAACGTCTCCGGGCACACCGTCACCAGCGGTATCCCGGTCGTGCCGCCCGGCGCCCAGAAGGCCCCCTTCGGGCCGGGCACCGACGGCCGTACGCCCCCGAAACTGCCCGACACCGGGTCGCAGGAAGCTCCGGCCGCCGCGTCGAAGAAGAAGAAAAAGAAGGGCCGCAGCAAGCTGGCCCTGCTCGGCGGCACCGTGGTCCTCGTCGGCGTCGGTGCCTACGGCGCCGGTCTCCTGATGAACCGATCCGACGTGCCCAAGGGCACCACCGTGCTCGGCGTGGACATCGGCGGCGGCACCCGCGACGACGCCGTCAAGAAGCTCGACGACGCCCTCGGCGACCGCGTCAACGAGGCGCTGAAGCTGTCGGTCGGCGGCGACACCGTCTCGCTCAAGCCGGACCAGGCGGGGCTCCAGCTCGACGACCAGGCCACGGTCGCCGCGGCCGCGAAGAGCGACTACAACCCGGTCTCCGTCATCGGCTCCCTCTTCGGCAACCACCGGGTCGTCGACCCGGTCATGCCGGTCGACGAGGAGAAGCTCCAGGCCGCCCTGGAGGACGCCTCGGGCGGCGCCGGCTCGGCGACCGACGGCACGATCAAGTTCGTCAACGGCAAGGCCGTCGCCGTCTACGGCAAGGCCGGCAAGGGCATCGACGTGGCCCAGTCGACCACCGCGGTCGAGGACGCGTACCGCACCCAGGTGGAGACCGGCACCGCCGGCTCGGTCACGCTGCCGACGACCACCAAGCAGCCGTCCATCTCGAACGCCGAGGTCGACCGGATGATGAAGGAGTTCGCGGAGCCCGCGATGTCCGGCCTCGTCACGATCCAGACCGATGCGCAGCACAGCATCCCGTTCGGCTCCGTGTCGCTTCCGAAGATCCTCGGCTTCAAGGCGGTCGACGGCAAACTCGTGGAGACGTACAACCTCGAAGCGCTCAAAGAGGCGTACGGCGCCACCTTCGACGGCGTGAAGATCAACGGCGCGAGCGGGAAGCGTGACGTCCTGCCGCAGGACGTGGCCTCCGCACTGGGCAAGGCGCTGCGCGGCAAGACGGCGGCCCAGCGCGTCGGCGTCATCGACACGAACCCGAGCTGACCGACCCGCGACAATCGCACCGGAGTGCCGCCCGACATGACATCTGTCATGCGGCACTCCGGACGGCCGACACTGCCCGCGGCCGCACCCGCGCGGCCACCATGGCCGTATGACAACGACAGCCCCGGTGGTCGCGTTCGACCAGGTGAGCAAGGCGTACGGCGAGGTACGCGCCGTGGACGGACTGACCCTGACCCTGCGGCCGGGGGAGACCGTGGCGCTGCTCGGCCCCAACGGCGCCGGCAAGTCGACCTCCCTCGACCTGCTGCTCGGCCTCAAGCAGCCCGACAGCGGCAGCGTCCGGCTCTTCGGCACCACCCCGCGTGAGGCGATCGTCGCCGGACGCGTGGGCGCGATGCTGCAGAGCGGCGGGCTGATGGACGAGGTCACGGTCGCCGAACTGGTGCGGCTCGCCTGCGATCTGCACCCCAAGCCGTACCAGGCGAACGATGTCCTCGCCCGCGCCGGCATCGCCCAGATAGCCGACCGCAAGGTCAACAAGCTCTCCGGCGGCCAGGCCCAGCGCGTCCGCTTCGCCCTCGCGACCGCGGGCGACAGCGACCTGATCGTCCTCGACGAACCCACGACCGGCATGGACGTCACCACCCGCCAGGCCTTCTGGGCCACCATGCGCGAACAGGCCGACCAGGGCCGTACGGTCCTCTTCGCCACCCACTACCTCGAAGAGGCCGACGCCATCGCCGACCGGGTGCTGGTGCTGCACCGGGGCCGCCTGCTGGCCGACGGCACGGCCGCCGAGATCAAGGCCAAGGCGGGCGCCCGCAGGATCGCCTTCGACCTGGAGGGCACGATCGACGAGGCGCCCCTGCGGGAGCTGCCGTTCCTCACCTCCATCACCGTGTCGAAAAGCGGCTCCGCCGCGGGCAGCGGCCAGACGATCCGCATCCAGTCCACCGACGCCGACGCGACCGTCCACGCCCTGTACGGCCTCGGCGTCTACCCCCGCAATCTCGAAGTCGCCGGGCTCGGCCTGGAGCAGGCCTTCGTCGCCATCACCGCCGCCGAGGAGGCGAAGTCGAAGTGAACAGCCTCATCAAGCTGGAACTCACCCGCGCCCTGCGCAACCGCAAGTTCCTGTTCTTCTCCGTGATGTACCCGTCGCTGCTGTTCCTGCTCATCGCGGGCAACGCCGACAGCACGTCGAAGGTCGACGGCACGGGCCTGACCCTGCCGACCTACATGATGGTCTCGATGGCCTCCTTCGGCGCCCTGACCGCCGTCCTGATGGGCAACAGCGAGCGCATCGCCAAGGAGCGCGAGGGCGGCTGGGTACGGCAGTTGAGGCTGACCCCGCTGCCGGGGCGCGGCTATGTGCTCGCGAAGACGGCGAGCGCGGCCGTGGTGAGCCTGCCCTCGATCGTGGTGGTGTTCGTCGTCGCCGCGAGCGTGAAGGACGTACGCCTGGACGCCTGGCAGTGGCTCGCGCTCACCGGCGCGATCTGGGCCGGAAGCCTCGTCTTCGCCGCGCTCGGCGTGGCCATCGGCTACCTCGCCACCGGCGACGCGGTCCGCCCGATCACGATGATCACCTACTTCGGACTGTCGATGCTGGGCGGCCTGTGGATGCCGACGACGACCTTCCCGCAGTGGCTCCAGGACATCGCCGAGTGGCTGCCCACGCACGCGTACGCTGCCCTCGGGCAGGCCATCGAACAGAGCCGTGCTCCGCACGCACAGGACATCGCCGTCCTGGCCGTCTCCTTCGCCCTGTTCGCGGGCGGAGCGGCCTGGCTGTACCGGAAGGACACGTTGAAGGCGTGAGCGCGATGACGGACGAGCTGGGCGGCCACGAGGAAGCGCGTGCGGAGCGGCTGGTGCGCATCGGCCGGCCGCCCCGCAACCGGGCCGAGGTCATACGCAAGCTGGTGTGGATCGTGCCCTGGCTGGTCTTTCTCAGCTCACCGGTGCGCGACCTGGCCGCCGGCCACCACACCGGCTCGGCCACCGCGGCGGGCTGGGCGGGCCTCACGGTCTTCACAGGCACCTATCTGGCGCTGGTCTTCCGGAACATGGGCCGCCCGTTCCCCGGCCGGCTGGTCTGTGCCCTGGTCGGCGTGCTCTGGCTGCTCGCGGTCGTTTTGACCCTGAGCCTCGGCGGCTCGTGGCTCGGACTGTTCGTGTACGTCTCCGTGGCCTGCGGTGTGACCTTCCCGCTCCGGGCCGCATACTGGGCGATTCCGGCGACCACCCTCTCGCTGATGCTGGTGGGCCTGCGCACCGACCTGGACTCGGCCTGGGGACTGTTCCTCGTCGTGCTGCTCGTCGGCTACTCCATGACCGGCGTTCGCCAACTCGTGCGGACGACCGTGGAGTTGCGCAAGGCCCGCGCGACCGTCGCCCAACTGGCCGCGAACGAGGAGCGTCTGCGTCTCGCCCGTGACCTGCACGACCTCCTCGGTCACTCCCTGTCCCTGATCACGCTGAAGAGCGAGCTCGCCGGCCGGATGCTGCCCGACCATCCCGACAAGGCCGCCCAGCAGGTCAGCGACATCGAGCAGGTCAGCCGCCAGGCACTGGTGGACGTGCGCGAGGCCGTCACCGGTTACCGCCGCCCTCGCCTCGCCGCCGAACTGGCGGGCGCCCAGGTCGCCCTGACCGCGGCCGGGGTCACGGCCCAGCTCCCCGCCGAACCCGACCTCGACGGCGTCCCCGAGGAGAGCGAGTCGACCCTCGCGTGGGCGCTGCGCGAGGCCGTCACCAACGTCGTAAGGCACAGCGGGGCCGGGCGCTGCACGGTGGAGCTGCTGCGCCGCCAGACCCTCGACGGTCCCATGCTCGAACTCTCCGTCGAGGATGACGGCTCCGGCGGCTCCGGCGGTGGCCCGGGCAACGGCCTGACCGGTCTCACCGAGCGTCTGGAGAAGGCCGGCGGCACCCTGGAGACCACCGGCACCCGGCACGGCTTCCGCCTGGTCGCCCGCGTGCCCGCGGGTTCCGCGGCCGACGTAGGATCCGCCTCATGACGAGCCGCACGATCAAGGTCCTGCTCGCCGAGGACCAGTCGATGGTCCGCGAGGCCCTGGCCGCCCTGCTCGGCCTGGAGGACGACATCGAGGTCGTCGCCCAAGTGGCCCGCGGCGACGAGGTCCTGGCGGCGGCCCGCGCCCACGACATCGACGTGGCCCTCATGGACATCGAGATGCCGGGCGCGACGGGCATCGAGGCGGCGGCCCAACTCCACAAGGAACTCCCGGCGGTCAAGCTGGTCATCCTCACGACCTTCGGCCGCCCCGGCTATCTCCGCAGCGCGATGGAATCGGGCGCCGACGCCTTCCTCGTCAAGGATGCCCCCGCGTCCCAACTGGCCGAGGCGGTACGCAAGGTACTGGCGGGGGAGCGGGTCATCGACCCCACCCTGGCGGCAGCGGCGCTGGCGGAGGGCGCGAACCCGCTGACGGACAGGGAGCGAGAGGTCCTCAGAGCGGCGGCCGACGGCTCCACGAACGCGGAGTTGGCGCAGACCCTCCACCTGTCCCAGGGCACGGTCCGCAACTACCTCTCCACGGCGATACAGAAGCTGGCGGTGAGAAATAGGGCCGAGGCAGTCCGCGTGGCAAGGGAGAAGGGCTGGCTGTGACCCACTCAGGGGCGGGGGGGGGAACTGCGCGACCAGCCACAACGGACCGGTAGGCGCCAGGACGGCCTCAGTTCAACATCGCTCGCGCGGCATGAGCCTGCTGTCGCACCTTGGCCGCCGCGGCCTCGTCCACCGCGGCCACCACCCCCGCATACGCCTCCAACTCCCCGGCCCCCTCGACGAAGTCACCCCGCTGCACGAGCAACTGCGCCCGCTCGTAACGCAGGCGGGCCGGATGCGAGGGCAAGAGCAAGGCCAACTCCACGGCCCACAGGCCCACATCCGAGCGCTCCGGCCGAGCCGCGGCCCACGCACGGACGTTGTTGAGAATCCTCTGGACCACGTCCAACGGATCCGCCGGACTCAACATCGACGGATCCAGCGAACCCCCCGTCGACCCGGCGACCAGCAACTCCGCGTCGCCGCCGCTCAGCACCCGCCCCCCGTCGAAGGGATCGGCCAGCACCTGCTCCTGAGGCGGCCCGAACCCGACCACGAAATGCCCCGGCAGCGCCACTCCGTACACCGGGGCCCCCGCCCGCCGGGCCACCTCCATCCACACCACGGACAGCAGGATCGGCAGTCCCCTGCGCCGCCGCAGCACCTCGTGCAGCAGCGAGGACTCCAGCCGCTGGTAGTCCACCGGCGCGCCACGGAACCCGCACCGGTCCCCGAGCAGCTCCCGCAGTGACACCGCCCACGACCGCGGCCCACCCGGCCGGAACGGCAACTGCCCGGCCAGCCGGTCGAGTTCGATCTGGGCCGCGTCGATGCCGGTCTCGTCGAGTGTCTTGTCCGCCTGCGCCCCGACGAGCAGACACAGCGCGGACAGATCCGGCCGCTCGGACCGCGCCTCTTCGGCGAACCGCCTCCGGAGCTCGGCGGAACGTTCGGGCGGGGGCGGAAACGGGGGACGCATAGCTGGCTCGTGCCCTTTCACGGCGATCGCTACTACCGCGCCTCGCCGGAGACGTCCGGCTCGCGGTAGTGGTGGTAGGCGTGGTGCGCGGCGAACCCCATGCCGTCGTACAGGGCCCGGGCACCGGCGTTGTCCGACTCGACCTGCAGCCACGCGGCCGACGCCCCCTCGTCGAGCGCCCGCCGGGCCAGCGCCGCCATCACGGTGGAGGCCAGCCCCCGGCGCCGTAGCGAAGGATCCACCTCGACCGCGGCGAACCCGGCCCACCGCCCGTCGACGACACACCGTCCGATCGCGGCTGGCGCGTCCTCACCGGGGACGGTGGCGAACCACACCGACGGCCCGCTGTTCAGCACCCGCAGCGCCACCTCGCTCACCCCCTTGCGCTGATAGCGCGCCAGCCAGTCCGCGTCGGCCTCCCGGGACAGCACGACACCCGCACTCTCCCGGTCGGCGACCGGCGCCAGCGCCCCGGTCCACAACTCCGCCGTCACCTCCCGCGCCCAGCCCCGCGCCTCCAGCTCCGCGCACAGCGCCTCCTGGGTGCCCGCGGCGCCGGTCGCGGTCTGGATGTACGCCGGCAGACCGCGGTCGCCGTACCACCGTCGTACGGCGGTCAGGGCCTCGTCGAGCGGCAGGCCGGGGTCGCCGAGTGGGAGGACGGAGTTGGCGCGGCGGGTGAACCCGGAGGCGGCCCGCAGCTCCCACTCGCCGAGCCGCTCGCTCTCCACCGGCCGCCAGCCGCGCGCGGTGATCCGAGCCAGTTCCTCGTACGAGGCGGCCTGGCCCCGGCGGCGAGCGGGTTCGGCGGGCACGACCTTGCCCGCGACCAGCGCGGATTCCGGAATGCGGACGCGCTCGCCGTCCCGGCGCGTGATCATCAGCACACCGTCGTCCCATGATGTGAGAACACCCACCGTGTCGGTGAAGTTCTGCCGCGTGCCGCCGGTTTCGTCCATGCGCCGCACGGAAACCCGTTTGCCCACGTCAGCTGCGGAGATACGGACGACGAGACGTCCCGCGGCGGAGATTTCCACAGGTCAGTTCACCCCTCCTGTTCGGATCATGCCCAGGAACGGAGATACTAGGGGCGGGCATCGACGACGCCGCGCTCCCGCGCGCGAGGCGGCGGAGCCTGAAGAGGCCCGCCAGCATGGAGGAGGAACGACAGCGTGACCTACGTCATCGCGCAGCCTTGTGTCGACGTGAAGGACAAGGCCTGCATCGAGGAGTGCCCGGTCGACTGCATCTACGAGGGCTCCCGGTCCTTGTACATCCACCCGGACGAATGCGTCGACTGCGGTGCCTGTGAGCCGGTCTGCCCGGTCGAGGCGATCTTCTACGAGGACGACACTCCGGACGAGTGGAAGGACTACTACAAGGCGAACGTCGAGTTCTTCGACGAGCTCGGCTCGCCCGGCGGCGCCAGCAAGCTGGGTCTGATCGAGCGGGACCACCCGTTCATCGCCGCGCTGCCGCCGCAGGCATAGTCATCCGCATCAGCGGCCCGCACCTCGTGCCGCCTCGGTCCCGTACGGCCTGATCGCGGCCGTGCGGGGCCGAGGCGTTTGCCGTACGACCCGAAAGTGAGCCCGAAAGCCGTGTCCGCAGTCTCCGACCGCCTTCCCACCTTCCCCTGGGACAAGCTGGAGCCGTACAAGAAGACGGCGGCCGCGCACCCCGGAGGCATCGTCGACCTGTCGGTCGGCACCCCCGTCGACCCGGTTCCCGATCTCGTCCAGAAGGCCCTGATCGACGCGGCGGACTCCCCGGGATACCCGACGGTCTGGGGCACCCCGGCGCTGCGTGACGCGATCACCGGCTGGGTCGGGCGGCGCCTGGGCGCCCGCGAGGTCACCCACCGCCACGTCCTGCCGATCGTCGGCTCCAAGGAACTCGTCGCCTGGCTCCCCACCCAGCTGGGCCTCGGCCCCGGCGACCGGGTCGCCTACCCGCGCCTGGCCTACCCGACGTACGAGGTCGGCGCCCGCCTGGCCCGCGCCGAGTACGAGGTCTACGACGACCCCACCGAGCTGGACCCGGCGGGCCTGAAGCTCCTGTGGCTGAACTCGCCGTCGAACCCGACCGGCAGGGTGCTGTCGAAGGAGGAGCTGACGAGGATCGTCGCCTGGGCCCGGTCCCACGGCATCCTGATCTTCTCCGACGAGTGCTACCTGGAGCTCGGCTGGGAGGCCGACCCGGTCTCGGTCCTGCACCCGGACGTCAACGGCGGCTCCTACGACGGCCTCGTGGCCGTGCACTCGCTGTCGAAGCGGTCCAACCTCGCCGGCTACCGCGCGGCCTTCCTGGCGGGCGACCCGGCCGTCCTGGCGCCCCTCCTGGAGATCCGCAAGCACGGCGGCATGATGACCCCGGCGCCGACCCAGGCCGCGGTCGTGGCGGCCCTGGGCGACGACACCCACGTCCACGAACAGCGCGAGCGCTACCTGGCCCGCCGCACCCTGCTGCGCGAGGCGCTGCGGTCCCACGGCTTCCGCATCGAGCACAGTGAGGCCAGCCTCTACCTCTGGGCCACACGGGACGAGTCCTGCTGGTCGACGGTCGCCCACCTGGCCGACCTGGGCATCCTGGTGGCCCCGGGCGACTTCTACGGCGAGGCGGGCGAGAAGTTCGTCCGCGTCGCGCTGACGGCGACGGACGAGCGGGTGCGGTCGGCGGTCGAGCGCCTGGCGTAGGGGCGCGGGCATACGGCGACGCAGGCATACGGCGAAGGGGCCCGGGATGGCGTTCCCGGGCCCCTTCGCCGTATGCGCGAGGTACTAGCCGAGCGGAAGGCCCTTCACCGGCAGGGTGCCCGCCGCCGGCACGCCGCCCTTGGCGAGGGCGCCGGTCGGCAGGCCGCCCTTCGTCGCGCCGGACGCGGTCTGCCCGAGGAGGCCCCCGGCGGAACCGGCGGCCTCGCCCGCCGCCTTCTGCGCGACCGGGGCCACCTTCTTCACGGCCTTGCCCGCGGACGGCACCGCCTTCTCGACCGTCTTGCCACCGGTCTTGGCCGCGGTCCCGGTCAGGTTCTGCGCCGCGCCGTCCACCGTGTTGCCGACGTTCGCCCCGTCCAGAGCGGTCAGCCCACCGAGGTTCGGGGTGGCCGTCGGCTGCGCGGGGGCCGCACTGGCGGCGCCGGCCGCACCGACCCCGGCTGCCGCTCCCGCAGCCACGAGCAGCGCGGCACGGGCGATCCTGCGGGTCAGGGGGAGGGACATGTTGCTCCTTCGACGGAGGAAACGTTGCTAGGACGCCGTGATTACCGCTCGAAGCCGTCGAAGGTTGCGGAGGGCCAACGTAAAGAGTTGGCAATGCGTCGCATTATCACCTGCGGATAAAAACGGGCAAAAGGCTTCCGGTCTGAAAGTCGGCCGAATCGTTGCAGCCCTGTGGACTCAAGGGTTCTTGCGGATACGGGGGTGACGTGACGAAAACCTGCGCACACCCGCTCCGACAGCGGGCGGATGTGACCCTTCCGGGCGATCTTCCGAACTACCGTGCCGTCAGTATCCGTACCGAGCCCGTGCCGCCCCCGCCGGCCGCCGTACGCCACTCGCTGTCCGTGGTCCCGGCCGTCCACTGCCGCCCGGCGTAGGAGACGCGCTCGATGCGCAGCGCGGAGGAGTTGGCGACGGCCCAGTGGGCGAGCTGCCAGCCGCGTTCCCCGAGGCTGCGGCCGGAACCCGGGCCGGTGTCCCCCCGCACGGGCAGGGTCACGGTGCGCCCGTCGCCCGAGGTGGGGGCCGGGCTCGGCGAGGCCTTGCCGCCCACCTCCGCGGCGGTCGTCTCCAGCGCGTCCCGCCCGAAGTCCCGTACGAGAGCCGACCGCACCGCGTCCGGGCCCGTGGCGGTGGCCTGGGCGGCCTGGGTGGTGTCCGGGCGGCCGTCACAGGTGAGGGTGGCCGCGGAGGTGCCGGTGAGGGCTGCGGCGAGCAGGGTGGCGTCCGGCTCGTGCTTGGCGTACGCCTCCGGATAGCCGCTGCGCTGCACGCGCTGGGCGGCGACGGTCAGCGGGAGGTCCTGGTAGCCCCGCACCTTGACCAGGTGCTTGTAGAACTCGCCCGCCGCGTACGTCGGATCCAGGATCTCCCGCGGGGTGCCCCAGCCCTGCGAGGGCCGCTGCTGGAACAGCCCGAGCGAGTCACGGTCGCCGTGCGCGATGTTGCGCAGCCCCGACTCCTGGAGCGCGGTGGCGAGCGCGATCGCCACGGCCCGCTCCGGCAGCCCGCGCCCGGTGCCGACGGCGGTGATCGTCGCCGCGTTCACCGCCTGCTCGGGTGTGAACTCGTACGACGGCCCGTCCGCCCTGCCGGAGACGACGGTGCAGCGCGGCCCGTCGGTGCCTCCGGTGACGTACTGCACCACGAGGTAACCGGCGACCGCGCACAGGACCACGAGGGACGCCCCGAAGCGGAGGAGGCGGCCACGGCGCTTGCGAGTGGAGGGCAACGGCTCTGGCATCCGGACAAGATACTGGAGAGTACTGAGACGTCCGCGCCGGATGTGGACAGTGGGCGCGGAGAGCGGGGCGTTAGGGTCGGTCGCATGGCCGACACCCCTCTTGACCTTTCGCTGGACGCAGCTCAGCTCACCGCGCAGCTCGTCGACTTCCCCTCCGAGAGCGGCACCGAGAAGCCTCTGGCGGACGCGATCGAGACCGCCCTGCGCGCCCTGCCGCACCTGAGCGTCGACCGCCACGGCAACAACGTCGTCGCGCGCACGAACCTCGGCCGTCCGGAACGCGTCATCCTCGCCGGCCACATCGACACGGTCCCCATCGCGGGCAACGTGCCCTCCCGCCTCGACGACGAGGGCTACCTGTGGGGCTGCGGCACCTGCGACATGAAGTCCGGGGTCGCGGTCCAGCTGCGGATCGCGGCGACGGTCCCCGAGCCCAACCGCGACCTCACCTTCATCTTCTACGACAACGAAGAGGTCGCGGCCCACCTCAACGGCCTGGGACATGTGGCCGAGGCCCACCCCGAGTGGCTCGAGGGCGACTTCGCGGTCCTGCTGGAGCCGACGGACAACCAGGTCGAGGGCGGCTGCCAGGGAACCCTGCGGGTGCTGCTGACGTTCAGGGGAGAGCGGGCGCACTCCGCGCGCGCGTGGATGGGGTCCAACGCGATCCACAAGGCCGCCCCCGCCCTCGCGAAGCTGGCGGCCTACGAGCCGCGCAGGCCGGTGGTGGACGGTCTCGAGTTCCACGAGGGTCTCAACGCGGTGCGGGTGGAGGGCGGCGTGGCCACGAACGTCATCCCCGACTCCTGCACGCTCACGGTCAACTTCCGTTACGCCCCGGACCGCAGCGAGGCCGAGGCGGAGGCCTTCGTGCGGGACTTCTTCGCGGACTGCGGGGTCGACGAGTTCACCGTCGACGACCACACCGGCGGCGCCCGCCCCGGCCTCACCCACCCCGTCGCCCAGGCCTTCATGGCGGCGGTCGGGGGCGTCGCCCGCCCCAAGTTCGGCTGGACGGACGTGTCCCGCTTCAGCGCGCTCGGCGTGCCCGCGGTGAACTACAGCCCCGGTCAGCCGCTGCTCGCGCACAAGGTGGACGAGCGGGTGAAGGCGTCGCTGATCCCGGAGGCGGAAGGGAAGCTGAGGGCATGGCTGACGTCGTGACACCCGTCTGCGCCGTGGCGCTTCATGGCGGACACGCGTACGTCCCCCCTCCGTAACCCGCGTAGACCTACGCTGAGACGGAAAGACCAGGCAAGCGGAGGGAGCGCACATGGCTACCGGGAACCCCGAGGGCAAGAAGCAGCCGCCGGAGGAGCAGCGCCTGGGACCTGTCCTCCGCAGGCGGGGACAGGTCACGGCGAGCACGACCGACCAGCGCCTGCTGGACGCGGGCGGCCCCTCGGACTGGGTCCACACCGACCCCTGGCGCGTTCTGCGCATCCAGTCGGAGTTCATCGAGGGCTTCGGCACGCTCGCCGAACTCCCGCCCGCCATCAGCGTGTTCGGCTCCGCACGGACGCCTGCGGACTCTCCGGAGTACGAGGCGGGCGTGCGGCTCGGCCGGGGCCTGGTGGAGGCCGGCTTCGCCGTCATCACCGGCGGCGGCCCCGGCGCCATGGAGGCGGCCAACAAGGGTGCCTGCGAGGCGAACGGCACCTCCGTCGGACTCGGCATCGAGCTCCCCTTCGAGCAGGGGCTCAACCCCTACGTCGACATCGGCCTCAACTTCCGCTACTTCTTCGTCCGCAAGATGATGTTCGTGAAGTACGCGCAGGGTTTCGTGGTCCTGCCGGGCGGACTCGGCACCCTGGACGAGCTGTTCGAGGCGTTGACGCTGGTCCAGACCCAGAAGGTCACCCGCTTCCCGATCGTGCTCTTCGGCAGTGAGTACTGGGGCGGACTGGTCGACTGGCTCAAGAACACCCTGATCGCCCAGGGCAAGGCGTCGGAGAAGGACCTGCTGCTGTTCCACGTGACGGACGACGTGGACGAGGCGGTGGCGTTGGTGTCGAAGGAGGCCGGCCGATAGAGCGGGAGGGGCTGAATTTCAGCCCCTCCGGCGTTTGAGGAGCGGGGGTCGAACGGGGCGGAGCCCCTGGGGACGGGACGGGCAGGGGCGGCGGGGGCGAACACTCTCTACGCCAGCCCCCGCCGCGCGACCGCCGGAGGCCGATGCCCCGCGATCGACGCCACCATGTCCAGCACCTGCCGCGTCTCGGCGACCTCGTGCACCCGGTACACCTGCGCCCCCAGCCACGCCGACACCGCGGTGGTCGCCAGCGTCCCCACCACCCGCTCCTTCACCGGCTTGTCCAGGGTCTCGCCCACGAAGTCCTTGTTGGACAACGACACCAGCACCGGCCACCCCGTCCCGACCATCTCCCCGAGCCGCCGAGTCGCCTCGAGACTGTGCCGCGTGTTCTTCCCGAAGTCGTGCCCGGGATCGATCATCACGGACTCCCGGGGCACCCCCAGAGCCACCGCCCGCTCGGCGAGCCCCACGGTCACCCGCAGAATGTCGGCCATGACGTCGTCGTACGTCACCCGGTGCGGCCGCGTACGCGGCTCGGCGCCCCCGGCGTGCGTGCACACCAGCCCCACCCGGTACCGCGCGGCGACCTCGGCGAGCCCCGGATCGACCCCGCCCCACGCGTCGTTGAGCAGATCCGCCCCCGCCTCGCACACGGCCTCACCGACGGACGCCCGCCAGGTGTCGACGCTGATGATCACGTCCGGGAAGCGCCGCCGCACCTCCGCCACGAACCCGACGGTCCGGCGCGCCTCCTCCGTCGCGGAGACCTCTTCCCCGGGCCCGGCCTTGACCCCGCCGACGTCGATGATGGCGGCCCCTTCGGCCACCGCCTGCTCGACGCGCGCGAGGGCGGGCTCGTCGAGGAACGTGGCTCCCTGGTCGTAGAAGGAGTCGGGGGTCCGGTTCACGATCGCCATGATCACCGGCTCGTGCGCGTCGAATTCACGCCTGCCCAGCCTGAGCATCGCCTGTGACCTCACTTCGTGCGTCTGTGTGTTCGGAGTCCGCGGCCGCCTGCGACCCTAACTGTCAGACTCGCATGGCACGATCGGACCCTGACACATTCGACGCCGGCGGCCGGCCGCCGGCAGGGACCATGGGGACCTCAGCGATGGTTATGTTCTTGTTCCTGGTCATCGCGCTCGCGGTCGTGGTCGCCGCGGTGACGCTCGCCGTGGTGGGCGGCGGGGAGAGCGACGGCCCGCTGCCGGACGTCACCCCCGAGCGGCTCCATGACCCGCTGCCGCCGGACCGACCGCTGAACCGCGCGGACATCGACAATCTGCGCTTCCCGCTCACCGCCCGCGGCTACCGCATGGCGGACGTCGACGACGCGCTCAGCCGCCTCGGCGCGGAGCTCGCCGAGCGGGACGCCCGGATCGCCGACCTGGAGTCCGCGCTGGCCGGCGCCCGGGCCGCGGCCCACGTCTCCATGGAGAAGCCGGAGCACGGCCACGGGGAGCAGCGATGAGCGACGGCACCGCCCTGGCCGGACCGGACGGCGCGCCGCGCTGCCCGTGGGCCCTGTCCACGCCGGACTACGTGACGTACCACGACGAGGAGTGGGGCCGCCCGGTCCACGGCGACGACGCCCTGTACGAACGCCTCAGCCTGGAAGCCTTCCAGTCCGGCCTGTCCTGGATCACGATCCTGCGCCGCCGCGAGGGCTTCCGCGCCGCCTTCGCGGGCTTCGAGATCGCCAAGGTGGCCACGTTCGGCGAGGCCGACCGCGACCGCCTGCTGCTCGACCCGGGAATCATCCGCAACCGCGCCAAGATCGACGCGACGATGGCCAACGCGCGCGTGCTGGCCGAATGGGCCCCGGGCGAGCTGGACGAGCTGATCTGGTCCCACGTGCCGGCTTCTCATGCGATCCCCAGAACCCTGGCAGACGTCCCGGCGGTGACTCCGGAGTCGACAGCCCTGTCCAAGGCACTGAAGAAGCGCGGCCTGCGCTTCGTGGGCCCGACGACGGCGTACGCGCTGATGCAGGCGTGCGGACTGGTGGACGACCACCTGGAGACGTGCGTCGCGAGAACCCGCTGAGCCCTAGCGGCCCAGATACTCCGGGGTCTCCTTGTTCACGAACGCCCGCACGGCAATCGCATGGTCCTCGGACGCACCGGCCCGCCCCTGCAGCTCGTCCTCCTTCTCCAGCGTCTCCGCCAGAGAGTGCGACAGCGCGTACGCGAGCGACTCCTTGATCGCCCCGTACGCCACCGTCGGCCCCGAGGCCAACGCCCGCGCCACCTTCTCCGCCTCCGCGGGCAGCTCCGTCGACGGCACGAGACGGTTCACGATGCCCAGCTCGTACGCGTCCTGCGCCGAGACGGTCCGGGGAAAGAGCAGCAGATCCGCGGCCCTGCCCGGCCCGACCACCCGCGGCAGCGTCCACGAGATCCCGGAGTCCGCGGTCAGCGCGACTCCCGCGAAGGACGTGTTGAAGGCGGCGGTGTCCGCCACCACCCGGTAGTCCGCGGCCAGCGCGAGCCCGAAGCCTGCCCCGGCCGCGACCCCGTTCACCCCGGCGACCACGGGCTTCGGCATCTCCGTCAGTGCCCGCACCACGGGGTTGTAGTGCTCCTTGACCGTACTCATCACGACGTCGGACCCCTGCATCAGCAGCCCGATGTGCTCCTTGAGGTCCTGCCCCACGCAGAACGCCCGCTCCCCGGCGGCGGTGAGCAGCACGGCCCGTACGGCGTCGTCCGAGGCCGCCGACTCCACGGCCTCGCGCAGGGCGACCTTCGTGGCGACGTTCAGCGCGTTCATCGCCTCCGGCCGGTTCAGCGTGATCGTCGCGAGCCCGTCGTGCACCTCGTAGAGCACGGTGTCGGCCATGGCGTATCCCCTCCGGTGTGTCCGCTGCATCCGATGTCCGAGGGACAGCATGGCGGAGATCGCCGTCCAAGGACCGGACCGGACGTGTGACCTGCGTCAAAGAATTCCGGAGCGCTCACAGCCGATCAGGATGGGCGCGGCGGCGGAGTATCGCAGCCACATCGCCGAATTGGGTGGTTTTGCTCGCGCGCGTTGCCCAAGCGATGCCAACTGATGTTGGTCATCGGGTCCTGAGATGCGGGATAATGGCTTGGAAGCAATGTGTTCGATGCCGGTGGCGCGTGTCCCACTTTGACGCGCGTGCCCTCCCAGGGCTGTCGGCTTTGACGATGAGCTGGTTTCAGGAAGGGGAACGAGCATGGCGGCCATGAAGCCGCGGACGGGCGATGGCCCGCTCGAGGTGACAAAGGAGGGGCGGGGCATCGTCATGCGCGTTCCGCTCGAAGGCGGCGGTCGGCTCGTCGTCGAGCTGACCCCTGACGAGGCCGACGCCCTGGGCGACGCCCTCAAGAAGGTCGTCGGCTGAGCGGAAGCGACCATACCCTTTCGGCTGCCCCGGCATCTCATGAGGTGCCGGGGCAGCAGTTTGCCCGGGCTTTTCCACGAATGGCCGTACGGCCCTCACCGGCTCAGCGCTTGACCGCGCAGAGCAGTCCGTCACCCACCGGCAGCAGGGACGGCATCAGGTCCTGGCTCTCGCGTACGGCCCGCAGCAGCTCCCTGAGGCGCAGCACCTCCGTGGGCTGCGGTCCCGCATCCATCGTGCGGCCGTTGGCGAAGACGCCCTCGAAGACGACCAGACCCCCCGGACGCAGCAGGCGCAACGATTCAGCGAGGTAGTCCATGACCTCCTGCCGGTCGCCGTCGCAGAAGACGAGGTCGTAGCCGGCGTCGGCGAGGCGGGGCAGGACGTCCAGCGCGCGGCCTGGAATGAAGCGGGCCCGGTTGCTGGCGAAGCCACAGGCGCGGAAGGCCTGGCGGGCGAACTGCTGGTGTTCCGGCTCGGGGTCGACCGTGGTCAGCACCCCGTCCGGGCGCATGCCATGCAGCAGATGGATGCCGGAGACACCGGTGCCGGTGCCGATCTCGGCGACGGCCTTGGCGTCCACGGAGGCGGCCAGCAACCGCAGCGCCGCGCCCGTGCCGGGCGACACCGAGCGCAGCCCCGCGTCACGGGCCCGGTCGCGGGCCCAGCGCAGGGTTTCGTCCTCGGCGACATAGGCGTCGGCGAACGCCCAGCTCGTCTGCCGGTTGCCGGTAATGAGCCTCTCCTTGCCCCGTGGTTGCCTGGGCGTGACTGTATCCGCTGCCGCCGGGAACCCGCAGATGGGACCGGGCGTTTAGAGGGGTGGAGACGCACCCGGGGGGACACAGTTGGATCACGATGCCGAGCAGGCCCTCGAGCAACTGCTGACGCAGGGGACCGAGTGGTATCAGCCCAGATCAAATTCTCGTAAAACCGCTTATCCGGAGCTAACGGGCGAGGTGGCTATGGTAGGGGCTCCACTGGAGACAACCAGAGCCGACAGGGGAGGTGCGGCCGCGCCTGGAGATCGTGGGCGAGCGCTGCGGCGCTTCCTCGGATCGGCGGGCAGGCCGAAATCCGTGAACAACACTGCTGACCACAGCCACGCCGGCGACTACGCCCAGACCGCGACCTTTGCCACCGACGCGGACGGGCAGGCGTGGACTCCGCCCACCTGGGAGGAGATCGTCAGCACGCACAGCGGCCGCGTCTACCGCCTCGCCTACCGCCTCACCGGCAACCAGCACGACGCCGAGGACCTCACGCAGGAGGTCTTCGTCCGCGTCTTCCGCTCGCTGTCCACCTACACACCGGGCACCTTCGAGGGCTGGCTGCACCGCATCACCACCAACCTCTTCCTGGACATGGTCCGCCGCAAGCAGCGCATCCGCTTCGACGCCCTCGGCGAGGACGCGGCCGAGCGACTGCCCAGCCGCGAGCCCTCACCCCAGCAGGTCTTCAACGACGCCCACTTCGACGCGGACGTCCAGCAGGCCCTCGACACCCTCGCGCCGGAGTTCCGCGCCGCGGTCGTCCTGTGCGACATCGAAGGACTGTCGTACGAGGAGATCGCCGCGACCCTGGGCGTCAAGCTCGGCACCGTCCGCTCCCGGATCCACCGCGGTCGTTCCCAGCTGCGCAAGGCCCTCGCGCACCGTTCACCCGAGGCCCGCGCCGAGCGCCGCTCCTTCATGGCCAGGGTCCCCGCCTTGGGGGGAGGGGGCGCGTCCGCGTGAGTGGATCACTGCCCAAACCCGGCGAGGGGAGCCTCGCGGAACAGCATCTGGGAGACCGACTCGCCGCCCTGGTGGACGGCGAACTCGGTCATGCCACGCGGGAGCGTGTTCTCGCGCATCTCGCCACCTGCCCGAAGTGCAAGGCGGAGGCGGACGCCCAGCGCCGCCTGAAGAACGTCTTCGCGGAGGCCGCCCCACCCCCGCCCTCGGAGAGCTTCCTGGCCCGTCTCCAGGGACTGCCGGGAGGTGATCCGGAGGACGGCGACAGCTCGCCGTTCGGCGGGGGAGGACTCGGAGGACTGTCGGGACGACCCGGCGCCGGGGCCTTCGGCGTGAGACGTGGCGAGCGCTTCGAGTTCGGCTACGTCCCCGCCCGCCCGCACGCCGCGGTGCTCCCGCCCAGCGCGGACCGGGGCTTCCGCATCCATGACGTCAGCCGTCACGAGGCCGAGCGCTCCGCCTCGCGCGGCATGAGGTTCGCTTTCGTCGCCGCCGGGGCGGTGTCGCTGGCCGCGATCGCGCTCGGCGGCGTCACCACGGGGACGCCGGGAGACACCGACGCCCGCGGGGCCGGCAGCAATGTGACTCCCGCGCGCACGCCGGGCACGGGAGCGGCGGTGCCGGAGAACCAACGGCGGCGCGGTGTGGGTCCGTTGCTCGCACAGGAACAGGGACAGCGGATGCTCGGCGACACCCCGGTCTCCCCGACCGAGGCGTCCGCGCCGCTGCTGCCGGGTGTCCCCGCTCAGGTCAAGGAAGCGGCCCTGCACACCCTCACGGCGCCCGTGCTCGCCGGTGCCGCCGCCATGTCCCCTCTCATACGTCCGCTCAGCACCACCCCGCCGCTCACCCTGACGTCCTGGTCCGCGACCCCGGACCTCTCCGCCTCCGGCCTCCCCGCCGCGCCCGTCCCCCACACGATGTCCGCGCCCACGCCTCCCAGCACCTCCCGCTGACCGGCACCCTGCTCGGCGGCGCGCGGACCTGGTGGAATCCGCCTCTCTTTCCGGGCATGCACCCCAGTCCTTCAGGGCCGGGTGCATGCCCGCTCCCACGGAGCGCAGACAGGGAACCGGCAGGGGCTGATCGACAGAAACCTCACAGACACGCCCCCGAACCGTGCTCCGCAAGGCAAACAACCCGGAAAACCGCCCGCCCGCCCGCACGCGGAGCCCTCGGGACAGTTCCGGTCGTACGGGAACGGCAGGTACCGTGGACCCGGCCCGGACCACGGAAGACCGCACAGACCACCGAGGGCCGAGGACCGAGGACATCGCAAGGAGCTTCAGGTGTTCAATGACATAGGACCGCTCGAGCTGATCACGCTCGTTGTCCTCGCCGTGCTCGTCTTCGGTCCGGACAAGCTCCCGAAGGTCATCCAGGACGTCATGCGGACCGTGCGCAAGATCCGGGAGTTCTCGGAGAGCGCCAAGCAGGACATCCGCTCGGAGCTGGGCCCGGAGTTCAAGGACTTCGAGTTCGAGGACCTCAACCCCAAGACGTTCATCCGCAAGCAGCTGGACAACGACGAGCTGGGGCTCAAGGAGATCCGTAACGGCTTCGACCTGAAGAAGGAGATGGCCGAGGTCACCGACGCGGTGCACAGCACGGACACCCCCGCGGCGTCTTCCTCCGGTGGCCGGATCGACATGACCAAGAAGCCCGAGGAGCCCGGCGAGGACAACCGCCCGCCCTTCGACGCGGACGCCACCTGAGCCGTACGCCCCACCGGAAGGCGCCTGTCGAGCGGTTCGGCTCGAGGGCGCCTCTTTCCGTCGTACGTGACGCGTTTCATACTCTGCTCTCACCTCGTACGGCCTGAAGCCACCCCCCGTACGCCCCCGCGCGCCGGGCGGAATCCCGGCAGCTCGGAGCGGTGTGGCTATGCTGCCGAGTTGTTGTGCGGGCCGAACGCAAACCAGCGACGCCGCCCGAAGGGGGGCGGGGCCGGTCCGGTCCGACGAGAGCTAGTAGGAGGCGTCCGGCACATGGAGACGACGAGTGGGGCGGTCGCGCAGGCGCCGGCCGCGGAGGGTGGCCAGCAGGTTTCCTCCGCCCGGCGCACGGTCGACGGCTACCTTCAGGCGCCCTTCCCCTGGTACGGCCTCGACGAGGCCTTCACGGGGCCGCGCTGGCTGATGCAGGTCGGCACGTCGGCCGACGGGGCCGTCGAGCACGGGTCGATCGGGCACGGTGACGAGCCCTCGGTGAAGAACGAGGCGGGTTCCACGGCGGAGCCGAAGGAGAAGTTCGCGGTGGTCGTGACCGTCGCCGCGAACCCCTCCCGCAGGAGCGCGGACGGCACGGGGCTGCTGGAGGCCACGTCCGTCTCCTCCGCCGCCTGGCTGGCCGGGGTGGGGCTGCTGTCGTTCACCTGGCCCGGCCAGATGGACCACTCCCTGCGGGACGACTGGCTGGACCAGCAGACCGAGACGGCCTGGGTCCTGGCGGACGACCTCGAAGGAGCCGACTGGTCCACGCTGTCCCTGCCGGTGGACGGGGTGCCCACGCCCTTCCACTACCGGGAGTCGGAGTTCGGCTGGGTGCTCGCGGGTTCCACGCGGGAGGGGGTGCACGTGGGGGCGTACGGGAGAGGCATGAGCGCGTACGGGCTCGGGTTCGCGATGATCAAGGACATCTCGGCGTACGCCTAGCTCGTACAGGGGCACCGCAGGCCCGTGCGGTGCCCCACAACCGTCCTATCGGCCCAGTCGTCGCCGTACCCGCCGAACCTGGCGGTGGTCGGCGAGCGCGTCGAGGAGCCGGCGTCCGGTGCCGGCCTCGTGAGCCGGGCCCTCGAGCCGCAGCAGGGCGCCGTCGCGGACGACGGCGTACGCGAGGGGCGCGTCGGTCTTCGGCAGACTGACCGGGTGGCGTCCGGCCGGGAGCCTGAGACGGGCGGGGAGCCGCAGTTCGGCCGTCGTCCCGCCGTCACCGGGGATCAGCTCGGCGTCCACCGTCAGGGCGGACACGGTGACCTTGAGGCGAGCCGGGCCACTGGCCGGGGTCGCCGCGAGGTACGGCAGCGGGAGCGACCGCTCGCCGCGCCCGGTGTTCGCCGCGGCGGCACCGGCCGTGTCGGAACCGAGCTTTCGCTGGCGCTGGTCCACGTCGAGGGCGAGCTGGCCGCTGCCCGTCCAGTACGGCAGCGCGAGCCGCCCGCCGGTCAGTGCCGGGCCCGTGGCCGGGGCACCCGGGGTGCCGTCGCCGGTGAGGCGGACCATGCGGTCGACGCCCAGCAGCTGGACGTACGCCCACACGTCGTGCACCCCGCGCTCCAACGGCCGCCCGCCCGCGAGCCGTTCCGGATCGAGCCGCAGCCGCCCGGACGCGACGAGCCGCGACCGCCCCTGGCCGAAGGGCTCGAGCCGCACTTCGAGGTCGCCCTCGGGGTACCACCAGTCCTCGCGGTCGCGGTCCTTGACGACCAGTTCGGCGTACGCCAGCCGGAACGGATCGCGGACCTCCCAGCCGTCCTCGGTCCCCGGGACCCCGGCGAGCAGCTCCGGGTCCAGCCACCGCTTCCCGTCCCGCTCGACCAGCACCAGCGGCTCGCCGTCCCCGCGCAGCAGATCAAGGGTGACGTCGGCGGCCAGCCGGCCGTCCTCCCACCGGAGTCTGCCGACCGTGCTGCGGGCCTTGACCTCACGGATGCGCTCGGCGAGGGCCACGGCGCCGTCGAAGTCGCCGCGCTCGAGGAGTTCGGCGCGGAGGCGGGACACGGCGGGGAGCCCTTCGCGAACGGCGGCGGGAAACTCCGTCAGCGCCAGTTCGCGGGCCGCGTCGAAGCGGGGGCGCTGGTCGGCCGGGTCCTCGCGGAGGATCTCGGGCTCGCGGGTGCGGGAGAGGATCTCGACGTGGTAAAGGCGGTGCAGGAGGCGGTTCTGCAGCGCGTCGACGTCGTCGGACGGAGGAGTGCCGTCCTTGATCTGACGCACGATGGTGCGGCAGTTGGACCAGAAGCCGTGACGCGGGTTGAAGCGGTGCTGGGTGTTGTTGCCGCCGTCGTCCCGCTTCATCCAGTAGTAGCAGGGGTAGTCGGCCAGGACCGAGATCCGCTCGGCCTTCAGATAGGCGGCGCTGACGAAGGCCAGGTCCTCCAGGATCCAGGGCCCCTCGGGGAACAGCAGACCGTGCTCCTCGATGAAGGCGCGCCGGAACATCTTGTGCGGCGACATGCTCTGCATGAGCTCGTCGTTCTCGATGGTGCAGGCGTCCACCGTGTGCCGGAACAGCCGCCGGGGCCGCACCATCGTGCTGGACATCTTGCCGAGGACCACGTCGGCGTCATTGCGCTTCGCGTGCTCGTACAGCCGCTCCAGGGCCTCGGGCCCGAGCATGTCGTCATGGTCGACGAACTGGATGTACTCGCCCTTGGCGTGCCGCATGCCGAGATTGCGCGGTGCGCCCGGCCAGCCGGAGTTCGGCCGGGTGTGCACCTGGACGTTCGGACGCCCGGCGGCGATCTTCTCCAGCCGCTCCAGCGTGTCGTCCGTCGACCCGTCGTCGACGTAGATGACCTCGTACTCGTCGGCGGGCAGACTCTGCCCGAGCAGCGACGGCGCGCACTCGTCGACGTACTTCCCGGTGTTGTAGACGGGAACGATGACGCTGACTTTGACTCTCGGCATTCCACGGACCTTACCTGGCCCCTGGAATGCCTTCTGTCCCGTGCGTCTCAGAACTTGTTCTTGGGCGTGATCCCCAAAGACAACCCCGAAAGCCCCCGCTGCCGCCCTCCCAGCTTCCCCGCGATCCCCCGCAGAGCCGCTCCCGCCGGGGAGTCCGGGTCGGTCAGGACGACCGGCTTGCCCTCGTCGCCGCCCTCGCGGAGGCGGACGTCGATCGGGATGGAGCCGAGGACCGGGACCGTCGCGCCCGTCGTGCGGGTCAGGCCGTCCGCCACCGACTGACCGCCGCCCGTGCCGAAGACGTCCACCATCTCGCCGCAGTGCGGGCACGGCAGGCCGGACATGTTCTCGACCACGCCGACGATCTTCTGGTGGGTCTGCACGGCGATGGAGCCGGCGCGCTCGGCGACCTCGGCGGCGGCCTGCTGCGGGGTCGTCACCACCAGGATCTCCGCGTTCGGGACGAGCTGGGCCACCGAGATCGCGATGTCGCCCGTGCCGGGGGGCAGGTCGAGCAGCAGGACGTCCAGGTCGCCCCAGTACACGTCCGCCAAAAACTGCTGCAACGCCCTGTGCAGCATCGGCCCGCGCCACACAACCGGCGCGTTGCCCGGCGTGAACATGCCGATCGAGATGACCTTCACGCCGTGCGCGGACGGCGGCATGATCATGTTCTCGACCTGGGTGGGGCGGCCGTCGGCGCCCAGCATGCGCGGCACCGAGTGGCCGTAGATGTCGGCGTCGACCACGCCCACCTTGAGGCCGTCGGCCGCCATCGCCGCCGCCAGGTTCACCGTCACCGAGGACTTGCCGACGCCACCCTTGCCGGAGGCGACCGCGTAGACCCGCGTCAGGGAGCCCGGCTTGGCGAAGGGGACCTCGCGCTCGGTCTGGCCGCCGCGCAGCGCGGTCGCCAGCTCCTTGCGCTGCTCGTCGCTCATCACGTCCAGCGTGACGTCGACGCGCGTGACGCCCTCGACCGCCGCGACCGCGTCCGTCACGCGCTGCGTGATCGTCTCGCGCATCGGACAGCCGGAGACCGTCAGGTACACGGTCACCGCGACCGCCCCGTCGGCCCCGATCTCCACCGACTTCACCATCCCGAGCTCGGTGATGGGCCGGTTGATCTCGGGGTCGTTCACCGTCGCCAGTGCCTCGCGCACCGCGTCTTCGCTAGCCATACAGACGATGGTACGGCGCCGTACCATCACCCCTGTACGGCTCTCAACGGTCGTCTACGTCACGTCCCGACGGCCGATCCGACCGTTCTGCCCGGAATACACCGTGCCCGTCCTGCCTGGCCTCCAGCTCCTTCATCAGGTCCTGGAGCTCCGAGCGGATCCAGTCGCGGGTCGCCACCTCCCCGAGGCCGATCCTGAGCGCGGCGATCTCGCGGGTCAGGTACTCGGTGTCCGCGATCGACCGCTCGTTCTGCTTGCGGTCCTGTTCGAGATTGACCCGGTCCCGGTCGTCCTGCCGGTTCTGCGCGAGCAGGATCAGCGGGGCCGCGTAGGAGGCCTGGAGGGACAGCATCAGCGTGAGGAAGATGAACGGGTAGTTGTCGAAGCGCAGATCGCCGGGCGCGAAGATGTTCCACAGCACCCACGCGATGATGACGACCGTCATCCAGACGATGAACCGCCCGGTGCCGAGGAACCGCGCGATCCGCTCCGACAGCCGCCCGAACGCCTCCGGGTCCCACTCCGGCAGCAGCCGGCGGCGCGGCGACCGCGGCTGGTCGAGCCGGGTGCGGGGGCGGGTGGCCGCCGTGGCCCCGGCCGGGCCGCGCTCACGGGCCGAGGTCTCGCGCTCAGGCACCATGACGGGTCCCCTCCTCGGAGTCGAACTCCGTCTCCCGCCAGTCCTCCGGCAGCATGTGGTCCAGTACGTCGTCCACGGTCACCGCGCCGAGCAGCGAGCCCGAATCGTCGACCACGGGCGCCGCGACCATGTCGTACGTCGCGAAGAACCCGGCGACGACCGGCAGGGTCGCGTCCGGATCGAGGGCCTGCAGGTCGTCGTCGACCATGGAGCTGACGAGGGTGTACGGCGGGTCGCGCAGCAGCCGCTGGAAGTGGACCGTGCCGAGGTACTTGCCGGTCGGCGTCTCGTCGGGCGCCCGGCACACGTAGACCTGGGCGGCCAGGGCCGGGGACAGGTCGGCGTTGCGGACGCGGGCGAGCGCGTCGGCGACGGTCGCGTCCGGCCGTAGGACGATCGGTTCCGTCGTCATCAGACCGCCCGCCGTGTGCTCCTCGTACGCCATCAGGCGCCGCATGTCGGCCGCGTCCCCCGGCTGCATCAGGCTCAGCAGCCGCTCCTGCTCCTCCGTGGGGAGCTCGGAGAGCAGGTCGGCAGCGTCGTCGGGGTCCATGGCCTCCAGGACGTCGGCGGCCCGCTCCTCCTTCAGCTTGCCGAGGATCTCGATCTGGTCGTCCTCGGGGAGCTCTTCCAGTACGTCGGCCAGGCGGTCGTCGTCGAGAGCCGCGGCCACCTCGGCGCGCCGCTTGGGGGAGAGGTGGTGCAGGACGTTGGCGAGGTCGGCCGCGCGCAGCTGCTCGAAGGTGGCGAGGAGGCTCTCGGCGCCCTGTCCGTGCTCCTCCAGCGTGAAGCCGGTGACCGCGGACCACTCGACGGTCAGCGCCTCGCCCTTGCGCCGGAACGCCCCGCCCTTGCCGCCCTTGCGCACGAAGACACGGTCGATCTCCCAGTCCCGGCGGGCCGGCAGGTGGTGCATCGACGCGTCGAGGACGGTGACCCGTTCGTTCGTCTCCACGAGCGTGACGCGCCGGTCGAGGAGTTCGCCGAAGACCAGGCGCTCGGTGGGCCGTTGCTCGAAACGGCGGACGTTGAGCACGCCGGTGGTGATGACCTGACCGGACTCGATGCTGGTGACCCGGGTCATGGGCAGGAAGATGCGGCGCCGGGTGGAGAGTTCGACGACCAGTCCGAGCACGCGGGGCGGCCTGCGCCCGACGCGCAGTACGACGACCAGATCGCGCACGCGGCCCACCTGGTCGCCGTTGGGGTCGAAGACGGCGACGCCGGCGAGATGCGAGACGAAGATCCGGGGGGCTCCCGCTGCCATGGCTGTGCTTCCTTTGCATACGAGGCTGCGTACGGGGCTGCGTACGGGGTGTTTCGTTCGTCGTTCGTTGTCCGGATTGCCCGCTCGGGAGGGCTTAAGGCTAGCCCGTACCGATCGGATACGCCCTGGTGAGCGGTGCGGACGGTCTGGCTCCGCCCGGGACCCGGGGCCCCGGTACGCTGCCGTACGCCGCTGAAGGACCCTCGTCAGAAAGGCAGCCCCACCTGTGACTGCGATTCCCCAGGGCCGTGCCCGCAGGGCCGTACTGGTGAGCGCGATCTGCGCCCTGGTCGTGACGGGAACGGGGCTGACAGGATGCAGCGAGGACCCCGACGAGGGCACCAACGGGGTCGGCAAACTGCCCGCCGCCCAGATCCAGTCCAGGACCCGGGCCGCCGCCGAGTCCGCCGACGCGCTGCGCCTGTCGGGGAACGTCCTCACCAGCGGGCGTACATACAAGCTCGACATGCGCCTGAACTCCGACGGCGGCTCCGGATCGGTCACCGCGGAGGGGGCCACCTTCCAGCTGCTGCGGATCGGCGAGGAGCTGTACCTGAAGGCCGACGCGGACTTCTGGACCCAGGAGGACGGCAAGGGCGACGGTTCGGACTCGGACGCGGCCGCCGACAAGCTCGACGGCAAGTACGTGAAGGTGCCGTCGGGCGACCCGGCGTACAAGAAGTTCAGCGGTTTCACGGACAAGGACGTTCTCCTCGACGGACTTCTGACGCTGCACGGCAGCCTGGACACCGACGGCCACCATGAGCAGGCGGGTACCCGCACGATCCGCATCACGGGTGACAAAGGCGACGGCGGCACGCTGGACGTCTCCCTGGAGGGCAAGCCGTACCCCCTGCGCCTGGCCCGGGCGGGCGGCGCGGGCACGCTGACCTTCTCGGCCTGGGGCAAGAACTTCTCGCTGACCGAACCGGGCAAGGACGAGACGGTGGACTACGGCAAGCAGCTGCCGACGTCCTAGACGTCCTGGACGCGCCCTGGACGTCCTAGCGTTTGCGTCGTTTCGGGCGCTTCGCCAGCAGCCGCGGAAGCCCCGCGGGGATCGGCTCCCGCGTGGTCGCCGGTGTCGGCAGCGGCGGCTGGGCCAGGTCGCCGTCGGGGAGCGAGCCCGTGATCCCCGTCGGCTCGAGCCGGACCACCCGGCACTCGCGGGACCAACGGTCCGTCATCGCCTCGCCGTCGGGGGCGTTCAGCCGTTTCCCCTTGAGCTCGGCGACCGCCGCCTGCCACGCCTCGGATCTGGGCGCCAGTTCCACGACCTTCGCCGCCCAGGAGACCAGCCGACCGCCCTTGTCCTTGCTCCGGACGGTCACCTCGGCCGGGCCTCCGTCGGTCAGTCCGGGCAACGGCTGCTCCCCGGTGCCGTCGCCGACCAGGCACGCGGCGCCTTCGTGCCACACGTGCCACAGGGCGCGCGCCGGGCCTTCGGATCCCTTGACCCAGATGAGGCCGGACTTCTTCGTGGCCTCCTCGACGAGGGCCCGGTCGAGCAGCTCACGTGTCATGAGGCCCACCCTAGAGCCAGCCGTTGCGCTTGAGGGTGCGGTGGATGCCCAGGCAGATGACACCGGTGATCGCCATGATCACCGGATAGCCGAGCTTCCAGTGGGTCTCCGGCATGTAGTCGAAGTTCATGCCGTAGACCCCGCACACCATCGTCGGTACGGCGATGATCGCGGCCCAGGACGTGATCTTCCGCATGTCCTCGTTCTGGGCGACGGACGCCTGCGCGAGGTTGGCCTGGAGGATCGAGTTGAGGAGCTCGTCGAAGCCGAGGACCTGCTCCTGGACGCGGGCGAGGTGGTCGGCGACGTCCCGGAAGTACTTCTGGATGTCGGGGTCGACGAGCCGCATCGGCCGCTCGCTGAGCAGCTGCATGGGCCGCAGCAACGGGGCGACGGCCCGCTTGAACTCCAGCACCTCACGCTTGAGCTGGTAGATCCGCGCAGAGTCGACACCGCGTGAGACCTTGCCGCCGCGTCCCGGCGTGAACACCTCGGTCTCGACCTCGTCGATGTCGTCCTGCACCGCGTCGGCGACCGCGACATAGCCGTCGACGACATGGTCGGCGATCGAGTGCAGCACCGCCGACGGGCCCTTGGCGAGCAGCTCGGGGTCGTCCTGGAGCCGGTGGCGCAGCGCCCTGAGCGAGCCCTGGCCGCCGTGCCGGACGGTGATGAAGAAGTCCCGGCCGGTGAAGCACATGACCTCACCGGTCTCGACGATCTCGCTGTTGGCGGTGAGCTCGTCGTGCTCCACGTAGTGGATGGTCTTGAAGACGGTGAACAGGGAGTCGTCGTAGCGCTCCAGCTTGGGCCGCTGGTGGGCCTGCACGGCGTCCTCGACGGCGAGCGGGTGCAGCCCGAACTCCCCGGCGATACCGGAGAATTCCGCCTCGCTCGGCTCGTGCAGACCGATCCAGACGAACCCGCCGTCCCGGCGCACCTGGCGCATCGCCTCGTGCGGGCTCAGCTGCTGGTCGGTCGCCACGCGCCGGCCGTCGCGGTAGACGGCGCAGTCGACGACGGCGGAGGGCGTCGAAGGGTCGCGCGTCGCGTCGTACGCGCCGGTGTCCTTGCGCAGCGAGGGACGCGACGGGCGTACTGCGGCACGCAGGTCACGGATCATCGACATGGCAGGCTCCTTCGTGACGGGCAACAAAGGGCCCCGGCGACGGGTGGAACTACCCGGAATGAGGACGTCCTGCTGTGGGTGTTTGGCACGTCCACAAAGCGGGGAGCACCGCACCATCGCGGTGGCGGACTTCGTTACTGATTCAGCTACTGCTGGCGATCAGACAGATCAGGCAAAACGAACGAAGTGCTCTTCCGCACGAAGACGCGAACGTGAGAGGCGGCGGTTGCCGAAAGTCACAGAGCTGCATCAGCGGCCGGAAGAACGAGTGGTACTACCAGGTCGACTTCGATCCATGACAGCCCCACCTCCTCCGGCCGGTCCCTCGTAAGGGACGATTCATTCCCGTAAGGGAGTCTCACCAGGCGTCGGGGCTCGATTCGCGACTCCCCCAGTGCCTAAAGCCTGGGAGGTACCCCCATCTGCGTGCTGCCCCGACGACCGGGCCAGACTACCAGCAGGCCGAAGTGTCAAGGCGCTGCTTTGCCCGGTACTGACGAGTTCTATGCTCGCGGCATGGCAGATGTTCTTCCTCTGGTCGAGGCCCGGTTGCGCAGCGCGCTGGGCGAGCCGGACGCGCGCGCGGCGGTCACCTTCCTCGGCACGGACCGCATCGAGGTGCTCCGCTTCACCGACGGGGACGTCGTCCGCTACGCCACCCTCGGCATGTCCGCCCAGCCGATGGGCGACCCCACCGCGATGCTCGCCGACCCGGTCAAGGGCCCGCGCGCCGAGCTCGTCCTTTCCGTACGGTCAGGGCTCGCCGACACCGACAAGGCGCTCCGCCCGCTCGCCGTGCTCGCCGCGTCCCCGCAGGTCGAGGGCGTGGTCGTGGCTCCGGGCGCCTCACTCGACGTGGGTGAACCCCTGTGGCCGGGCGCCCCGTTCACCTCGGTCCTGGTCGCCGAGCCGGGCGGACTGGTCGAGGACCTGGAACTCGACGAGCCCCTCGACCCGGTCCACTTCCTGCCGTTGCTCCCCATGACGCCGAACGAGGCCGCCTGGAAGCGCGTCCACGGCGCCCAGGCCCTCCAGGAGCGCTGGCTGACGAACGGGACGGACCTCAGGGATCCGTCCCGGAAGTCCGTCCCGCTGGAGTGAGCCTCGCGTGAGCAAGGTCACCAAGTGGTGGCAGGTCACCAAGTGATGGCCGGAAGCCGTCAGTTGGCGAAGACGGCCACGCTGTCCTCGGTCGCGTGCCTCGGCTCCAGCTCCTCGGCCTCGTGCGTGAGCGCCTTGCGCCGTACGACGACCACCAGCGCGCCCAGTGCCGCCGTCACCGCCGCGACCACGAACGGGATGTGGATGTCGGTCCACTCCTCGATCTTCGGCGCGAAGTAGGGCGCCGCGGCCGCCGCGAACCAGCGCACGAAGTTGTAGCCCGCGCTCGCCACGGGCCGCGGGGCGTCCGAGACGCCGAGCGCCAGTTCCGTGTAGACGGTGTTGTTCACGCCGATGAAGGCGCCGGACAGGATCGTGCAGACGATGGCCGCCGTGTGGTTGCCGTAGCCGAGGACGAGCACGTCGAGCGCGAGCAGGACGAGTGAGCCGCCGAGCACCTTGAGCGAACCGAACCTCTCCTGGAGGCGCGGCGCGGCGAACACCGAGAAGACGGCGAGCAGCACACCCCAGGCGAAGAACACGGCGCCCGACTTGTACGGGGTCATGTCCAGAACGAAGGGCGTGAAGGCCAGCACGGTGAAGAACGTGTAGTTGTAGAAGAAGGACGACACCGCGGCCGAGGCGAGCCCGCCGTGGCCGAGCGCCTTGATCGGATCGAGCAGGGACGTCTTCCGGGCCGGCTTGGGCTGTTCCTTCAGGAACACCGTGATGCACAGGAAGCCGATCGCCATCAGGAAGGCCGTACCGAAGAACGGGTAGCGCCAGCTGGCGTCACCGAGCAGCGCGCCCAGGAGCGGGCCGCAGGCCATGCCGAGGCCGAGCGCGGACTCGTACAGCAGGATCGCCGCCGCGCTGCCGCCCGCCGCGGCGCCGACGATGACGGCGAGGGCCGTCGAGACGAACAGGGCGTTGCCCAGGCCCCAGCCGGCCCGGAAGCCGACCAGCTCCTGGACCGAGCCCGAGGTGCCCGCGAGCCCCGCGAAGACCACGACGAGGGCGAGGCCGAGCAGCAGGGTCTTCCTGCCGCCGATGCGGCTGGAGACGAAGCCGGTGACCAGCATCGCGATCGCGGTGATCAGGAAGTACGAGGTGAACAGGAGGGAGACCTGGCTCGCCGTGGCGTCCAGGCCCTGGGCGATCGACGGCAGGATCGGGTCCACGAGTCCGATGCCCATGAAGGCGACGACGGAGGCGCCCGCCGTCGCCCATACGGCCTTCGGCTGGCGCAGGATGCCGCCGGCTCCCGCATCGAAGGGGTCCATGGTCGTTCCTTCCACTGCTGACAGAGATGGTTGGTATATGCACATAGTAAGTTAGAGTGGCTAATTAATGCAAGCTACATCTAGTCTTGCCCGGTGAAGTCGGGGTGACCGCTTCCGTCCGGACGGGTGATCGTCCTTGACGTGAGGGAGCGAGGGTAGGACCGTGGGGCCCTATGAGGGGCGAACCCAGTTGCCCGAAGTGTGGTGGCCGGGTCAGGGCTCCCGGACTCTTCTCCGATTCCTGGCAGTGCGATGTGCACGGGACCGTGCATCCGCTGCAGCCCGTGATCCCGCCCAGCGTCGAGGCCCTCGATGTCGTGGTGCACCGCACGCAGGTGCCGGTGTGGATGCCGTGGCCGCTGCCGGTCGGCTGGCTGTTCACGGGCGTAGCCTGTGCCGGTGACGACCGCAGCGGCGGTCGCGCCACGGCCGTGGCCTGCACGGGACCCGGACCGCTCGGGGGTGTCGGCGAGCTGATTCTCGTGGCCGAGGAGCTCGGGGTCGGGCTCGGGGCGCGTTACGCGGGCATCGACGGGCCGGATCCGGGGCCGTACATGAGCGTGGAGAAGCCGGCGCAGGCGAAGGTGCTCGCCGCCGGTCGGCCGACTCCGCTGTGGCATGTCGCCGGGGCACCGGACGACCGGGCGGTGTTCGCGGGGGAGGCGCTCGGGTTGTGGCTGTGGGCGGTCGTCTGGCCCGAGCAGTCCGGGTTGCTGCTGTACGACGAGCTGGTGCTCACGGATCTGCGGGACGCGGGGGCCGAGGTGGAGCTGGTGCCCTGTGGGGCGCTGTCGCCCCGACTGCTGAAACCCTGACGGTAGGGGTCTGCTGAACCCTGACTGTAGGGGTCGCACCCTTGCGGCGGGTGTGACGGAGGGGCTGGATGATCTGGTTATCCTTGAGCGTCCTCTTCTGTTCCGTCAGCGTCTGGAGTCCGCGTCGTGCGTATCGATCTGCACTGCCACTCCACGGCCTCCGACGGGACCGACACGCCCGCCGAGCTGGTGCGCAATGCCGCCGCTGCGGGACTGGACGTCGTCGCCCTCACCGATCACGACACGACCCGTGGGTACGACGCGGCCATCGCCGCGCTGCCCATGGGGCTGACCCTCGTCACCGGGGCCGAGCTGTCCTGCCGGATCGGCGGGGTGTCCATGCACATGCTGGCCTACCTCTTCGATCCCGAGGAGCCGGCGCTGCTCGCCGAGCGGGAACTGGTGCGGGACGACCGGGTGCCCCGGGCGCGCGGGATGGTGACCAGGCTTCAGGAGCTGGGCGTGCCGGTCACCTGGGAGCAGGTGGCGCGGATCGCCGGTGACGGATCCGTCGGGCGGCCGCATGTCGCCACCGCGCTCGTCGAGCTCGGAGTCGTCGCGAGCGTGGACGACGCCTTCACCGGCGACTGGCTGGCCGACGGCGGCCGGGCCTACGTGGAGAAGCACGAGACCGACCCCTTCGAGGCGATCCGGCTGGTCAAGGGGGCCGGCGGGGTCACCGTGTTCGCCCACCCGGGCGCGAGCAAGCGCGGTCACACCGTCCCGGAGTCCGCGATCGCCGAGATGGCCGCCGCCGGGCTCGACGGCATCGAGGTCGACCACATGGACCACGACGAGGACACGCGCGTACGGCTGCGGGGGCTCGCCAAGGAGCTGGGGCTACTGACCACCGGCTCCAGCGACTACCACGGCAGCCGCAAGACGGTCGCCCTCGGCGAGTACACGACGGACCCCGAGGTGTACGGGGAGATCACACGACGGGCGACGGGCGCGTTTCCCGTCCCGGGGACCGGCGGAATCTGAGGCCCGACCCCGCTTCCCGTCACCCGGCGCCAGGCCGTGCCCGGCTCCGTGTTCCACCCCCTTCGGTAAGGCAAGTTCCGTCATGTTCGACGTCGCCGTCTTCGGCTCGCTCTTCCTCACCCTGTTCGTCATCATGGATCCCCCCGGGATCACCCCGATCTTCCTCGCGCTGACCGCCGGCCGGCCCGGCAAGGTGCAGAAGCGGATGGCCTTCCAGGCCGTCTGCGTCGCGGGCGGTGTCATCGCCGTCTTCGGGCTCCTGGGCCACCAGATCCTGGACTACCTGCATGTCTCCGTGCCCGCGCTGATGATCGCGGGCGGCCTGCTGCTCCTGCTGATCGCGCTCGACCTGCTCACCGGCAAGACCGACGAGCCGAAGCAGACCAAGGACGTGAACGTGGCGCTCGTACCCCTGGGCATGCCGCTGCTGGCGGGTCCGGGGGCGATCGTCTCCGTCATCCTCGCCGTGCAGAAGGCCCACAGCGTCGCCACGCAGGTCTCGGTGTGGACGGCGATCCTCGCCATCCACGTCGTGCTGTGGCTGGTGATGCGGTACTCGCTGCTGATCATCCGGGTCATCAAGGACGGCGGGGTCGTGCTGGTGACACGGCTCGCGGGCATGATGCTCTCCGCGATCGCCGTGCAGCAGATCATCAACGGGATCACCCAGGTGGTCCGCGCGAGCTGAGCGGCCATGGGTACGGCGGCCATGGGTACGGCGGCCATGGGTATGGCGGCCATGGGTATGCGCAGAGCCCCCGCCCGGCGTCGATGCCTGGCGGGGGCTCTGAAGCTTCGGCGGTGATCCGCGTCTGTTACGAGGCCGAGGTGTCGGCCGGACGGATCCAGAGCCGCTGTCCTATGGCGGCGGCCTGCTGAACGATCCGGTTGACGGAGGCGGCGTCCACGACAGTGCTGTCCACGGGCGTGCCGTCGACGTCGTCGAGTCGCATGATTTCGAAGCGCATGGCTTCTCCCTTCGTCTGGTCATCCTCCTGCGGAGAATTACTGCGTACGTGAGGAGTCAACGGGATGCGTGTTACAAACATTCCCTACGCTAAAGAAATTTTTCGAACGGCTAACTACTGACCGGTAAGTGAGTCTTCGGAGACTCCTTGGGACCGGTTGTGTTCGCAGCGTGACCGCCGGGACAATGGGGGCGATGAACGACGACCTGGCGCCCCTGAGCGCCCGCATCGACCGCACCAACGAGCTGCTCACGCGCATGCTCGCCGAGGTCGCGAAGACGCCCTCGACGCATGCGATCTTCGTCGACGCGGGATACCTCTACGCGGCCGCCGGACGACTCGTCGCCGGCACCGAGGACCGTCGCGCCTTCGACCTCGACGCCGAGGGCCTGATCGAGGCCCTCATCGACCGGGCCCGCACCATCTTCGCGGACAGCAGACTGCTGAGGGTCTACTGGTACGACGGCGCGAGACGCCGTATCCACACGTCGGAACAGCAGTCCATCGCCGAACTCCCGGACGTGAAGGTCCGGTTGGGCAATCTCAACGCCAACAACCAGCAGAAGGGCGTCGACTCGCTGATCCGCTCCGACCTGGAGTCCCTGGCCCGGCACCGCGCGATCAGCGACGCGGCACTCCTGGGCGGAGACGAGGACCTGGTCTCGGCGGTCGAGGCGGCCCAGGGTTACGGCGCCCGCGTGCACCTGTGGGGCATCGAGGCACCGGAGGGCCGCAACCAGGCGGAACCGCTCCTGTGGGAGGTCGACAGCCAGCGCACACTCGACCTCGACTTCTTCAAACCGTACGTCTCCCGGCGGGCGGCCGTGCCCTACGAGGCGACGGCCACCCGGCCCGCCCGCGACGACGTCCGTTTCGTGGGCGCGCAGATCGCCGCGAAGTGGCTTGCGGAGCGGGGGAGAGCCGCTCTGCAGGAGCTGCTGCCCGGCCATCCGTATCTGCCGGGCTCGGTGGACCAGGACCTGCTGGTGGAGGCGGAGGGCCTTCTCCAGTACTCCCTGCGGGGGCAGGCGGATCTGCGACGGGCACTGCGGGACGGGTTCTGGGAGCACCTGCAGGGGCAGTACTGACCGCTTGTCGGCAGGTACTGACTGCTCAACGGGCGACGCTGTCCCAGAAGTCGGCCAGGGCGTGAGCGGTGGGGAGGGGCTGGTCGGTGTTGGGGGAGTGTTCGGCTCCCGGGATCACCGTGCGGCGGGCGCCCAGTCGTACGGCCATGTGGTCGAGGAGGGGCACCGGCCAGGTGTCGTCCTGCGATCCGGACAGCACGTGGAACGGCAGCGGAACGGCGGCGAGTTCGCCGACCCGGTCCGGCTCGGTGCACAACTGGCGGCCGGTCGCGAGGAGTTGGGCGGGCTTGTTGCCGAGCCAGCGGCGGCGGAGCTGTTCTACGTTTCCGATGCCCTTGGCGGGGCCACCGACGTCCTCCGGCGGTCCCATGGCCAGGATCGCGTCCCACACCTCGGTCATCGTCATCACACCGAGCGCGTCCCGCAGCAGCTTCACCCGCTGCTGCTGGGAGTCGGAGATCTGCGCGGGGCCCGAGGAGACGAGGGTGAACGAGAGGAAGGGGGAGTGGTCGAGCAGTACGGCGGCGCGCGCGATCTGACCGCCCAGGGAGTGCCCGACCAGGTGCACGGGTGCGTCGAGGGCGGCGGCCTGGGCGAGTACGTCCCGCGCCAACTCGCCTTGGGTGTAGGCGGATTCGTCGGTCTCCGGCCCGTCCGACTCGAACTGTCCCCGCCCGTCCACGGCCACGACCCGGTAGCCGCGCGCCGTGAGCGGCTCGTGGAGCAGCGTGAAGTCCTCCTTGCTCCCCGTGAACCCGGGCAGCAGCAGCGCGGTGCCCTTCTTGGCGACACCGGAGGGCACGTCCGAGTCCACGACCGCGAACTCACCGCGTGCGGTGCGCAGGGGGTAGGCACGGGCGCCGGGAGGCGGGGGGAAGACGGCTCGGGTGCTCACGGGGTGAGGGTATCGGGCGGGGGTGACGGGCCGGGGCCGTAGGGGGTGGCGCGGGCGTCGTCGGGTGGCTGCGGGTTCGTCGTGGCAGGTCGCATCCACGCGGCCGAGCCGCATGGGGATTCCGCCCGGCTCCGCTTGGTGGGTGTGGTCTGCGTCGGCTGCCACGGGCCGCTGCGGTGCGGGTACGCCGACGGCCCGGCCCCAGGTGAAGGGGCCGGGCCGTCGGTGTGAGGATCAGCTGTCCGCGGGCTCCGCGGCGGCCGTCTTGCGGGTCCGGCGGCGCGGTGCGGCAACCTTCGGCTCCTGGTCCGCCTGGGCCGGGATGTCGGCGGTCACGGCGGGCTCGGCGGCCTTGCGGGTGGTACGCCGACGGGGCTTGGCCTCGACCGTGTCCGTGACGACCTCGGCGGTGGCCGCGGCCTTGCGGGTGCGGCGCGGCTTGACCTCCGCGGTCTCCGCCGTGTCGGTGGCCTCCGCCGGGGCGGTCGTGGCCTTGCGGGTGCGGCGCGGCTTGGTGGCCGTGCCTTCCGCGGTGTCCACTGCCGTCTCGGCCGCCTTCGCCGAGCTCGCCGTCTTTCGCGTACGCCGCGGGTTGGCCACCTCGGCCGCCTCCGGCTCCTGGACCGCCTGGGCCGGGATGTCGGCGGTCACGGCCGGCTCGGCGGCCTTGCGGGTGGTACGCCGACGGGGCTTGGCTTCCGTCGCCTCGGCCGTGTCCACGGCTGCCTCTGCGGCCGGGGTGGCGGCTGCGGTCTTGCGGGTGCGGCGCGGCTTGGCCTCGGTGGCTTCGGCCGTGTCGACGGCGGCTTCTGCGGCCGGGGTGGCGGCAGCTGCCTTGCGGGTGCGGCGCGGCTTGGCCTCGGTGGCCTCGGCCGTGTCGACGGCGGCTTCCGCGGCCGGGGTGGCGGCTGCGGTCTTGCGGGTGCGGCGGGGCTTGGCCTCGGTGGCTTCGGCCGTGTCCGTGACGACCTCGGCGGTGGCCGCGGCCTTGCGGGTGCGCCGGGGCTTGGCCTCCACGGCCTCCGCCGGGTCGGCGGTGGCCTCCGTCGTCGCGGACGCGGTGGCGGTCTTGCGGGTGCGGCGCGGCTTGGTGGCCGTGCCTTCCGCGGTGTCCACTGCCGTCTCGGCGGCGGGAGCCGCGGCCGCGGACTTCCGCGTCCGCCGCGGCTTGCTCTCCGTGGCCTCGGCCGTGTCCACTGCGGCCTCTGCCGCCGGAGCCGCAGCCGTCGTCTTGCGCGTACGGCGCGGCTTCGTGGCCGGGGCCTCCGCCTCAGGAGCGGCCTCGGTGACCGGAGCGGCCTCCGTGACCGGCGTGGTCTCGACGACCGTCTCCACCGCGGCCGGGGTCTCCGCGGACCTGCGGGTCCGGCGGCGGCGCGGCATGGTCGGGGTCTCGGCGTCGAGGGACGGGCCCTCCGCCGCCGTGACGGCGGACTCCGCGGCCTCGGACACGGCCGGCTCGACCGCCGCCGCTGCCGTGGTCGCCGTGGCCGGCGCCGAGTCGGGCGTCCCGCCGCGGGTGCGGCGACGACGGCGCGGGGTACGGGTCGCGGTGGTGTCCTCTACCGCGGTGGTCTCCGACGGGGCGACCGCCTCGGCGGGGGACGTCGCGTCCGGCGAGGTCCCACCACGGGTACGACGGCGACGGCGCGGCGTACGCTCCGAGCGCTCGCTGTCGGCGGAGCGGGACTCGTCCCGGCCACCTCGTCCACGACCTCGGTCACGATCACCTCGGTCACGGTCACCCCGGTCACGGTCACCGCGACCGCGTGCACCGCGGCCGCCCGTCTCACCCAGGTCCTCGAGCTCCTCCGCGTCGAGCCCCGCACGGGTGCGGTCGGCCCGCGGCAGGACACCCTTGGTGCCCGCGGGGATGTTCAGCTCCTCGTAGAAGTGCGGGGAGGTGGAGTACGTCTCCGGCGGGTCGTTGAACTTGAGCTCCAGCGCCTTGTTGATCAGGTTCCAGCGCGGGATGTCGTCCCAGTCGACGAGGGTGATCGCGATGCCCTTGGCACCCGCGCGGCCGGTACGGCCGATGCGGTGCAGGTACGTCTTCTCCTCTTCGGGACACTGGTAGTTGATGACGTGCGTGACGCCCTCGACGTCGATGCCGCGGGCGGCGACGTCGGTGCAGACGAGCACGTCCACCTTGCCGTTGCGGAAGGCGCGCAGCGCCTGTTCGCGGGCGCCCTGGCCGAGGTCGCCGTGGACCGCGCCGGCCGCGAAGCCACGCTGCTTGAGCTGGTCGGCGAGGTCGGCCGCGGTGCGCTTGGTGCGGCAGAAGACCATGACCAGTCCCCGGCCGTCGGCCTGCAGTATGCGCGCGACCATCTCGGGCTTGTCCATGTTGTGCGCCCGGTACACGTGCTGCTTGGTGTTCGCGACCGTCCTGCCCGCGTCGTCGGGCGAGGTGGCGTTGATGTGCGTGGGCTGCGACATGTAGCGGCGCGCGAGACCGATGACCGCGCCCGGCATGGTCGCCGAGAACAGCATCGTCTGGCGGCGGGCCGGCAGCATGTTGATGATCTTCTCGACGTCGGGCAGGAAGCCCAGGTCGAGCATCTCGTCGGCCTCGTCGAGGACGAGCGCCTTGATGTGGCCCAGGTTGAGCTTCTTCTGGCCCGCGAGGTCCAGCAGTCGGCCCGGGGTGCCGACGACGACGTCGACGCCCTTCTTGAGGGCCTCGACCTGGGGCTCGTAGGCGCGGCCGCCGTAGATGGCGAGGACGCGTACGTTGCGCACCTTGCCCGCGGTCAGCAGGTCGTTGGTGACCTGGGTGCACAGCTCGCGCGTGGGGACGACGACGAGCGCCTGCGGGGCGTCGGTCAGGTCCTCGGGCTTGGCGCGGCCGGCCTCGACGTCGGCGGGGACGGTGACGCGCTCGAGGAGCGGAAGGCCGAAGCCCAGCGTCTTGCCGGTGCCGGTCTTGGCCTGACCGATGACGTCGGAGCCGGAGAGGGCCACCGGGAGCGTCATCTGCTGGATGGGGAACGGGTTGATGATGCCGACGGCTTCGAGGGCCTCGGCCGTCTCGGTGAGAATCCCGAGATCGCGGAAGGTCGTAGTCAGGGTGCTGCCTCTTCTGTGTGTGCGGTGCGAGGCGAGCGCGGGGGGTCGTCTACCGTGCTGGGGACGTCGGCTGCCTTACGGGCTAAGCCGTAATGGCACGGGACCACTGCCGACGCTCTAGCGCTCGTACCGCTGAGGGTCCCCCTCCGAACTCCGTACGCACTGTGCCGTACGGGCGAGGAGGGCTGTCGGGTCGGAGCCGATCGGGCCACCGACCGGGCATCCTCATACGTGCGGCCTGTCGAGGTTCGGTGCACTCATGAAGTGCCGTCGTACCAGCAGGCGCATTACCACCATACCCCGGAATCGTGCACATGCGATGGCCGATTTGGTCACGTAGTCGTCGTCACACTGATTGACCAGGGCCTTCCACCGTCCGGAGAGCGGGCTATTGTGCGCTTCATGACGACCTCTGACAAGCCCGACAACGCCTCCGAGACCCCTGCCGAACCCTCCGTCGAGCGCACCGGTGTCGCCGCCCAGGACTGGACGACGGCCTCCGCCGACCCGCAGTACCGAGCCGCGGTCGTCGACCTGCTCGGCGCGCTCGCGTACGGCGAACTGGCGGCCTTCGAGCGGCTCGCGGAGGACGCGAAGCTCGCGCCGACGCTGGCCGACAAGGCGGAGCTTTCGAAGATGGCGTCGGCCGAGTTCCACCACTACGAGAAGCTGCGCGACCGGCTGGCCGAGATCGGCGAGGAGCCGACGCTCGCGATGGAGCCGTTCGTCGCGGCACTCGACGGCTTCCACCGGCAGACGGCCCCGTCGGACTGGCTGGAGGGGCTCGTCAAGGCGTACGTCGGCGACTCGATCGCCAGTGACTTCTACCGGGAGGTCGCGGCGCGGCTCGACGCGGACTCGCGCGAGCTGGTGCTGGCGGTCCTCGACGACACCGGGCACGCCGGGTTCGCCGTCGAGAAGGTGCGGGCGGCGATCGACGCGGACCCGCGGGTGGGTGGCCGACTGGCCCTGTGGGCGCGGCGGTTGATGGGGGAGGCACTGTCGCAGTCGCAGCGGGTCGTCGCCGACCGGGACGCGTTGTCGACGATGCTCGTCGGTGGGGTCGCCGACGGGTTCGATCTCGCCGAGGTGGGGCGGATGTTCTCGCGGATCACCGAGGCGCACACGAAGCGGATGGCTGCGCTGGGCCTGGCGGCGTAGCGCCCGACAACTCGGGGGGCTGTGCTCTGTCGGCGGCTGCGGGTTCGTCGTGGCCGGCCGCGCAGTTCCCCTACGCCGGTGCTGATCGGCGCAGTCTCCCGTTCGGCCGCAGGAGCAGGGACAGCGACGCCACCGAGACCACTGCCGCGCCCAGCAGGATCAGCAGGATGTTGCCCGGGCCCAGCGCGGTGTGGGTCACGAAGGCGCCGAAGAGGGCTCCCGCGGTGCCCGTCGCGAGGACCAGGGAACGGGTCGGCAGGCGGTGGGCGAGGCGGTGTACCGCCACCCCCGCCAGTACGAGACCGAGCAGAGCGGAGCCGAGCGCTTCGATCAACATCATGGGGTCCCTCCCACACGGCCACACTGCGCATCACGGTCGTAGCCCGTCATACCCGTGACCTGCGGAATGCAATCCTCCTCGGGGTGGTCCCCGTGCTCCATACGTGGAGAAAAGAATCCTGCCCGCGAATCCTGCCCGCGGCACGAAGAGGGGCCCGGCGACTTCCGGTCGCCGGGCCCCTCTTCGTCTGTCTGCCTACAGCGCGCCGAAGCCCACCTTGCGCGGAGCCGGCTCACCGAGCTCGACGTACGCCAGACGGTCGGCCGGGACGAGGACCTTGCGGCCGTGCTCGTCCACCAGGCTCAGCAGCTGAGACTTGCCGGCCAGGGCCTCCGCCACCGCCCGCTCGACCTCCTCGGCGCTCTGACCGCTCTCCAGAACGATCTCGCGGGGCGCGTGCTGCACGCCGATCTTGACCTCCACGGCTATGTCCCTCCGACGGTCAGTGAAGTGCGCGACCTTCCGCGCCGTACCCAGCACACATTAGCCCGGTGAGGGGACGTACACGTTCCGGGCAAGAACGCCAACAGCGAACAAGGGACGGGAACAAACGACCCGCACGCGCGCGTGCGGGTCGAGTGGTGGTTCCGGTGACGCTCTCAGTGGTTCTCCGTGCCGTGCAGCGGGAATCCGGCGATGCCCCGCCACGCCAGTGACGTCAGCAGCTGGACCGCCTGATCGCGCGGGACGCTGCGGTCGCTGTGCAGCCAGGACCGGGCCACCACCTGGGCGAGGCCGCCGAGGCCCGAGGCGAGCAGCATCGACTCCGCGCGCGAGAGACCGGTGTCCTCCGCGATGACCTCGGAGATCGCCTCGGCGCACTCCACGGTGACCTTGTCGACGCGCTCGCGCACGGCGGGCTCGTTCGTCAGGTCCGACTCGAAGACCAGGCGGAAGGCACCGCCGTCGTCCTCGACGTACGCGAAATAGGCGTCCATGGTCGCCCGTACGCGCTGCTTGTTGTCGGTCGTCGACGCGAGCGCGGTTCGCACCGCCAGGATCAGGGACTCGCAGTGCTGGTCCAGCAGCGCGAGATAGAGGTCGAGCTTGCCCGGGAAGTGCTGGTAGAGCACCGGCTTGCTGACGCCGGCCCGCTCGGCGATGTCGTCCATCGCGGCCGCGTGGTAACCCTGCGCCACGAAGACTTCCTGCGCGGCGCCCAGCAGCTGGTTCCGTCGGGCACGGCGCGGCAGGCGCGTCCCGCGCGGGCGTGCCGCCTCTGTCTGCTCGATGGCTGTCACGCCGCCTCCCAATGTCGTCCACATGCGGTGTGCGCCGCGCCGCCATCGTACTTTTCGGTAACCGTGCTGTGCGCGGTACGAACGCAGAATTTCACGGACCGGACGGTGACGAAAACCGCCCAAAGGTTTCAAACGGTCATCTAGTGGGCATCGGCCGTCCCGTTCCTGCTCGGGAATGCGCTGATGAGTGCTTTGTCGGCCGCTCGGTGCCGGGCCGACGTCACCGATAGTCGTCCTCGTCAAGCGAGACGATCCTGGCCTGTTCGACGAGGTCGGCCTCGTTGGCCCGGTCGGGGTCCACGCCGGTCAGGGGGTCGTCACGGTCGGGCGCGATGTCGGTGTGCTGCTCGGCCGCGTCGACCTCGGGGGCCTCGACGTCGAGCTCGACGTCGTCGTCCTCCTCGAAGGCCTCGGGGTCGGTGAAGGCCTCGGGGTCGGTGGGGTCGTAGGCCATGGTGGGCTCCCTTCCTAGAACGTCCCTGAGGTACACAGGGGGCCACATTCGGGTGCCCTGCGTACGAGCCTAGGAGACACACGATCTGGACGCCATGCGATGTACGTGCCGCCCCGCACACGCCTCGCACATGTGCTCTGTGATGGCGAACACATGAACCACTGCGTGATCGTCTCGTAACATTGCCGCATGTCTTCGACCGAGCTGCCCTTCGTGCCGCCCGCCGCCGTCCTTCCGAAGGTGGCGCCCGTCAGGGTCGGTGAGGGCGAGCGGATCAGGTCGGTGGGCTTGCCGGGGATCACTCTGACGGTCCGTTCGAGACCACCCGCGCGCGAGGGGCTGCCGCCCGCCTTGTACGTCCATGGCCTGGGCGGTTCCTCGCAGAACTGGTCGGCGCTGATGGAGCAGCTGGAGGGCGACGTCGACGGCGAGGCCGTCGATCTGCCGGGCTTCGGTGACTCCCCGCCGCCGGACGACGGCAACTACTCGATCACCGGGCACGCGCGCGCGGTGATCCGTTTTCTCGACGCGTCCGGCCGCGGTCCCGTCCACCTCTTCGGGAACTCCCTCGGCGGCGCGGTGTCCACGCGCGTGGCAGCGGTGCGGCCGGACCTGGTGCGCACGCTCACCCTCGTCTCGCCGGCCCTCCCGGAGATCCGCGTCCAGCGCACCGCCGTGCCCACGGGGCTGCTGGCGGTGCCCGGCGTGGCCGGTCTGTTCACCCGATTCAGCAAGGACTGGACGGCCGAGCAGCGCGTCCGAGGGGTCATGGCCCTGTGCTACGGCGACCCCGGGCGGGTCACTTCGGAGGCCTTCCGGTACGCGGTGGAGGAGATGGAGCGGCGGCTGCAACTGCCGTACTTCTGGGACGCGATGACGCGTTCCGCGCGCGGGCTGGTCAACGCGTACACACTGGGCGGCCAGCACGCGCTGTGGCGCCAGGCCGAGCGTGTTCTCGCGCCCACGCTCCTCGTCTACGGCGGCCGCGACCAGCTCGTCGGCTTCCGCATGGCCCAGAAGGCGGCCCGAGCCTTCCGCGACTCCCGACTGCTGACCCTGCCGGAGGCGGGGCACGTGGCGATGATGGAGTACCCGGAGACGGTGGCGGGGGCGTTCCGTGAGTTCGCCGCGGACAGAGCGAGTTCCGACGGTTCCGTGGCAGGCTCTGACAGGCGCGACGGCTCCGTGGGCGCCTCGGGCGACGGCGGCGATGCCGCGACGGCTTCCGGTGACGGGGCCGACGCCACGACTGTGGGGAGCTGAGGCGGGGCGTGGGACGCCACAGTCGACGCGGGCCAGCTCCCAAGAAGGGGCCCGACAAGGGCAGTTCTGACCGCGGTGACACGGGCCGGGCGGGTGCCGAGGGTCTGGGCATGGAGGTGACGGGCCGGGCGGGCGTCGAGGCGGCGCGGGGCGCCGAGGGCTTTGGCGCGGAGGCGATGGCCGGGACGGGCGCCGAAGGAGTCCGGGGCGTCAAGGATCGCGGCGCGGAGACGACGGGCGGGACGGGCGTCGAGGGAGTGCGGGGCGCCAGGCGTCTTGGCGCGGAAGTGACGGGCCGGGCGGGCGCCGAAGGGGCGCGAGGCGCCACGGGTCTCGGCGCGGAGGCGACGGGCCGGGGACGGATGCCGACTTCAACCGCTCCGGCGGCGCAGGCTGCTCGGCAGAGGGCGCAGGGAGGCCGGGGGCCCGACCGCGGGGCACCCGGGGCCGAACCCGGGGGCGCCGCTGCCGGGTATCGGGTGCCTGCGCAGGGCGGCCCTCGGCTGCCCGACGGCACGCCCGCACATGGTTTCCCGGGGCTTGCGGACGGTACCCCCGCACGTGGCATTGCTCGGCTTGCGGACGGCACGCCCGCACGTGGGTTTCCCCGGATTCCGGACGGTAGGCCCGCACACGGTTCTCCTCGGCTTGCGGACGGTACGCCTGCGCGTGGCATTCCTCCGCTTGCGGACGGCACGCCCGCGCAGGGGTTCCCCCGGCTTCCGGACGGCACGCCCGCGCACGGCTTTCCGCGGCTGCCCGACGGCACGCCGGCGCGCGGAGTGCCTCGTGTGTCCGACGGTTCGTCCGAGGGTCCGTCCGGGCAAGGTGTACGGCGGTTTCCGGACGGGACGCCCCCGCACGGGTTCCCGCGGCTGCCCGACGGCACCCCGGCCCATGGCGTCCCCCGGGCCCGTGGTGGCCATCCCGAGCAGCGTGAATCCGGGGGCGGTTGGGGGGAGTTGAGCGACCGAGGGCCGGACGGGTACGCCGCCGCCGGACCGGGAGCCGCTCCTCCGCGGCAGCGGCAGGGCCCGTCGGGTTCGAGGCGGGGGCCACGGCAGGATTACCTCGACGCGTTCACCGACGAGGTGGACGTCTTCGCGCCCGGCGAATCTCGTGGCCCTGGTGGGCCCCGCGGCGCTGTTCCCGCGAGCCGTTCCGTCACGGGGGCCCGCGCGCCCGTCGCCACGCACCCCTCCGACCCGTACGGCTCGGTCACCGACTGGCCCGACGCCACCGACATCGACACCGACGAGGACGCCCGCCCCGACACCGACACGGGCGACGCGCCGCCGGCCGACCCGTCGGCGGCCAAGGGCGGCAAGGGCCGGGCGTTCACCGGCATCGCGGCCGCCGCCGTCGTCACCGTGCTCGCCGTCGTCGTGGCAGGACAGGTCACCGACCGGCACGACACCGCCGTGGGCACACAGTCCGCGACCGACCAGGCCCGGGACGCCCGCGACCCCGCCACGGGCGCGGACGGGCAGCCGACGCCGTCCACCTCGGCCAGTGTGGCGACGCTGACGTACGAACAGGCGATGGGCACCAAGTACCCGCTCAGCGCCAAGCTGGACGGCTCGGGGAAGTTCGACGCGGTCCAGGGGGTCGACAAGGCGCCCGGTAAGGGACAGAAGTACACCTACCGCGTGGACGTGGAGCAGGGTCTCGGACTCGACGGCCAACTCTTCGCCGAGGCCGTGCAGAAGACGCTCAACGACGACCGCAGCTGGGCCCACAGCGGCGCCCGGACCTTCGAGCGCGTCTACTCGGGCAAGCCCGACTTCGTGATCACGCTCGCCAGTCCCGGCACCACGGCCGACTGGTGCGCCAAGTCCGGCCTCGACACCACCGAGGACAACGTCTCGTGCGACTCGGCCGCCACCGAACGCGTGATGATCAACGCGTATCGATGGGCGCAGGGATCAACCACATACGGTGATCGGATCCATGCCTACCGGCAGATGTTGATCAATCACGAAGTCGGTCACCGCCTCGGCTACTCCCATGTCACCTGCGACAAGAACGGCGAGCTCGCGCCGGTGATGCAGCAGCAGACCAAGTTCCTCGACCACGACGGGATCCATTGCCGGGCCAACCCCTGGCCGTATCCCGGGAGTTGACGGATGGTGCCCATGTCACATTGACATGGGTTGATTCGGTCGTACATATTGCTGCGCATGTGGTCTAGTCATGCCGTCGAGAGCAGCGCCGCCATCCAGCTGGCGCTCATCGGTGTGACCCCGCTCTGCGTGGCCGACATTCTCTGTCGCTGACGCCCGCCCCCAGGCGCGCGCGTCGCGAAGCCCGCATTTCTCCGTGACCTCGGTCATGGCTCTTTCGACGACCCGACGCCGGGGCAGACGTCTGTCCACTTTCGTCTCACCCTTCGTCAGTCTGTCTCGCCAGTCGAGACTCATCATTCGAGAGGTCGTCTCCGATGCGTCCACCGTCCCTCACGACGCGCCGTATGGCAGCGGTATCCGTAAGCCTGGTTCTGGCAGCGGGCGCCGCCGCCTGCGGCCCTGAGGACAACGATGCCAAGAGCTCCGGTGGCGACTCCACGCCCCACAAGGGCGGCACCCTCACGGTGCTGAACTCCAACCCCCAGCAGGACTTCGACCCCGCCCGCCTGTACACCTCCGGCGGCGGCAACGTGCCCTCGCTCGTCTTCCGCACCCTCACCACCCGCAACCGCGAGAACGGGGCCGCCGGGGCCGAGGTCGTCCCCGACCTCGCCACCGACACCGGGCGCCCCAACAAGGACGCGACCGTGTGGACGTACACGCTGAAGGCAGGGCTCAAGTACGAGGACGGCACCGCGATCACCTCGGCCGACGTCAAGTACGGCATCGAGCGCTCCTTCGCGCCCGAACTCTCCGGCGGCGCCCCCTATCTGCGGGACTGGCTGGTCGGCGCGGCGGACTACCAGGGGCCGTACAAGGACAAGAAGGGTCTCGCGGCCATCGGGACCCCGGACGCCCGCACCCTCGTCTTCCATCTCAACAAGCCCGAGGGCGAGTTCCCGTACCTGGCCACGCAGACGCAGTTCACGCCCGTCCCGAAGGCCAAGGACACCGGCACGAAGTACGAGGAGCACCCGGTCTCGTCCGGCCCGTACCAGGTCGTCACGAACGAGAACGACGGCGAGCATCTTGTCCTGGAACGCAACAAGTACTGGTCGGCCTCGACGGACGCCGAGCGCAAGGCGTACCCGGACAAGATCGACGTGAAGTCCGGGCTCGACTCATCGGTGATCAACCAGCGGCTGTCGGCGTCCCAGGGTGCGGACAGCGCCGCGGTCACCACGGACACCAACCTCGGCCCGGCCGAGCTCGCCAAGGTGACGGGCGACAAGGAGCTCGCCGACCGCGTCGGCACCGGGCACTTCGGCTACACCAACTACATAGCGTTCAACCCGACGGTCAAGCCGTTCAACAACGTCAAGGTGCGGCAGGCGATCTCGTACGCCATCGACCGGTCCTCCGTGGTGAACGCGGCCGGCGGCAGCGCGCTCGCCGAGTCCGCCACCACCTTCCTGCCGAACCAGAAGTCCTTCGGCTACGAGCCGTACGACCTCTTCCCGGCAGGTGCGACGGGCAACGCGGCGAAGGCCAAGGAGCTGCTGAAGCAGGCCGGACACCCGAACGGGCTCACCGTCACGCTCACCCACTCCAACGCCAAGGACTTCGAGACCAGCCCCGAGATCGCGACCGCGATCCAGGACGCGCTCAAGAAGGCCGGCATCACGGTCAGGCTCCAGGGCCTGGAGGACAACGACTACTCGGACACGATCCACAGCGTGAAGACCGAGCCCGGCTTCTTCCTCGCCCACTGGGGTGCCGACTGGCCCTCCGGCGGCCCCTTCCTCGCCCCGATCTTCGACGGCCGGCAGATCGTCAAGGACGGCGCGAACTTCAACACGGGCCTGCTCAACGACAAGTCGGTCAATGACGAGATTGACGCGATCAACAAGTTGACCGATCTTGACGCTGCCGCCAAGCGATGGGGTGCACTGGACAAGAAGATCGGCGAGCAGGCACTGACCGTGCCGCTGTTCCACCCGGTCTACAAGCGGCTGTACGGCAAGGACATCAAGAGCGTCGTGATCAGCGACTGGACCGGTGTGCTGGACATCTCGCAGGTCGCGGTCAAGTAACCCGATGAGCGAGGCACTTGTCGCCACCGAGGTTCCCGAGGCGTCCGTCCCGGGAACCTCGGGGGCCCGTCAGTTCTGGCGGCGGCTGCGGGCGCAGCGCGCCGCCATGGTCGCGGCGTCCGTCGTCGCACTGCTCGTCCTGGTGGCGCTCGCGGCGCCCCTGCTCACCGCGCTGGAGGGCCAGGACCCCACCACCTACCACCCCTCCCTGGTGGACTCCGCGCGCGGTGGCGTGCCCATCGGGTCCTTCGGAGGCATCAGCGCCGACCACTGGCTCGGTGTCGAACCGCAGACCGGACGCGACCTGTTCGCGCGCCTGGTGTACGGCGCCCGGGTCTCCCTGGGCGTCGCGCTGACCGCGACCGCCGTACAGGTCTTCCTCGGTGTCGTCGTGGGTGTCGCGGCCGCGCTCGGCAACCGATGGGTTGATCAACTGTTGAGCCGGATCACCGACATCATCGTGGCCATGCCGCTGATGATCATGGCGTTGGCGCTGCTGGCCATCGTGCCGAGCAGCTTCCCGCGGCCGGTCCTGGTCGCGCTCATCATCGGCTTCGTCGCCTGGGGCACGATCGGCAAGATCGCCCGCGCCCAGACACTCACCCTCAAGGAACTCGACTACGTGGCCGCCGCCCGGCTGAGCGGCTGGGGCACCTTGCGGATCGCCCGCCGGGAACTGCTCCCCGGTCTCGCGGCGCCCGTCATCACCTACGCGGCACTGATGGTGCCGGCGAACATCAGCATCGAGGCGTCCTTGTCCTTTCTCGGCGTCGGCGTGAAGCCGCCCACACCGTCCTGGGGACAGATGCTCTCCTCCGCCGACGTCTGGTACCAGGCGGCCCCGCAGTACCTGCTGCTGCCCGCGGCCGCGCTGTTCGTCACCGTCCTCGCGCTCACCGTCCTCGGCGACGGCGTCCGCACCGCCCTCGACCCGCGCGCGGCCTCCCGACTGCGCATCGGCACGGGCCGCAAGCAGGAGTCCAAGGCCGGCAAGGAGGGCTCCGCATGAGCGGCTTCACCGGATTCGTCCTGCGCCGGGCCGTGAGCGCCGTACTCACTCTGCTCGCCCTCTCGGTGATCATCTACGTCGTCTTCTACGCCACTCCCGGCAACGTCGCCCAGATCACCTGCGGCCCGCGCTGCTCGCCGGAACAGGTGCACCAGGTCGCCCTGCAGCTCAGGCTCGACGACCCGCTGTACCTGCGCTACTGGCACTTCCTCCAGGGCATCGTCGCAGGCCACGACTACTCCACCGGCACGTCGGTCGAGCACTGCCCGGCACCCTGCCTAGGGCTGTCGTACCAGAGCGACCAGCAGGTCACGCAGATCATCCTGAACAAACTTCCCGTCAGCCTGTCACTGGTGGCCGGCGCGATGGTGCTCTGGCTGCTGCTGGGCGTCGGCACCGGCGTGCTCTCCGCCTGGCGGCGCGGCCGGTTCAGCGAGCGCGCGCTGACCGGCCTCACTCTCGCGGGAGTCGCCACGCCTGGCTTCGTCATCGGCCTCGTCCTGATGATCGTGGTCTGCGGACAGCTGGAGCTCCTGCCCTTCCCGGAGTACGTCGCCCTCTCCGACGACCCCGAGCAGTGGATGTGGGGCCTGCTGCTGCCCTGGGTCACGCTCGCCCTCGGAGAGGCGGCCTACTTCGCGCGGCTGACCCGTGCGTCGATGCTCGAAACGCTCGCCGAGGACCACATCCGCACCTTCCGGGCCTACGGCGTCGGCGAGCGCTCGATCGTCGGCCGGCATGCCCTGCGCGGGGCCCTGGCTCCGGTCATCGCCCTGAACGCCAACGACTTCGGCAGCGCGGTGGGCGGGGCCGTCCTCGTCGAGTCACTGTTCGGCCTGCCCGGCATCGGCCAGGAACTGGTCCACGCCGTCACCGTCGTCGACCTCCCGGTCGTCGTCGGGATGGTCCTGGTCATCGGCTTCTTCGTGGTGCTCGCCAACGCCGTCGCGGACGTCCTGTACGCGGTGGCCGACCGACGGGTGGTGCTCGCATGAGCCTCGTCCATGTCACGAACCTGACCGTCGAGTTCGGCGACCTGCGTGCCGTCGACGGCCTCTCCTTCCGCCTGGAGCAGGGCGCCGCCCTCGCCCTGGTCGGCGAGTCCGGCTCCGGCAAGTCCACCGTCGCCTCGGCCCTGCTCGGGCTGCACCGCGGCACGGGCGCACGCGTGGGCGGCTCGGTCGAGGTCGCCGGAGTGGACGTACAGCAGGCGTCGGACGACGACCTGCGGCGGCTGCGGGGCGCGCAGGCCGCGATGGTCTTCCAGGACCCGCTGTCGTCCCTGGACCCGTACTACGCGATCGGCGACCAGATCGCCGAGGTGTACCGCGTGCACACGCGTGTGTCGTGGCGAGCGGCACGCGCGCGTGCGGTGGAGGTGCTGGACCGGGTCGGCATTCCGGACGCCGTACGGCGGTCCCGGGCCCGTCCGCACGAGTTCAGCGGCGGCATGCGTCAGCGCGCCCTCATCGCGATGGCGCTGGCCTGCGAGCCCGACCTGCTGATCGCCGACGAGCCGACGACCGCGCTCGACGTGACCGTCCAGGCCCAGATCCTCGATCTACTGCACACCCTGCGCCAGGAGACCGGCATGGGCCTGCTGCTCGTCACGCACGACGTGGGAGTCGCCGCCGAGAGCGTCGACGACGTGCTCGTCATGCGGCACGGTCGCGCGGTCGAGCAGGGGCCGGTCGGCGCGGTGCTCGGGGCGCCCGCGGAGGCGTACACGCGTGAACTGCTCGCCGCGGTCCCGCGCGTGGACGCGACTCGGACACCTTCCCGGGCATCCGACGAGGTGGTCCTCGAGGCGAAGAGCCTGCGGCGCGAGTTCGGGCGCGGCAAGAAGGCGTTCGCGGCCGTCGACGACGTCTCGCTGATCATCCACCGGGGCGAGACCCTCGGCGTCGTCGGCGAGAGCGGCAGTGGCAAGACGACGCTGGGGCGGATGCTGGTCGGGCTGCTGGAGCCGACGGTGGGCGAGGTCCGTCACGACGGCCACGCGCGCGTGGGCGTGAACCCGGCCGTGCAGATGGTCTTCCAGGACCCCGTCTCGTCCTTGAATCCACGCCGCAGCGTGGGCGAGTCGATCGCCGACCCGCTCCGCGCGCGGGGTGAACGCGACGAGAAGCGGATCCGGGGGCGCGTGACGGAACTGCTGGAGCGCGTGGGGCTCGAAGGGGCGCACTACGACCGCTACCCGCACGAGTTCAGCGGCGGCCAGCGCCAGCGCGTGGGCATCGCGCGGGCGCTCGCGGCCGACCCGCGCGTCATCGTCTGCGACGAGCCGGTCTCCGCGCTCGACGTCACCACCCAGGCCCAGGTGGTCGCCCTGCTCGGCGAGTTGCAGCGGGAGCTCGGCCTCGCGCTGGTCTTCGTCGCGCACGACCTCGCCGTCGTGCGCCAGGTCAGCGACCGGGTCGCCGTGATGCGGCGCGGCCGGATCGTCGAGACCGGGCCCGCCGACGAGGTGTACGACAACCCCCAGGACCCGTACACCAAGCAGCTCCTGGCCGCCGTACCGGCGCTCGATCCGCGGATCGCGGCCCGGCGCAGGGCGGAGCGCCGGGAAGTGGCCGTGACCTGACGTTACGTGTCCGCATGATCTCTTAGCGCGACCGAACGCGATCCGCACGGGAAAGTTACGACCGTTCACCCCTTTTGGTGGCGCGATGGACAACCGTCCGTCGCGCCACCGCCTTGTCCGCATACGTTCGTCCCGCTGCGAGCCGCCGGGCAACGGCGGCTCTCGACACGGGAGATCGGGGGCGCACTCGTGCGCATAGGACTGCTTACGGAGGGTGGCTATCCGTATGTGAGCGGTGATGCCAGGCTCTGGTGCGACCGGCTCGTGCGCGGCCTCGAGCAGCACGAGTTCGACATCTACGCGCTCAGTCGCAGCGAGCGCCAGGAGGACGAGGGCTGGGTCCAGCTGCCGCCGCAGGTCCGCCGGGTCATCACGGCCCCGCTGTGGACCGCGCCGGACGACGGGGTGGGGTACGGCAGGCGGGCGCGCCGTCGGTTCGCCGAGTCCTACGGCGAGTTGGCGGCGGCGCTGTCCGAAGGGGGGGTCGGCGACGCCTCGGGGGAGTCGTCGGCCGCCGAGGCGGACCGTTTCGCCAGCGCCCTGTACGGGCTCGCCGAACTCGCCCGCGACGAGGGCGGACTGGTGGGGGCCCTCCGCTCCGAGACCGCCGTACGCGCCCTGGAGCGCGCCTGTCGCGCACCCGGCGCCCGGCAGACGGCACGTGAGGCGCGCGTACCGGATCTGCTGGCTGTCGCCGCGCACCTGGAGCGCGCCCTGCGCCCCCTCTCGCTCGACTGGTACGAGGACGACGGCCTCGGCGCGGTCGACCTGTGCCACGCGGCCTCCGGCGGCCCGGCCGCCCTGCCGGGTCTCCTCGCGCACCACTTCTGCGGCGTCCCACTGCTGGTGACCGAGTACGGCGTGCGGTTGCGCACGCACTACCTGGCCGATACCGAGTCCGCGCCCCCCGTACGGGCCCTGCTCGCCGCCTTCCACGGCAGGCTGGCCACCGAGACCTACCGGCGGGCCGCGGTCGTCACGCCCGGCAACACCCACGCCCGCCGCTGGCAGGAGCGCTGCGGCGCCGACCGCGAGAAACTGCGCACGGTCTACCCCGGCATGGACGCCGCCCGCTTCACGGAGGTGGGGGAGTCCGCGGCGTGCGGGGACCCGGACAGGCTGGTCTGGGTGGGCCGCGTCGAACCCGCCAAGGACCTGATCTCCCTTCTCCACGCCTTCGCGGAGATCCGCAAGGAGGAGCCGAAGGCGCGGCTGAGAATCGTCGGCGCGCCCTCCGGGGCCGAGGGCGCGGCCTATCTGGGGCACTGCAAGGCGCTGGCCGCGCAGCTCTTCCCGGACGAGGCGGAGGGGCTGCACGCCGTCGGCGACAACCCCGTCTCCTTCGAGGAGGTCGGCGGTCCCGAGGTGCCGACCCTCGCCGACGCATACGCCTCGGGCGCGGTCACCGTCCTGTCCAGCGTCGTCGAGGGCTTCCCGATCAGCCTCGTCGAGGCCATGTTCTGCGGCCGGGCCACCGTGTCCACCGACGTCGGCGCGGTCGTGGAGGTCATCGGCGGCACGGGGCTCGTCGTCCCGCCGCGCAACCCGAAGGCGCTCGCGGAGGCGTGCGTGACGCTGTTGCGCGACCCCGAGCGCCGTGAGCGCCTAGGCGCCGCCGCGCGCGCCCGTGCCCTCGAACTGTTCACCGTGGAGCAGAACATCACGGCATTTCACGGCATTTACCTGGAGATCGTCTCGCACACCCCGATCCGCCGGGTCGTGCTGGACGACACCGGAGAGCCCCTCCCGTTCGCCGCCCCCGCCGAGGCGCATGTCCCCGGCCACTGGACCGAGCTCAACACCCGCGTCGTGGCCCGAGGTGGCCCCGGCTGGGCCGCGGGGCCCCCGGCTCACGCGACGCCTCCTTTCGCCGCCACGGAAGGAGCGTCCGGATGAGCGACGTGGGAATCGAGCGCCCCGGTACTCCGGGTGGCCCGGGGACATGGGACACGGAGCCCTCTGAGGAGTGGCTGACGCGGGAGACGTCCGTGAGCGACGGGCGGGGGGCGGGCGAGCGCGGGGCGGATGGCGGCATGGGGCGCGTCGGGGCATCGGGAACGCCGGAGCCGCGAGCCGTGGAGAGCCCCGAGGAGTCCGAGGAGCGGGAGGAGTTCGGAGGATTCGGAGCGCCCAAGGCGTCCAAGGCATCCGGAGCGCCCAAGGCGTCCGAAGGGTCCGAAAGGGCTGAGCCGGGCGTCGCCGACACACTCACCAGTGAGCCCGAGCCACTCACCGGTGAGGCTTCCGGGGCCGCCGCCGCGCACGCCCCTGAGTCCGCCGGAGATGCCGAGGCGCACACCTCTGTGTCCTCCGGACATGCCGAGGCGCACACCTCCGTGTCCTCCGGACATGCCGACGCGAACACCCCGGTGTCTTCGGGAGAGCCCGGCGTGCACGATCCCGTGGCTTCCGAGGGCGCGGACCCGCACCCCCCGGTGTCCTCGGGAGAGCCCGGCGTGCACACTCCCGAGGCCTCCGGGGCCGCGGACCCGCACCCCCCGTCGGCACCCACCCCCCGCGCCGCCGAGGTCTCCGCCGGCCGCAAGCCCATCACCCCAGGTCCCGCCCGCCGTTCCCCTGCCGACCCGGTGAAAGCCCTGATGCACCGGCACCGCGAGCTGTGCGAACGGGCCGTCGACCCCCTGGAGATCGCCGCCGGTCTCGAGGCCCACGGTGTCACCGACCGCACCGCCGTCCGCTTCCGGCACCGGGACGTCTTCTCCCTCGCCGAGGAGATGTACGCCCGCGTCCCGAGGGACGGCGAGACGCCCCCGCAGCCCATGGTGGAGCAGGCACCACGGGCCTGTGCCGACTGGACCCTCCTCACCCTCCTCCCCGGCGCCCTCTGCGCGGCCACGGTGGCCGGCATCCGCCTCACCGACGGCCAGTCCCGCCTGGTCGTCGCCCTCGTGGGCTTCCTGGCCGTGTCCCTGGCCATGCGTGCGGCCCTGTCCCGCGGCCCCCTCGGCATCCCCGAGCGTGCACCCACCACCGGCACCTCCACCTGGACGTACTGGCTCCTCGCCTACGCAGCCCTCGGCGACGGCCTCCTGACGGCGGCCGTGACCGGCGGTCCCCACGCCCTGCCCACCGGTGCCGCCGACGCCCCCTGGCCCATGGCCACGGCTCCCGTCCTCGCCCTGGCCCTGTCCTGCGCTCCGGCAGCCTGGGCCGCCCACCTCTTCGCGGCGCGCGCCCGCCGCAAACTGACCGTCAGCCGAGGCCTGGAGGACTTCGCGGCCGCCGTACGCCCCCTGCTGCTCGGCACGTTCGCCGTGTACCTGTGCGCCCTGACGGCTCTGTCGGCCCTGTCCGGCGCCGTCCTGGACGAACCCTCCGCCCACCCACAAGTCATCGCCCTGGGCGCCCTCCTCTTTCTCGCCCGCCTCCTCACCATCCACGGCTTCACCCACGCCCCCGCGGTGGTGCTCACCGCCACCGCGACAGCCCAGGCGACGGCCCTGGCCGCGGCCTTCGCCTCCCGCCTGCCGGGCTGCGGCTTCCTGACCGCTCCGGTGGAAGCCCTCGTGGGCCTCTGGGGCGCGGGCGGCATCCAGACCCTCTCCTGCGGGATCTGCGCCCTGGCCCTGCTGATCCACGGGTTCCGCAAGCTGACGAGGGCATCGGCCCACGCCCAGGCGGAGGACCCGTGCTGACCCGGCCCCGAGCGACACACCCCCCGTAGGAGCGGCCGCCCGCCCGCGTGGGCGAAACCACCCCGCTGAACCCGCACAGGCCGCCGCAGGCACCCCGGCCCCACCGCCGGAGACAACTCGCAAGCCCCTCCCGAAGGAGAACCCGCAATGACCACCTCCCGACCTGCCCCCAAGGCCCCGGGAGCAGCCCGATGAGAGTCCTGCTGATCGGAGCCAACGGCTACCTCGGCCGCTTCGTCGCCGACCGCCTGCTCGCCGACCCCGCCGTCCAGCTCACCGCGCTCGGCCGCGGCGACGACGCCGACGTCCGCTTCGACCTCGCGTCCGGCAGCCCCGGCGCCCTCACCCGCTTCCTCGACGCCGTCCACCCGGGCGTCGTCGTCAACTGCGCCGGCGCCACCCGCGGCGGTGCCCGCGAACTCACCCGCCACAACACGGTCGCGGTCGCCACCGTCTGCGAGGCCCTGCGGCGCAGCCGCTGCGGTGCCCGTCTGGTGCAGATCGGCTGCGGCGCGGAGTACGGCCCCAGCCAGCCCGGCTCCTCCACGGCCGAGGACGCCGTCCCCCGCCCCGGCGGTCCGTACGGCGTCAGCAAGCTCGCCGCCACCGAACTGGTCCTCGGATCCGGCCTGGACGCGGTCGTCCTGCGGGTCTTCTCACCGGCGGGCCCCGGCACTCCCGCGGGCTCCCCGCTCGGCCGTCTCGCCGAGGCCATGCGCCGCGCCATGCAGTCCGGTGACGGCGAGCTGAAACTCGCCGGCCTCGGCGCCCAGCGCGATTTCGTCGACGTCCGTGATGTGGCCCGCGCGGTCCACGCGGCCTCGCTCTCCGCCGCGCAGGGCGTCATCAACATCGGCTCGGGCCGTGCCGTCCGCCTCCGCGACGCCGCCGCCGTCCTGGCCCGGGTCGCCGGATACGGCGGCGCCCTCCATGAACTCGACGGTCCTCCCGGGCCGCTGAGGGCGACCATCGGGCATCCCCGCTCCGAACCGGACCACGCGGGACCCGTCGCGTATCCGTACCCCGACGGCTGCGGCAGCTGGCAGCAGGCGGACGTGCGCACCGCACGCGACCGGCTCGGCTGGCGCCCCCGGATCAACCTCGAAGAGTCCCTCGCCGACATCTGGATGGAGGCGGCATGCCGCATCTGACCAGCACGGAGACCAACACGCCGAGCACCGACCTGCGCGTCGGCCTCGGTGCCCCCGGCTTCGCCCACCCCTTGGTCGCCCCCGCCGAGTGGGCCGAACTCACCCGTCCCGGCACCCCACTGCACTGGGCCGTCCTCAACGTCGCCGACGGACCCGGTGCCCGCCCCGACCCGCACTGCCTCGAAGCGGCCGGCCGGCTGCGCAACGCGGGCGTCCGCGTCCTCGGTCACCTCGACACCTCCGGGGTCCGCACCTATGGCGAACTGGTCCCCGAGGCGCACCGTTACGTCGACTGGTACCAGGTCGACGGCTTCCTCCTGGACCACTGCCCGGCCGAACACGCCGCGCTCCCCGAAGTCCGCCGCACCGTCACCGCGCTCCGCGCGATTCGTGACGATGCCCACATCGTCCTCGGCCACGGCACCCACCCCCACCCCGGTTACGCCGAGACCGCCGACCAGTTGGTCACGTTCTCCGGCTCCTGGAGCGACTACCGCTGGTCGCAGGTGGCCGAGTGGACCGCCGACTACCCGCCCGACCGCTTCTGCCACTTCGTCCACGGAGTGCCGGGCCCGCACCTCGAGGAGGCTCTGCGGATCGCCCGCTGGCAGGGTGCCTCGACGATCTGGTTCACCGACCGCACGGATCGCGGCGGCCGCGTCGACCCCTGGGAGACCCTGCCCGGCTACTGGGACGAAATCGTCTCGCGGATCGGAACGGGTGTCTCGGAATGAAGAAGCCCATGGCAGTGTTACGGGGAGAACAACTGTAGTGATTGACCGACCAACGGAGTCCCCGTGTCGCTGCCACCCCTGGTCGAGCCCGCCTCCGAGCTCACCGTAGACGAGGTCCGCAGGTACTCCCGCCACCTGATCATTCCCGACGTCGGGATGGACGGGCAGAAGCGGCTGAAGAACGCCAAGGTGCTCTGTGTGGGCGCCGGCGGCCTGGGCTCGCCGGCGCTGATGTACCTGGCCGCCGCGGGCGTCGGCACGCTCGGCATCGTGGAGTTCGACGAGGTCGACGAGTCGAACCTGCAGCGCCAGATCATCCACAGTCAGGCCGACATCGGCCGCTCCAAGGCCGCGTCCGCGCGTGACTCGGTCCTCGGCATCAACCCGTACGTGAACGTGATCCTTCACGAGGAGCGGCTCGAGGCCGACAACGTGATGGACATCTTCAGCCAGTACGACCTGATCGTCGACGGAACCGACAACTTCGCGACCCGCTACCTGGTCAACGACGCGTGCGTGCTGCTGAACAAGCCGTACGTCTGGGGCTCGATCTACCGCTTCGACGGCCAGGCCTCCGTCTTCTGGTCCGAGCACGGCCCCTGCTACCGCTGCCTCTACCCGGAGCCCCCGCCCCCCGGCATGGTTCCCTCCTGCGCCGAGGGCGGCGTGCTGGGCGTGTTGTGCGCGTCCATCGGCTCCATCCAGGTCACCGAGGCGATCAAGGTCCTCACGGGCATCGGTGATCCGCTCGTCGGCCGCCTGATGATCTACGACGCCCTCGAGATGCAGTACCGCCAGGTCAAGGTCCGCAAGGACCCGAACTGCGCGGTCTGCGGCGAGAACCCGACCGTCACCGAGCTCATCGACTACGAGGCCTTCTGCGGCGTCGTCTCCGAGGAGGCCCAGGAGGCGGCCGCCGGCTCGACGATCACTCCGAAGCAGCTCAAGGAGTGGATCGACGACGGCGAGAACATCGAGATCATCGACGTCCGTGAGATCAACGAGTACGAGATCGTCTCCATCCCGGGCGCGAAGCTGATCCCGAAGAACGAGTTCCTCATGGGCACCGCCCTGGAGGGCCTCCCGCAGGACAAGAAGATCGTCCTGCACTGCAAGACGGGTGTCCGCAGTGCGGAAGTCCTCGCGGTCCTGAAGTCCGCGGGCTTCTCCGACGCCGTGCACGTCGGTGGCGGTGTGATCGGCTGGGTCCACCAGATCGAGCCGGACAAGCCGGTCTACTAGGCCCATGTCTTCCCGGGAGGGGCTCGGCACCAGGTGTGCCGGGCCCCTTTCCGTCACTGGCGCCGGCCGCAGACCTTGCCGTCCTTCGGCACCGTTCCCTTCAGCAGATACGCGTTCACTGTGGAGTTCACACAGTCGCTCCGGTTGCCGTACGCCCCGTGTCCCTCGCCTTTCCAGGTGAGCTCCACACCGACGCCCTTGCCCAACTCGTCCGCCATCCTGCGGGCACCCTCGTACGGGGTCGCCGGGTCGCCCGTGTTGCCGATCACCAGCACCGGTGCCGCACCGGGTGCGCTCACCTCCGGGGTTTCGTACTGTCCGGGCACCGGCCAGTCGTGGCACCAGCCGGCCGCGTCCCAGCCGAGGAAGGGGCCGAACACGGGCGAGATTCTCTGGAACTCGGGCAGCAGCTTCTTCGCCTCCGCGAGCGTGGGCCGCTGCTTGTCGTCCAAGCACGATATGACCCGTTGTGACTGCGTCACCAGGGCGTAACGGCCCGAGGCATCCCGTTCGTTGTAGCCGTCGGCGAGCGCCAGCAGTTCGGAGCCGTCCCCCTGCTCGGCCGTGTCGAGAGCGCTGGTCAGCGAGGGCCAGCTGTCCTGGCGGTACAACGGCCAGACGATGCCGGTGAACGCCAGCACCTGGGTCAGCTTCCGCCCGGAATATGTGTCCAGCGGGTCCGCGTCGATCCGCTCCAGCAGGTCAGCGATCTTCCGGGTGCCTTGTTCGGGGTCCTGGCCGGTGGATTCGAGGTAGTTGTCGAGGGCGCGCTGGAAGCCCCGGGCCTGGTTCTTTCGGTGGTCCACCAGGTCGGCGGTCGGATCGACGACCGCGTCGAGCACCAGCCGCCCTGCATTCTCGGGGAACATGTGGGCGTAGACACCGCCGAGTTGGGTGCCGTACGAGATGCCGAAGTAGTGCAGCTTGTCGTCGCCGAGGACCTGGCGCATCAGGTCCATGTCCCGCGCGGTGTCGGTGGTCGAGACGTGCGCCAGCAGTCTGCCCACGCGCTTCTCGCAGCCCTGGGCGAAGTCGGTCGCGTCCCTGAGAAACGCCCGTTCCTCTGCAGGGGTGTCCGGGGTGGGGTCCACCGCCTCGGCGGCCTGGGTCTCCTTGTCGCCACGGCAGCGGACGCCTTCGCTGGCGCCGACCCCGCGCGGATCCCAGCTCACCAGGTCGTACCGCTCGCGCAGGAGGGAGACGGTGGCGGCGTACCCGGGCATTCCGGTGACGCCCGACACACCGGGGCCGCCGAAGTTGAACAGGAGCGAGCCGATGCGGTCGCCGCCGCGGGCCTTGGAGCGGATCAGCGCGAGGTCGATCGTCTCGCCGTCCGGCTTCGACCAGTCGAGCGGCACCTTCAACGTCGCGCATTGCCAGTCCCTGCCGGGCGGGGAGGAGTCCGCGGTGGCCTTGCAGCGCTCCCAGTCGAGCTTCTGCTTGGTCAGCGCGGCGGGCAGCGCTTTCGCGCCTGTGGTGGTGGGCCTCGCGCTGCCCGACCGCTCGTCCCCTTCACCGCCGTCGGACGAGCCGCCGCTGCAGCCCGCCGCCAGCAGTGCGGCTGTGGCGGTCACGGCCGCCCACCGTACGAAACGCCCCATTCCAGTCCCCCTCCCCAGCCGTCCGTGCCGAGCCACGAACGTCGGTCTGGCCATGGTAGGCCGATCACCCGGCACCCGTCGGGGCCTGTGGATAACCTCCTGACCAGCGATTTTCGCCCGACCTCGGGATGGCTGCGGGTGCGCTACGAGCAGACGGTCCCGGCCGCCGGCACCTTTCCGCTCAGGAGATAGCCGTTCACGGCGTCCTGGACGCACTTGTTCTTGCTGTCGTACGCCCCGTGCCCCTGCCCCTTGTACGTCAGCTCGACCCCGACGCCGGCTCCGAGCGCCTCCACCATCTTGCGCGCGCCCTCGTACGGCGTCGCCGGGTCCCCGGTGTTGCCCACGACCAGGATCGGCGCCGACCCGGGCGCGCTCACGTCGGGATGGTCGGCGGCGCCCGCCACGGCCCAGTCGGTGCAGCTCAGCATCGACCAGGCCATGAAGTCGCCGAACAGAGGGGACGCGGCACGGAACTCGGGCAGCTTCCGCTCGACCTCGGTAGTGGTGTACCGGGGCCTGTCGTCGGCGCAGTTGATGGAGACGTTGGCCGCGGCCATGTTGCTGTATTCGCCGTTCTCGCTCCGCTCGTTCATCGAGTCGGACAGCAGCATCAGGATGCTGCCGTCACCGTCGTACGCCTGCTCCAGGCCCTGGGTGAGGTACTCCCAGAAGTCCTTGGAGTACAGCGCCTGCACGATGCCGTTGGTCGCGGCCGTCTGGGTCAGTACCCGCTGCCCGATGCCGGGGATCGGCCTGCTGTCGAGGTCGGCCAGCAGTTCGGCGATGCGGTTCCTGACCTCCTGCGCGGTGTCGCCGACGGGGCAGCCCGTGGGCTGCGAGGTGCAGTCCTCGGCGAAGTTGTCGAGCGCGAGCTGGAATCCCTCGGCCTGTCCGAGCGAACCCTGCTCACCGCTCTGCGCCGGGTCGACGACCGCGTCGAAGACCGCGCGCCCCACGTGCTTCGGGAACAGGTGGGCGTAGACGCCGCCGAGTTCGGTGCCGTACGAGATGCCGAAGTAGTACAGCTTGTCGTCACCGAGGACCTGGCGCATCAGGTCCATGTCGCGGGCCGCTTCGGTCGTGCGCACATGCGGCAGCATCTTCCCGGAGTTCTCCTCGCAGGCCGCGTTGAACTCCTTGGTGTCGGCCAGCAGCGAGGCGCGCTCGGCCGCGTCGTCAGGGGTCCAGTCCTGCGCGAAGTACACGTCGAGCTGGGGGTCGTTCAGGCACTCCACGGGGGCGCTGCGGCCGACCCCACGGGGGTCGAAGCTCACCAGGTCGTAGCGGGTGCGCAATTTTGCGAAGTCCGTGCCGAAGGCGGGCAGCGTGGTGACGCCCGAGCCGCCGGGCCCGCCGAAGTTGAAGACGAGTGAGCCGATGCGCCTGTCCTCGGCGCCACTGGCCTTCGCCCGGATCAGGGCGAGGCCGATCGTGTCGCCCTTGGGCTTCGCCCAGTCGAGAGGGACCTTGAGGGTGGTGCACTGCCACTCGTCGTCACCTGGCAGCGGTGAAGGGGCGTCACCGCCGCCCTCGGCCCGGGAGGGCGCCGGGCAGTCCTTCCAGCTCAGCTTCTGGGCCGACAGGTCCCCGTCCTGGGAGTCGCCGCCGCAGCCCGCCAGCACGGAGGTCAGCAGGACGGCGGTGGTGGTCAGGGCGGCGGCGCGCAGTCGAGGGGGGGTGGGCATGATCCCATCCTGCGGTCGCGCGCGGGGGGACGCTCGGGACGCGGGCCGTAAGAGGTACCTGTCCCGGCTCGGCGGTACGGACTACAGCGCGCCCTTGCGGGACAGTTGGTTGAAGGCCAGCCAGCCCGGCAGCACCGGCAGCCACAGCGTCAGCAGACGGAACAGCAGGACGGCCGGGGCGGCGACCTCCTTGGGGAGCCCCACGGCGATCAGACCGACCGTCAACGTGGCCTCCACGGCGCCCACACCGCCCGGTGTCGGGGCGGCCGAGCCGAGCGCGTTGCCGGCGAGGAAGACGACGGCGACGCTGGCGATGCTGAGCGACGTCCCCTCCTGGCCGAACGCGCGGATCGAGGCGTCCAGACACATCACGAAGCAGGCCGTCAGCAGCAGCATGCCGCCGATGCCGGTGACCAGCTTCTGCGGCCGCTGGAGCACGTCCAGCATGCGCGGCACGACACCCGCGAACAGCGACCTCACGCGCGTGACGACGAATTTCCTGAGGAACGGCACGGAGGTGACCACGAGCACGAGCACCGCCACCGTCAGCAGACCCGCGATGACCGTCCGGGACGGCGACAGCGACGGCGTCTTCTCGGTACCGGTCAGATAGCCGAAGGACAGCAGCATCACGATGTGGCAGCCGAGCCCGAACAACTGCGAGGCGCCGACACTCGCCACCGCGAGCCCCGGCCGCACTCCCTGGCGCTGCAGGAAGCGCGTGTTGAGTGCCACACCGCCGACCGCGGCCGGTGCGACGATCTTCACGAACGAACCGGCGACCTGGGCCGCGACCGTCCGCAGGAACCCCACCCGCTCGGGCACGAAGCCCAGCAGGGCCATGGCCGCGGCGAAGTAGCTGCACGCCGAGAACAGCACGGCGGCCGCGACCCAGCCCCACTCGGCGTTGGCGACGAGCGGCCCGAACTCGATGTGGGTGAGCTGCGTCAACAGGAAGTACGCGCCGATGGCACCCGCGATGAAGCTGATCAGCGTGCGCGGTTTCACCCGCTCCAGGCGAGCCGGTTCGACCGGCGCCTGTGGCCTGATCAGCAGCACCTGGTGGCGGATCTGCGTCAGCAGGTCTTCCTCGCGTGCCTCTTCGATGGCTTCGTCGATGGCCCGTTTCTCGGCCCGCGCCTCTGCCTTGACCGTCTTCTTGTCGGGCTTCTCGAGTACGGGTCTGGTGTCCTCAGGTGCCTCCTCCAGACGGGCCTGCTTGGCCTGCTGGGACGCATGCAGGACAGCCTCACGCTCGCGCTGGGCCCGCTCCCGGGCCAGTTTGCGCAGCGTCGCGCGCGTGGAGCGCGTCAGCGCGATGGGCTGCAGCATCGGCAGACAGTCGGCCACGGCGTCGGGGCCGAGGATGCTGACCGCCGAGGCCACCGCGCGCTCCGCGCCGGCCAGCAGCCCCAGGGTCGTCACCAGCTGGGCGACGTCCATGCGCAGCAGCAGGGTGCTGGCCGCGATCTCGCCGCCACGAAGATCGGTGAGGATCACCGCACCGGAACGATCCACCAGGATCGCGTCACCCGCGAGCCTGCGGTGCGCGATACGCCGCGACTGCAGCGCCTGCACCTGACGCCAGGTGTTGCGCAGCAGTTCGTCGGTGATCTCCTCCTCGGCCAGTGACTCGAGTGTGCGCCCGCCGGTGTGCTCGTAGACCAGCATCACGGCGTCGGGGCCGAGCTCGGAGGTGGCGATCAGCTTGGGCGCGTTGGCACCGGCCGCGATGGCCGCGTAGGCGAGCAGCGCCTCCTGCTCCAGCGCCTGCCTGAGCGACTGCAGGCTGCTGCGGGTGGCGAAGCCGCGCAGCGTGAGATTGCGCCACACGCGGTAGAAGAAGCCCTGCGCCTGCTGCTCCCGGTCGACCACCGTCACATCCAGCGGGGGACCGTCCTCCAGTGTGACGAAGTAGCGTCGGCCGCGGTCGCTGTTCTCTGCGGTCTCCGAAGCCTCCTCGCGGGCCGCGCTGACCGGGTGGAAGCCGACGGTCCTGAGGCCCGCGATCAGCGTCTGCCCGGTGGGCCGGACATTGGGTGAGCCGACCGCGTACAGGGTCCCGTAGGCGACCGTCCAGCCGATCAGCACCGTCAGGATGATCGAGAACGGCGTGGTGTAGCCGGTGACGAGCATCGAGAACGCGTCGAGCATCAGCACGATCCACAGCACCGCCCGCCAGCGCGGCCTGCGGGACATGCCGACGGCCGTCATATAGGCGATGACGGGCGCCAGATAGCCGTGCACCGGGTCGGTGAGGGCGTGGATGTCGCCGGGGGAGGGCTGGGTGAGCGCCTCCTGGATCGAGCTCGGGGCGGCCTTGGCGACCCACAGGTCGGTGGCGAGCGTCACACCGTGGGCGAGGACCGCGGCGAGCACGCCGTCGGCGATCCGCAGTCCGTCGCGCTTGATCAGCCGTTCGATCGCGAACGCGACCGGGACCAGGAGGATCGCGATGCTGGAGGCGAGACCGGCGATCTTGATGAGCAGGTCGGGCGCCTGACCGGTGCCCTTGTTGATGTCCTGTTCGAGGCCGGAGGTGGTGCCGTGGGCGAACGCGGCGATGGCGAGCAGGACGACGACGGCCAGCACGCCGACCAGCAGTCGCATGAGGTCGGAGGGCCGGTGCACGCGCGCGGGAAGCAGCGGTTCGTCGCTCTCGACCTCGTCGGCGTGCACCTCCTCGACGCAGGCGTCGGTGTCCTTGCCGTCCGCGTCGGCGGTGTCGGGGCGCGACGAAGCGTCAGAGGTGCTCTCGGCGCCCTCCGGGTGCACACCCTGTGGCTTCATCGTCTCTTCTTGATCTCGTATCACCAGTCACCGCCCGCACGATGGTGGCATGCCCCACCGACACACGGGGGCGTCAGGGTGCACATGCGGGGGCGCACAGTCTGCCCGAAGCGCTGTTCCCGGGCGAGGGATACCCACGGTCGCGAGCCCGTCACATTGTCGGTGGGGTGGGGCAGGATGGGGCGGATGAGCGAGCAGAGCCTTCCTCGGGACGCCCACCCGGAGTACGCGGACACGCTGCCGGAGTACGCCGAGCGGGTCCTCGACGTCGCCGAACGCATTCCGCCCGGGCGCGTCATGACGTACGGCGACGTCGCCGAGTGGCTGGAGGAGGGCGGCCCTCGTCAGGTGGGCCGGGTCATGGCCCTGTACGGCGGAGCCGTCCCCTGGTGGCGTGTCGTCCGTTCGGACGGGGTCCTGCTTCCCGGGCACGAACTGCGGGCGCTCGATCACTACCGCGCCGAGGGCACGCCTCTGAAGGAGGCGAGCAGGGCCGCCGAGAATCATCTGCCGCGCCTCGACATGAGACGGGCGCGCTGGGACGGCGGCGATCGTGCGGAGGGTCACACCTGACAGCTTCCGGCATCCCGCGGGCCCCGGGGCACCCTGAGGCCCGTACGGGGGAAACAGGGCACGTCCGTGGCATGCCGTACGTTCGTGGGGTGAGGGACATACGGGTCCCGTGGGCCGCATGGGTCGCGCGGGAAGAAGCGGAAGCCCTGCTTCCGCACTCGGCGTCGGCGTAGCGTCGCCTGCACGCGTCCCCCTCACCCCCCGTCCACCGCTCTCCACGCGCGGCGGGCCGCCCAACAGCACACCCACCAGGACCGGCGAACCACGTGAGCTCCTCTTCCTCCACCAGGCGTCTGTCGCACTCCCCGGTGCGACAGGGGACCCGTGGCGCTTACCGACTGGTGCGTACCCCGCCGGCCCGGGTGGATCCCCCTCGTCTGGACGCCGCACAGCGTGCCGTGGTTGAGCACGGAAGCGGCCCTTTGCTCGTTCTTGCAGGTCCGGGCACCGGGAAGACCACCACGCTCGTCGAGTCGGTGGCCTCACGAATCGCCCGCGGAGGGGACCCCGCGCGTGTGCTCGTGCTGACGTTCAGCCGCAAGGCGGCCGTCGAGCTGCGCGACCGCATGGCGCTGCGCATAGGAGCGGCGCGCGCGCCGCAGGCGACCACCTTCCACTCGTTCTGCTACGCCCTGGTCCGCGCCCACCAGGACAGCGACCTGTTCGTGGAGCCGCTGCGGCTGCTGTCGGGACCCGAGCAGGACGTGGCCGTACGTGAACTGCTCGCCGGTCAGCCGGACCTGGAGCGGCTCGGCCTCGCGCACGTGCGCTGGCCGGACGAACTGCGCGCCTGTCTGACCACCCGCGGCTTCGCCGACGAGGTCCGCGCGGTCCTCGCCCGCAGCCGTGAACTGGGCCTCGGGCCAGGCGCCCTGGACGCCTTCGCCCGCCGCAGCGGCCGCCCCGACTGGCGGGCCGCGGCCGCCTTCCTCGCCGAGTACCTCGACGTCCTCGACCTCCAGGGCGTCCTCGACTACGCCGAACTCGTCCACCGCGCGGTGCTCCTCGCCCGCCGCCCCGAGGTCGCCGAGCGACTCGCCGCCCAGTACGACGCCGTGTTCGTCGACGAGTACCAGGACACCGACCCGGCCCAGGTACGGCTGCTGCAGGCGCTCGCCGGGGGTGGCCGAACCCTCGTCGCCTTCGGCGACCCCGACCAGTCGATCTACGCGTTCCGTGGCGCGGACGTCAACGGCATCCTCGACTTCCCGTACGCCTTCCCGCGCGCGGACGGCCGGACGGCCCCCGTCGAGGTCCTGCGCACCTCCCGCCGCTCCGGAGCCGCCCTGCTGGCCGCGACCCGCCTGGTGACCCAGCGCATGCCGCTGACCCGGCTGCCGGCGGAGAAGGTCCGCGCCCACCGCGAACTCGCCCCGGTCCGGGACGGGGGACGCGTGGAGGCGTACACGTACCCGACGTCCGGCACCGAACTGGACAACATCGCGGACATCCTGCGCCGTGCGCATCTGGAGGACGGCGTCCCCTGGGGCGAGATGGCGGTTCTGGTGCGCGCGGGATCCCGCACCATTCCGACGGTCCGGCGCGCTCTCACAGCGGCCGGAGTCCCCCTCGACATCGACGGCGACGACCTGGCCCTGCGACACGAACCGGCGGTGGCGCCACTGCTGACGGCGTTGCGCGCCGTGGCCACGGCGGAGGCGGCGGAGGGTGGCGTACGGCTCGAGGAGGGCGGCGCGGAGGCGGCGGAGGGTGGCGTACGGCTCGAGGAGCGCGACGCTTCCGACGAGCCGCGGTCGGTGTCGGAGGAGGAGGCGCGGCAGGGCTCGGCCGACGAGCCACGGTCGGTGTCTGAAGAGAAGGCGCGGCAGGACTCGGAGGATGAGCCACAGACGGTGTCCGAGGCGGAGCCGCGGCAGGGCCCGGCCGATGAGCCGCGGTCGGTGTCGGGGGAGGAGCCGCAGCAGGGCTCGGCCGACGAACCACAGCCCCCCTCCGCAGCACCGCCGTCCGACACCTCCTGGCTCGACACCGAGACCGCCCTCACCCTCCTCGCCTCCCCCCTCGCCGGTATGGACGCCGCCGACCTGCGCCGCCTCGGCCGTGCTCTGCGGGACGAGGAGCGGGCCGCGGGCAACGCACTGCCGCCGCCCTCCGACGTGCTGCTCGCGCGGGCGCTCGCCGAGCCCGAACGCCTGGCCGTGCACGACCCCGCCTACGCGCGCGGAGCCCAGCGGCTCGGCGCGCTGCTCGGCAAGGCCCGCGAGCGCCTCGCGAACGGCGGCAGCGCCGAGGAGGCGCTGTGGGACCTGTGGGAGGGCACCCCGTGGCCCGGGCGCCTCGAGCGGGCCGCCCGGCGCGGCGGCGCCGCGGGACGCAACGCGGACCGTGATCTCGACGCCGTGTGCGCGCTGTTCGCGACCGCCGCGCGCGCGGAGGAGCGCACCGGGGGCCGCGGCGCCCTGAACTTCCTCGAGGAGATCGACGCCGAGGACATCGCCGCCGACACCCTCACCCGGCGTGCCGTACGCCCCGACGCCGTCCGCCTGATGACCGCGCACCGCTCCAAGGGGCTGGAGTGGCGCCTGGTCGTCGTCGCGGGCGTGCAGGAGGGCCTGTGGCCGGACCTGCGCCGCCGCGGCTCCCTCCTGGAGGCCGACCGCATCGGCCGCGACGGACTCGCCGAACCGCTCACCCCGGGCGCCCTGCTGGCGGAGGAGCGCCGCCTGTTCTACGTGGCCGCCACGCGTGCGCGTGAGCGACTCGTGGTCACGGCGGTGAAGGCACCGGCCGACGACGGCGACCAGCCCTCCCGTTTCCTGACCGAACTCGGCGTCGAACCCAGGGACGTGACGGGCCGCCCCCGCCGCCCGCTGTCCGTCGCCGCCCTGGTCGCCGAACTCCGCGCCACCACCGTCGACCCACGCGTCTCCGACACCCTGAGAGAGGCCGCCGCCCGCCGACTGGCCCGGCTCGCCGCCCTCGCCGACGAGGACGGCCGCCCGCTCGTCCCCTCCGCCCATCCCTACCGCTGGTGGGGAATGTTCGAGCCGACCGAGTCCAAGGTGCCGCTGCGCAACCGCGACCAGCCCGTCGTGCTCTCCGGAAGTGCCCTCGACCAGCTGGCCAACACCTGCGCCCTCCAGTGGTTCCTGGGCCGCGAGGTGAAGGCCGACGCGCCCGCGACGGTCGCCCAGGGCTTCGGCAACGTCGTGCACGTCCTCGCCGACGAGGTCGCCTCCGGACACACCCCCGCCGACCTCGACGTCCTCATGGAGCGCCTCGACTCCGTGTGGAACGCGCTCGCCTTCGACGCGCCCTGGAAGTCGGCGCAGGAGAAGGAGAACGCGCGCGTGGCGCTCGAACGCTTCCTGAAGTGGCACGTCATGGATCGCACCGGCCGCACACCGGTGGCCAGCGAGCACGACTTCGACGTCACCCTGGAGGCGGGCGAGGTCGAGGTGCGCATCCGCGGTCAGATGGACCGCGTGGAGGCCGACGGCGAGGGCCGTGCCTATGTCGTCGACTTCAAGACCGGCAAGCAGCCGGTGAGTTCCGCCGAGGTCGAACGCCACCCCCAGCTCGCCGTCTACCAGCTCGCCGTCCGGGAGGGCGCCGTCGACGAGGCCTTCGACGGCGTACGGCCGGAGCCGGGCGGCGCCGAACTCGTCCAGCTGCGCCAGGGCGCCCCCAAGCGGGACGGCGGCGAGACCCTCCCCAAGGTGCAGGCGCAGGAACCGCTGGAAGGGGAGTGGGTCGGAGATCTGCTCGCCACGGCGGCGGGAAAGGTCCTCGACGAACGGTTCACACCGAACGCGGGGCAGCACTGCTCCCACTGCGCCTTCCGGGCCTCGTGCAGCGCTCAACCGGAAGGACGGCAGATCGTGGAGTGAGCTGGGCACACCAGTGTGATCAGTCGCACCACGCGTGCTGACCTGCGCTCCTTCCGGCCCGCCGGGGTGATTCGTCCTCCGTTGTCAGTGCGCGCCGCTAGCCTCTGCGACATGCCCGCCCGTATCACCGATCCCGATCAGCTCAAGGAGCTCCTCGGTATCCCGTTCACCCCGGAGCAGACGGCCTGCATCACCGCGCCGCCCGCCCCGCAGGTGATCGTGGCCGGCGCCGGCTCGGGCAAGACGACGGTGATGGCGGCCCGCGTGGTCTGGCTGGTCGGCACCGGCCAGGTCGCCCCCGAACAGGTCCTCGGCCTCACCTTCACCAACAAGGCCGCCGGAGAGCTCGCCGAGCGCGTCCGCAAGGCACTCGTCAAGGCAGGCGTCACCGACCCCGACGTCATCGACCCGGACAACCCGCCGGGCGAACCCGTGATCTCCACCTACCACGCCTTCGCGGGCCGCCTGCTGACCGACCACGGCCTGCGCATCGGGCTCGAACCCACCTCCAGGCTGCTCGCCGACGCCACCCGCTACCAGCTCGCCGCGCGCGTGCTGCGCGAGGCCCCCGGCCCCTACCCGGCCCTGACCCGCTCCTTCGCCGACCTCGTCAGCGACCTCCTCACCCTCGACGCGGAACTCGCCGAGCACCTCGTACCCCCCGAGCGCCTGCGCGCGTACGACGCCGAACTGCTGCGCGACCTGCAGGGCGCCAAGCTCACCAACGACGCCCTGCGCAAGGTCCCCGAGACGGCCGCCGCCCGCCGTGAACTCGCCGACCTGGTCGTCCGCTACCGCGCCGCCAAACGCGAACGCGACCTGCTCGACTTCGGCGACCAGATCGCCCTGTCCGCACGCCTCGCGGGTGCCCCGGAGGTGGGCCGCATCCTGCGCGACGAGTTCAAGGTGGTGCTGCTCGACGAGTACCAGGACACCTCGGTCGCCCAGCGCGTCCTGCTGGCAGGCCTGTTCGGCGGCGGCACCGGCCATCCGGTCACCGCCGTCGGCGACCCCTGCCAGGCCATCTACGGCTGGCGCGGCGCCTCCGTCGCCAACCTCGACGACTTCCCCGAACACTTCGCCCACCCCGACGGCCGGCCCGCCACCCGCCAGGCGCTCAGTGAGAACCGCCGCAGCGGCGGCCGCCTCCTCGACCTCGCCAACGGCCTCGCCGAGCCCCTGCGCGCCATGCACGCGGGCGTGGAGGCCCTCCGCCCGGCCCCCGGCGCCGAGCGCGACGGCATGGTGCGCTGCGCCCTCCTGCCCACCCACGCCGAGGAGATCGACTGGCTCGCCGACTCGATCGCCCACCTGGTACGCACCGGGAAGGAGCCCGGCGAGATCGCCGTCCTGTGCCGCACGGCGACCGACTTCGCGGAGATCCAGGGCGCCCTCGTCGAACGGGACGTCCCGGTCGAGGTGGTGGGACTCTCGGGCCTGCTGCACCTGCCCGAGGTCGCCGACCTGGTCGCCGTCTGCGAGGTCCTCCAGGACCCCGGTGCCAACGCCGCCCTGGTCCGCCTGCTGACCGGCCCGCGCTGGCGCATCGGCCCGCGCGACCTCGCCCTCCTCGGCCGGCGTGCCCGGCGGCTCGTGTCGCACGCGCGTGTGGACGGCGACGACGACCCCGACCGCCGGCTCGCCGAGGCCGTCGAGGGGGTCGACCCCGCCGAGGTGATATCGCTCGCCGACGCCCTGGAGACCTTCCTGGAGACGCCCCTCTACAGCGACGACGAGGACGACGACGGGCTGCCTTTCTCACCGGACGCGCGCGTGCGGTTCGCGCGCCTGGCCGCCGAACTGCGGGACCTTCGCCGCTCCCTCGCCGACCCCCTGATGGACGTCCTGCACCGCGTCCTCGCCGTCACCGGCCTGGAGGTCGAACTGTCGGCGTCCCCGCACGCCTTGGCCGCCCGCCGCCGCGAGACCCTGTCCAACTTCCTCGACATCGCCGCCTCGTTCGCGGCCGGCGACAACGAGGCGAGCCTCCTCGCCTTCCTCGGCTTCCTGCGCACCGCCGCCCAGTACGAGAAGGGCCTCGACAACGCCCTGCCCGGCGGTGAGAACACCGTGAAGGTGCTCACCGCGCACAAGTCCAAGGGCCTGGAGTGGGATGTCGTCGCCGTCCCCGGCCTGGTCACCGGGACCTTCCCGAGCACCCAGGGCCGCGAGAAGTGGACCGCCCAGGGCAAGGTGCTGCCGCACGCGCTGCGCGGCGACACCGACACCCTGCCCGACATCGACTCCTGGGACTCACGCGGCATGAAGGCCTTCCACGAGGCCATGAAGGACCACCAGCACACCGAGGAACTCCGCCTCGGCTACGTCACCTTCACCCGCCCGCGCTCCCTCCTCCTCGGCTCCGGCCACTGGTGGGGACCGACACAGAAGAAGCCCCGAGGACCGTCCGACTTCCTCAAGGCCCTGTCCGACCACTGCACGTCCGGCTACGGCGAGATCGAGGCCTGGGCCGACGAACCCGCCGAGGACGCGGAGAACCCGGCCCTGCACGGACAGAGCGCCGACCAGGTCTGGCCCCTGCCCCTCGACGACACCGCCCTCGCGCGCCGCCGCGCCGCCGCCGAGACGGTCCTGGCCCATCTGGAGAACCTCGCCTCCCCCACGGACGGCCATCCCGCAGCCGCCCACGACCCGGACACCTACGACGACCCGGACTGGCCCCCGCCACCGGACGACGAGGAGCCGGACTTCGACGACCGGGACCTCGCAGAGCGGGACTTCGCAGAACCGGACCCGGAAGACTTCGTGGACGCCGGGGACGAGTCCCTCCCGGAGGACCCCGCCGACTGGGACTCCTGGACGACGGTCCGCGCGGCCGTTCCGCACCAGGCCACGGCCCCGGACGGCGACGAGCCCCCCGGCCCCGGCGAGGGCCCGCGCAGCCATCCCGAGGAGCGTGAGCCTCAAGAGGCGCGCGCCCACCGTGCGGAGCGCCCGTCCAAGCACCCACGCGCCCAGCAGCAGCCTCCCACGCACCCCCGGCTCACCCCCGAGGAAGCCCGCACCATCGCCTCCTGGGACCGCGACCTCGACGCCCTGGCCGGGGAACTCCTGCGCACACGGCAAGCCGTCACCGACGTGCCCCTGCCCGCGTCACTCACCGCGTCCCAGGTCCTGCGTCTGGCGAGCGACCCGGACGGGCTCGCACAGGAGCTCGCGCGCCCCATGCCGCGCCCCCCGCAACCCGCCGCACGCCAGGGCACCCGGTTCCACGCCTGGGTCGAAGCCCGCTTCGAGGCCCTGACCCTGCCCATGCTGGAGCCCGACGACCTGCCCGGCAGTGACGCCGAGATCGCCGACGAACGCGACCTGGAAGCCCTCAAGGACGCCTTCGAGCGCAGCGAGTACGCCCACCGCACCCCCTACCGGGTGGAGACGCCCTTCCAGCTCGCCATCGCCGGCCGCGTGATCCGGGGCCGTATCGACGCCGTCTACCGACACAGCGACGGGGACACGACGACGTACGAGATCGTCGACTGGAAGACCGGCCGCACCCGCACCGCCGACCCCCTCCAGCTCGCCGTGTACCGGTTGGCCTGGGCCGAGCGGCAGGGCATCCCTGTGGAATCGGTCACGGCCGCGTTTCTCTACGTCCGCACCGGAGACGTCGTACGCCCCAAGGATCTGCCCGGCCGGGCAGCACTGGAGCGGCTGCTCACCCAGGGGCCGGGAGGGCAGTCGAACGGTTCCGCGCAAGCACACTGTGAGGAACCGCCCACCGAGGATGTCGGTGCGGGCCGATAGGCTCGTGACCATGAGCCAACCCGTTGACAGTGCCGTCAGCGCCGTCCGTACGTACATCGAGCAGCACCGCGCCGCCTTCCTCGACGACCTCGCCGAATGGCTGCGCATCCCGTCCGTCTCGGCGCAGCCCGACCACGGCCCCGATGTACGCCGCAGTGCCGACTGGCTCGCTGCCAAGCTCAAGGAGACCGGGTTCCCCACGACCGAGGTCTGGCAGACCCCGGGTGCGCCCGCCGTCTTCGCCGAGTGGCCCGCAGAGGACCCGACGGCGCCCACGGTCCTCGTCTACGGCCACCACGACGTACAGCCCGCCGCCCGCGAGGACGGCTGGGACAGCGACCCCTTCGAGCCGGTCGTCCGCGACAACCGCCTCTACGCGCGCGGGGCGGCCGACGACAAGGGCCAGGTCCTCTTCCACGCCCTCGGCGTCCGCGTCCACCTCGCCGTCACCGGCCGCACCGCCCCGGCGGTGCATCTGAAGCTGCTGATCGAGGGCGAGGAGGAGTCAGGCTCACCCCACTTCCGCGCCCTCGTCGAGGAGCACTCGCGCCGGCTCGCCGCCGACGCCGTGATCGTCTCCGACACCAGCATGTGGGATGAGGACACCCCCACGGTGTGCACCGGCATGCGCGGCCTCGCCGAGTGCGAGATCCGGCTGTACGGCCCCGACCAGGACATCCACTCGGGCGCCTTCGGCGGCGCTGTGCCCAACCCGGCCACGGCGGTCGCCCGCCTGGTCGCCGCCCTGCACGACGAGCACGCACGCGTGACCGTCCCCGGCTTCTACGACGGCATCGTCGAACTGACCGACCGTGAGCGTGAACTCTTCGCCGAACTGCCCTTCGACGAGGAGCAGTGGCTGCACACGGCCAGGTCGCACGCCAGCCACGGCGAGTCCGGGCACACCACCCTGGAGCGGATCTGGGCCCGCCCCACCGCCGAGGTCAACGGCATCGGTGGCGGCTACCAGGGTCCCGGGAGCAAGACGATCATCCCGTCGTCGGCCATGGTGAAGCTGTCGTTCCGTCTGGTCGCGGGCCAGGATCCCGACCACATCGAAAAGGCCGTCCGCGCTTGGGCCACCGAGCAGGTGCCCGCCGGGATCCGGCACGAGATCACCTTCGCGCCCGCCACGCGCCCGTGCCTGACCCCGCTCGACCACCCCGCGCTGCAGTCCGTGGTCCGCGCCCTGGGCCGCGCCTTCGAGAGCTCGGTCCGCTTCACCCGCGAAGGCGGCTCCGGCCCCGCCGCCGATCTCCAGGTCGTCCTCGGCGCACCCGTGCTGTTCCTCGGCATCTCCGTCCCCTCCGACGGCTGGCACGCGCCGAACGAGAAGGTCGAGCTCGATCTGCTGCTCAAGGGCGTCGAGACCTCCGCGTACCTTTGGGGTGATCTCGCCGAGCACTGGAGCCACGCGCCCTGACCGTCCCGCGCCGCCCGGCCCGGCAGTGCGCGGGGCACCCTGAAAGGGCCGCCCCGAACCGCGAAGCCCCGCCGGACCCGGTCGCCCTCCGACGTCCGTCCCGCCGAACCGTTCGCCGAAACAATCCGCTGCACCGGGGGAGTTGGAAGCACCCGTGACCACCTGGACCGACCACACCGCCGACCGTCCCGTCTCGCTCACCGCCCCCAGCGGCATCGACCGCGCCGCGCACCACCGGCTCGACGAGGCCTGGCTCGCGGCAGCGTGGAGCCACCCCACCACCCGCTGCTTCGTGGTTTCCGGCGGTCAGGTCCTGATCGACGAGACGGCTGACGGCCGTACCGAACTCGTCATGACCCCGTCCTTCGAGGCCCCGCTCACCGAGGCGCACCGCTACTTCCTCGGCATCGACGAGGAGGGCGTCCGCTACTTCGCCCTCCAGAAGGACGCCCTGCCCGGCCGCATCGACCAGTCCGCGCGTCCGGCCGGTCTGCGCGAGGCCGGCCTGCTGCTGTCCGCGCGGGAGGCGGGCCTGATGGTGCACGCCGTCGGCCTGGAGAACTGGCAGCGAACCCACCGCTTCTGCTCCCGCTGCGGCGAGCGCACCGTCATCGCCGCGGCCGGCCACATTCGCCGTTGCCAGGCCTGCGGCGCCGAGCACTACCCGCGCACCGACCCGGCCGTGATCATGGCCGTCACGGACGACGAGGACCGCATCCTGCTCGGCCGCCAGGTGCACTGGCCGGAGGGCCGCTTCTCGACCCTCGCCGGATTCGTCGAGCCGGGCGAGTCCATCGAGCAGTCGGTGCGCCGCGAGGTCTTCGAGGAGGCCGGGATCACTGTCGGCCCGGTCGAGTACGTCGCCAGCCAGCCCTGGCCGTTCCCCTCCAGCCTCATGCTCGGCTTCATGGCCCGTGCCACCTCCACCGAGATCAATGTCGACGGGGACGAGATCCATGAGGCCCGCTGGTTCTCCCGCGACGAACTGGGCGCCGCCTTCGAGGCCGGAGAGGTCCTCCCGCCGTACGGCATCTCGATCGCGGCCCGTCTGATCGAGCTCTGGTACGGCAAGCCGCTGCCGACGAGGAGTTTCGTCTGAGAGGACGGGCATGCCCGACCCGTACTGGAACCACAACGTCCATTACCACCCCTTGGTGCTCGACGCCGTTCCCGACGGCTGCCGGGAGGCCCTGGACGTCGGGTGCGGGGACGGGCTGCTCGCCCGCAAGCTGGCTCAGAAGGCCGCGGCCGTCACGGGCGTCGACCGCTCACCGGAGATGATCCGGCAGGCACGCGCGACCGCCTCCGGGAACATCACGTTCCTGGAGGCGGACTACCTCGACGAGACCGCCCTCCCCGCGGGCAAGTACGACTTCGTCAGCGCGGTGGCCGTCGTACATCACGCGCCCTTCGAGGACGCGGTCGACGGCGTGGTCCGGCTGCTGGCCCCCGGCGGACGACTGGTGATCGTCGGGATGGCGTACAACAGGACGGCGCTGGACTGGATCATCAGCGCCTGCGGCCTACCCGTGTCGCTGCTCCTCGGACGGCGACGGGGCGGCAAACGGGCGCCGGTCGGCATGCCCATGGAGGACGCGACCGTGCACTGGGGCGAGGCCCGCAGGGCTGCCCGCCGCCTTCTGCCCGGCTGCCGTTACCGGCGCCGACTGCTGTGGCGCTACACGGCGGTGTGGGACAAACCACAAGAAGGCGGTTCCTGAGCTGCCCCAGGAACCGCCGATGTCCCGCAGTGTTATGCGCTGATCTTCTGCTTCACCTGCGCCAGCGACGGGTTCGTCAGCGTCGAGCCGTCGGCGAAGAGCACGGTCGGAACCGTCTGATTCCCGCCGTTCGCCTTCTCCACGAAAGCCGCGGACGCCGGGTCCTGCTCGATGTTGATCTCGGTGTACGCGATGCCCTCGCGGTCCAGCTGCTTCTTCAGCCGCTGGCAGTAACCGCACCATGTGGTGCTGTACATCGTCACAGTGCCCTGCATGTCTCGCGCGCTCCTTCGGTGGCTCGGGGGAAGAGGTCGTCCGTTGAGGGAACGTATGCGACCTGAACGCCATTCCCGACCCGGGTGCCCGGCCAGGTGACGCCTGCCGCATTAGTACGACTGCGGCTACCTGCCTGTGGACAACCGGCTCACCCGTCTCCGCCGACCTGGCAGCATGGCCGTGTGACAGCAGCAACGCACTCCACGCTCTTCCCGCGCACACCGGACTCGGCCGACGCGGTGCTCGAAGGGCTTGATCCCGAGCAGCGCGAGGTGGCCACCGCCCTGCACGGGCCGGTGTGCGTGCTGGCGGGCGCCGGTACCGGCAAGACCCGGGCGATCACCCACCGCATCGCCTACGGGGTGCGGGCCGGAATCCTCCAGCCCTCCAGCGTGCTCGCCGTCACCTTCACCAACCGCGCCGCCGGAGAGATGCGCGGGCGACTGCGCCAGCTCGGCGCCGCGGGCGTCCAGGCGCGTACGTTCCACTCGGCGGCCCTGCGCCAGCTCCAGTACTTCTGGCCGAAAGCCGTCGGTGGGTCCATGCCCCGGCTCGTCGACCGCAAGATCCAACTCGTCGCCGACGCGGCCGCCGCCTGCCGCATCCGCCTCGACCGGGGCGAACTGAGGGACGTCACCGGCGAGATCGAATGGTCCAAGGTCACCCAGACCGTTCCGTCCGACTACGCCCTCGCGGCAGCGAAGGCCGGCCGCGAGACCCCGCGCGCCGCGGCCGAGATCGCACAGCTCTACTCCGCATACGAGGACCTCAAGCGCGATCGCGCCGTCATCGACTTCGAGGACGTCCTGCTGCTGACCGTCGCCATCCTCCAGGACCGGCACGACATCGCCGAACAGGTCCGTTCCCAGTACCAGCACTTCGTCGTCGACGAGTACCAGGACGTCAGCCCCCTTCAGCAGCGCCTGCTGGATCTGTGGCTCGGGCGCCGCGACAGCCTGTGCGTCGTCGGCGACGCCAGCCAGACGATCTACTCCTTCACTGGCGCAACTCCCGACCATCTTCTCGACTTCCGTACCCGCCACCCCGGCGCCACCGTCGTCAAACTGGTCCGCGACTACCGGTCCACACCCCAGGTCGTCCATCTCGCCAACGGCCTGCTCGCCCAGGCCCGCGGCCGCGCCGCCGACCACCGGCTGGAACTGATCTCCCAGCGTCGGCCAGGCCCCGAGCCCGTCTACACCGAGTACACCGACGAGCCCGCCGAGGCCGAGGGAGCCGCCCGCCGCATCCGGGAGCTCCTGGACGCAGGCGTCCGGGCCAGCGAGATCGCCATCCTGTTCCGCACCAACTCCCAGTCCGAGACCTATGAACAGGCCCTCGCCGACGCCGGAGTGCCCTACCAGTTGCGCGGCGCCGAGCGGTTCTTCGACCGTCCCGAGGTACGCAGGGCCATCGTCAACCTCCGAGGTGCGGCCCGCTTCGGCGGCAACGACTCGCGGTTGGACGACGCCGTCGACCTGCCCTCGCAGGTGCGTGCCGTGCTGTCGGGCGAGGGCTGGACCACCGTGCCGCCGGCCGGCTCCGGGGCCGTCAGGGAGCGCTGGGAATCGCTGGCCGCCCTGGTGAACCTCGCGCAGGACTTCGCCGCCGCGAGAGCCGGCGCCACTCTGAACGACCTCGTGGCCGAACTCGACGAGCGGGCCGGCGCCCAGCACGCCCCGACCGTCGAGGGCGTCACCCTCGCCTCCCTGCACTCGGCCAAGGGTCTGGAGTGGGACGCCGTGTTCCTGGTCGGTGTCGCCGAGGGCATGATGCCGATCACCTACGCGAAGACGGACGAGCAGATCGAGGAGGAGCGCCGACTCCTCTACGTCGGTGTCACCCGCGCCCGCGAGCGCCTTCACGTCTCCTGGTCGCTCTCCCGCTCGCCCGGCGGCCGCCCCAACCGCCGCCCCAGCCGCTTCCTCGACGGACTGCGCCCCGGTTCCACCGCCACGGCGGGGCGCACTGCGGGCGGTGGTCCCGGAGGTGTCGAGCGTGGCTTCACGAGCCCCGCCGGCGCCGCGCCGAGACGCACCCAGCGCACCCCGGCGCGCTGCCGGGTGTGCGGGCGCACGCTCACCGACGCGGGCGAGATGAAGCTCATGCGGTGCGAGGACTGCCCCTCCGACATGGACGAGGGACTCTACGAGCGCTTGCGCGACTGGCGTGCGGTGCAGGCGCAACGCAGCGGACAGCCGGCCTTCTGCGTCTTCACGGACAAGACGCTGATGGCGATCGCCGAGGCCGTGCCCGACGACGAGCATGAGCTCGCGCGGATCCCGGGCGTCGGTATGCGCAAGCTCAACCGGTACGGAGCCGATGTGCTGACCATCTGTGCAGGCCAGGAGGTTTCGGAAGAAGAAGACGAGGCCTGATCCCAACTCGTCGGAAAAATAGTTTGCGCATGCCCCAGCAATCCCCATAGGTTCTTAGCCACGGGGACGGAGGCCTTCTCGGAGGCCCCGATTCCGTGTTCTACTTGCATTTCCGTCGGACAGCGGCTCGCGCCGCCGTCCCCAGAGACGCCGAGAGGAGGCGATTGAAGTGATCAGCATCAACAGCAGCAAGGCCATCAGCACGGCCAAAATGACCGATCGCTCGGTCGTCTCCGCGTGCATGCTCGGCGTTTCGAACCTGGGCACCGGTCTGTCCGGCATTCCTGCCGCGCGTCCGGCGTCCTCCGTGTCTCTCGCGGTCCTTCCCGTCCGTGAGCGCAATGAGCGACCGACCAAGGCACTGGAAGCAGTAGTGGCACAGGCGCATGTCTATGCCTTTGCGGCGGCCGGTGCCGGATTCCGGAAGCAGACGACGCAGCACCACCTGATGTGGGCCTTCCGTGGGCCAGAACCCTGGAGTGATCCAGTCTGATCGTCGATCAGGCCGGCGCCTTCAGGGCCGCGGAACCCCATCCGGGATCCGCGGCCCTTCTGTTTTCCCCGAACGGGGAGAGCGGAGCGAAGGGGCCTCGGGACAAGAAAAGAACCCGGTACCAAGCGACTACCGGTCCAACAGGGCCGGACCGAACAGACGAGGAAGACCACCCGTGCAACTCGAAGCGCACGCCCCGTCCGTACCGCCTTCCGAAACGATCCCCCCGCCCGGCCTCACGGAGGACTCCGCCTTGACTCCGCTCACCGCGCTCACCGCGCTCGACGACGCCATCGAGAACCTCGGCGTACCCGTCCCCTGCCGTTCCTACGACCCGGAGGTCTTCTTCGCCGAGTCGCCGGCCGACGTCGAGTACGCCAAGTCCCTCTGCCGCACCTGCCCGCTGATGGAGGCCTGCCTCGCCGGCGCCAAGGAGCGGCGTGAGCCCTGGGGCGTCTGGGGTGGCGAGCTGTTCGTCCAGGGTGTCGTCGTCGCCCGGAAGCGGCCGCGTGGTCGCCCGCGCAAGAACCCGGTCACGGCATGAACATCACAGGAACGATCGACCGCCCCCTCACGAACGACCCCACGAAGCAGGCCCCGATGAAGCCGTCCACCAGCGAGCCCGCAGGCTCCGCGATCCCAGACTTCACCACCACCGACGCGTCCGACCAGCGTCAGAACAGGACCCGAGAGATGCAACTCATCCCAGAAGCCCTGGCTCGTGCGCATATGCACGACCGCCTGCATGAGGCCGAGCAGGAACGCCGGGCGATCCGCCTGGTGACCGCCCGCCGGATGCAGCGCCGGGCCGAGCGCGCCTCCCTGCGTGCTCGCCGTGCGCTCGCCATCGCCGTCATGCAGTAGATCCGACCCACACCTGAAGCGGTGGCCTCCCGCACCGAGCTGAACTGAGCTCACCGGGAGGCGAAAGCTCTCCCCATCGGGGGCCGGTCCGTCCGAACGGACCGGCCCCCGCGGTGCGTTGTGGGTGGTGACGAAGACCCGTTCACGCCTCCGCCGCGGAACCCTCCTCGTCCAGTTCCTCCTCCGACACGAACCCGGGCAGCCACTCCTCCAGTTCCTCGCGCAGCCGGACGGCCGCGCCCAGCTGGCACAGGACGCCGATGGTGCTCAGGGTGACCCGGTGTATCAGGAGGTATGCCGGGGGGAGGTTGAGCTGTTTGCCCAGTTGGTGGGCGGGGGAGCGGGGGTCCGCGATCCGGGCGGCCTGGCTGCGCATCCAGCCGCGGGTGAAGGTGAACTCGTCGACCTCGGCCGGTTCGATGATCGGCAGGAGGTAGTCGAGGACCGCGTCGGGGTCCAGCTCTATCGACTCCTTGACAAAGCCCTCCACGCGGAGGAGTTCGTAGACCGCTTCTGCCTCGCCGTCCAGCGTCATGCGCAGGGAGGTGCCGATGGTGTCCGGCAGACCGCCGGGAAGCCGGTCGACCGTGCCGAAGTCCAGGACGCCCAGGCGCCAGTCCTCCTTTCCGCCCGGACCGCCGGGCAGGAGCCGGAAGTTGCCCGGGTGCGGGTCGGCGTGCAGCAGGCCGGTGCGCGCGGGGCCGGAGAAGAGGAAACGGGCCAGGAGTTGTCCGGCGCGGTCGCGCTGCTCCTGGGTGCCGTCGGAGATCACCTCCGACAGGGGCACACCGTCGATCCACTCCGTGATCAGGACCTGGTCGCTCTGGTGGACCACGGCCGGGACCACGACGTCCGGATCGTCCGCGAACTCCTCCGCATGGACCTGCTGGGCCTGTGCCTCCAGGCCGTAGTCGAGCTCCTCCGAGACCCGGTCGCGCAGCTCGGCGATGAGCGGCTTGATGTCGATCCCGGGGACGAGGGGCCCCAGCAGACGGGCGAAGCGGCCCAGTTGGTTCAGGTCGGACAGCAGGGCCTCGCCGGCTCCCGGGTACTGGACCTTCACCGCCACCTCGCGCCCGTCGTGCCACACGGCCCGGTGCACCTGGCCGATGGACGCCGCCGCGGAGGGCTTGTCGTCGAACTCGGCGAACAGCTCCCGCCAGTCCTCGCCCAGCCGCTCCTCGAGCACGGTGTGCACGGTGCGGGTCGGCATCGGGGGCGCCGCCTCCTGCAGCTTCGTCAGGGCCGCACGATAGGGGCCGGCGACCTCCTCGGGGAGCGCCGACTCGAAGACGGACAGGGCCTGGCCGAACTTCATGGCACCGCCCTTGAGCTCCCCGAGCACCTTGAACAACTGGTCGGCGGTGCGCTGTTGCAGCTCCCGGCCGACGATCTCCGCGGACTCGCCCACGATCCGCTTGCCGAGTCCCCAGGTGGCCCGCCCGGCGAAGCCGAGCGGGAGCGCGGCGAGTTTGGCGGTCCGGGTGACCGCCTTCCGGGGAAGATCAGACATGCGCCCTCCAGGTCCCAGCAGGCCGTGGCGCGGTTGCCTTGCGGCACAACTCCTCCGACGACCCTTGCTCCGTCATTGTCTCGTGCGCAGCCTCCTCCTTGGAGGTGTGTTCTCCCTTACCTTTCTCCGCGGCCCCGCACGGACATGCGGGATGCGGCCAGACCGGCCGCGCGTGCCAGCTCAGACCGGGCAGTGAGACCTCCCAGCGGGCACCCGCGCTCGACGGGAGGCGGCCGTCCAGGAATGCGAGCGCGTGCGTGGCCGCAAGTCCGGCGACTGTAGTGGCCAGAGCCAGGTCACAGGGTCGCGCCGCAGGCCGTCTGCCGCCCGAACGCCACTGGGCGACCAGCCGGAGCCAGGCCTGGTCGCGGTCGGTCCGCGTCTCGTGCAGACAGCCCGCGCAGCCCGTCTCGCCCGGCAGCACGAGAGGGCCGACCACTCCTGTGGCCTCGACCACACCGGCGTACAGATGAGGTGTGCCGGACCGGACGAGGGGCTCGCCGGTGGCCGGGGCGGGCGCGTGCACGTCGACGTCGTCCCGCGGGGCCAGGATCACCAGGGAGAACCCGGGGTCGTCCGCCCCGGCCGAGGCCCGGGAGCCACCGCGTGGCGGGCGCCCCGGAGCCGCCACCGACACCGCCCGGCGTGCGGCCGTGTCCCTGCGGTCGCCGACGGAGCCGGCGGGCAGCCCACCCGGGGCCACGTCCCAGGGCTCGACCTGTCCGCTGTCCCGCACGTCGACCTCCCCGACGCCGGCGCCCGAGAGCAGCGCGGCCAGCACCACACCCACCCGGCCGGCACCCCTGACCTGCACGCGCAGCGAACGGCGGGCGGCCAGGAGTCTCATCGCGTCCCCCGGCTCCGAGGTGGTCAGCGAGAGGGACGCCAGGTCGGGTGCCAGCCGGTCAAAGACCTCCTTCTTGGCCCGCAGCGCGTCCGCGTCCGGCCCGCCGCCCCTCGCGTCGTCGACGAGCCCGGCTCGCGAGAGCCGCCCCACCAGCTTGTCGACATGGCCCTCGGGCAGATCCATACGGCGTCCCTCCTCCCGCAGCAGCGTGAGGCCGCGCGTGCCGTTGAGCAGGTCGAGGAAGCTGCCCGTGGCCGTGTCCATCGGACCCAGCGTCATCGCGTGCGCCGGGGTCATCCCGAACTGCACGGTGTTGAGATCGCGCCAGCCGCGCCGGAGCGCGGGTTTCATCTGCGGAACCATGTGCTCGAGCGGAACCACTGCTTGCATGACAGGCCCCCGTAGCCCTCGTGGAACATCCCCGTCCGTCGCCGGAGCCCGGACGACGGCCGGTCGCGGCTCAGGCGGCGGTGCCAGCATGCCCGGACCCGGCCGTCACGTGCCGAAGGTTGTCCACAGGTGAGGGCCATTCGTCGTACAAATCAGACGCATGGCGGGCGATCGGAACCGAACCGTCCCGGAGTCGGGACTTCACCCGTGTGCAGCGGGTAACGTCAGGGCGTGCCCGCCGACCCACTGCACAGCGCCGGAAAGCCACAGCGCAGTACGACGAGCCAGCCGCCGAGCGGCTCGGGGGCGAGCGCGATCGAGGTGCGCAGGAGCAGCCGTCGCCGCCGGACGGTCTCCGCGTACCGCGAGGGCGATCGCACCGTCGTGCTCATCCCTGCCCGGATGTCCGAGGCCGAGGAGCAGCGCTGGGTGAGCGTCATGCTCGACAAGCTGGCCGCCCAGGAGAGCAAACGGGTCCTCGGCGACACCGAGCTCTCCGAGCGCGCCCGGCGGCTTTCGGCCCAGTACTTCGACGGCCGCGCACGGCCCGCCTCGGTCCGCTGGGTCACCAACCAGAACACCCGCTGGGGCTCGTGCACCCCGTCCGAGGGCAGCATCCGGCTCTCGCACCGGCTCCAGGGCATGCCGGAGTACGTAGTCGACTACGTCCTGCTCCATGAGCTCGCGCATCTGCTCGTGCCCGGACACGGACCCCGTTTCTGGCGGTTGCTGGAGGCCTATCCGCGCACTGAGCGGGCCAAGGGCTATCTCGAAGGCGTGGTCGCCGCGGACCGGTTGCCGCACCTTCCGGACGCCCGCGGAGAGTGACCGCCGACCCGAACGGGTTTTTGTACCGGATCTGTACCAACCTGCACCGGTGTCCGAGTTTGCCGTTAGCCTGTCGCGACGCACTCGTATTCGGGATGGGGGACGGTCGTTACGCATGGCCAGGGAATTCCAACGAGGCCACAAGGCCAAGATCAGTGACCTGACCGCGGGTACGGATCTGTACGTAGGCGTGCAGATCTCCGGCCCCGGACTGACCTTCGACATCAGCTGCTTCGGCCTCGACGCCGACGAACGGCTCTCGGACGACCGGTACTTCATCTTCTTCAATCAGCCGAAGTCCCCCGAGGACTCCATCCAGCTCCTGGGCGCGCAGTCGGGCGACACGGAGTCGTTCCGAGTCACGCTCGATCAGATTCCGTCGCAGATCCAGAAGCTGTCGTTCACGGCGACGATCGACGGCGCCGGCCAGATGTCGCAGATCGCCCCGGGCTACCTGCGCATCGTTGCCGGCGGCGAGGAAGTGGCCCGGTACTCCTTCGACGGCAGCGAGTTCTCCACCGAGCGTGCCGTGATGGTGGGCGACCTGTATCTGAAGGACGTCTGGCGGTTCGCCGCGGTCGGCCAGGGCTTCGACGGCGGCCTCGACGCGCTGCTGAAGAACTTCGGCGGCGAGGTCGCCGACGAGGAGCCCGAGGCCGCGCCCCAGCAGCCCGCCGTCCCGGTCCAGTCCCAGGCGCCGGCCTTCGCCCCGCCCCCGCAGGCCACCGCGCCGGCACCTTCGTTCGGCGCGCCGCCGGCCCCCGCTCAGGCGGCGCCCGCTCCCGCCGCTGCGCCGGTCGCCGGGACCACCCCGCCCGCGCCCGCCGCGCCGACGAGCCCGCAGACGTTCACTCCTCCGGGTCAGACCTTCACGCCGCCCGGTGCACCTCCGGCGGGGCAGTACGCGCCCCCCGGCGCGCCCGCGGGCCAGTTCACGCCGCCGGGCGCCGTCGCCGGCCAGTTCACGCCGCCGGGCGCCGTCGCCGGCCAGTTCGCGCCTCCCGGTGCCCCCGGTGCCTTCCCCGGCCAGGCGCAGCCCTTCGGCGGCGGCACCCAGCTCGCCCCCGTGCCGCCCGAGGCCAACGTCCGCGTCGTCCTGACGAAGTACGCGGAAGCCCCCGTCGGCGACCGCTGGACCGAGCAGAACACGAACCTGGTGCGGGCCACCCTCACCAAGGACGCTCCCATCCTCGCCAAGCAGGGCAGCATGGTCGCCTACCAGGGCGACATCGACTTCGCTCACAAGGGCTCGGGGCTGCTCGGCAAGCTCACCGGGGCGCTCACCGGCCAGGGCATGTCCCTGATGCGCTGTACGGGCAACGGCGAGGTGTTCCTCGCCGACGAGGCCAGCCGTGTCTTCGTCATCCGTCTCCAGGGCGAGCAGATCTACACCAGCGCCCAGGGCGTGCTCGCCTTCGACGAGTCCCTGGAGACCGAGGTCCGCCGCATCGAGGGCGCGGGCCTGCCCGGCGGGGGCTTCTTCAGCATGCTCTTCTCCGGCACGGGAGCGGTCGTCGTCAAGACACGCGGCGTGCCCGTCGTCCTCCCCGTCGGCGCGGCCACCTACGTCGACGGCAACGCCGTCATCGCCTGGTCCGCCGGTGCGCAGGCGGTCACCACGACCTCGCTCAGGCTGCGCCGCTCCGGGTACGCCCGGCAGACCACCGAGGCCGTGAACCTCCAGTTCCGCGGCGCCCCCGGCAACTTCGTCGTCGTACAGCCCTTCGAGGTGTGAGGCCATGGACTCCCAGACTCTGAGTGCGCACCGCGCCGCCGCGACCGGCGTCCGCATGAGTGTGCACAGCTCCAAGACGCTCAAGGTCACCATGGTCACCGGGCAGGACCTGATCGCCAAGGCCGGCTCGATGATCGCGTACGACGGTTATGTGCAGTTCGACGGGGCGCCCGCGAGCCTGCGCCGCTCGGCGGAGGAGATGGTCAGCGGCGAGGGCGGCAAGCTGATGCTGGCCCGCGGCGACGGTGACCTCTACCTCGCGGACTACGGCGGCGACATCCTCGTCCTGCACCTCAACGGCGAGGCCCTGTCGGTCAACGGCGCCACGCTGCTGGCCTGCGACGCCTCGCTGGAACTTGCCATCGAACCGGTCAAGGGACTCGCCAAGCTGTCCGGCTCGGGCCTGACCAACCTCGTGATCAAGGGCACCGGCTGGGTCGCCCTGGTCAGCCGGGGCATCCCGATGGCCCTGGACTGCGCCGAACGCGAGACGTACGTCGACCCGGACGCCCTCGTCGCCTGGACGACCGGCCTGGAGATGAAGGCCCGCCGCACCATCAAGGCGAGCGCCCTCATCGGCCGCGGCAGCGGCGAGGCCTTCCAGATCGGCTTCAAGGGACAGGGCTTCGTCGTCGTCCAGCCCAGCGAGGACACCGGCGACCGATTCAAGATCCGGGGCTGAGGGGAGCACCAGGCACATCATGCACAGCACACTCTTCGCACATGTCCCGGTCGAGTCGACCGGGCGCTACACCCTGCAGAACCCGCAGCTCCTGAAGACCGACGTCACCCAGGGCAGCAGCGCCGTACTCGCCCGGCAGGGCGCCATGGTGGCCTTCGAGGGCCAGGTCGAGTTCGACAGCCAGTACCGCAACCGCAGTTGGCGCAACGTCGAGCGGATGACCGGCGAGCGCCTCGAACTCATGCGCTGCAAGGGCAACGGCATCGTCTACCTGGCCAACCTCGCCCAGCACCTGCACATCATGGAGGTCGGCAGGGGCATCACGGTCGACAGCTCCTACGTCCTGGCCTTCGACGGCTCCCTCGGTGTCGGCATCGTCGCGGTGGACAGCGCCGTCGAGGTGGCCGCCGCGGGCGCCTACAACCTGGAGCTGTCCGGCTCCGGCCAGGTCGTCCTCATGACCTCCGGCGAGCCGCTGGTGCTGGAGGTGGGACCGGACAAGAACGTCTGCGTCGACTCGGACGCCGTCATCGCCTGGTCCACGTCCCTGCGCACCCAGCTCCAGGCGCCCACGTCCACCTCCGGAGTGTGGCGCCGCCGGGGGACCACCGGCGAGGGCTGGGAGATGCACTTCGGCGGCACGGGCCACGTCCTGGTCCAGCCCAGCGAACTGCTGCCGCCGCAGGGCATGCGCAACGGCGGGATGCTCGGTCAGTTCGGCATGCGCGGCAACTCCCTCGGGGGCAGCAACAGCTAGCCATGCGTAAGGGGCGCCTGCTTGTCGGGCGCCCCTTACCCGTGCGCTCACAGCCTCGCGCGCGTCGCTTCCAGCAGCCGTACGACGGACTCGTCGGCCACATCCGCCACCTCGTCGTAGGCGAACCACCGCACGTCGAGCGATTCGTCGCTGATCGTCTCCACAGCCCCGGACGGAGCGAGCGCGGCGTACTGGACGTCGAAGTGGCAGTGGCACGGCGGCGGAATCGGATGCCGGTCCAGGCGCACCGGGCCGCCCAGCAGCAGTGTCAGGCCGGGGATGCCGGACTCCTCCGTCGCCTCGCGCAGGGCCGCCGCCGCCAGAGAGGTGTCGGCCGATTCGCAGTGGCCGCCCATCTGGAGCCACATCCGCAGCTTCTTGTGGAGCGTGAGCAGGACCTGGCCGCGCTCGGGGTCGATCACCAGAGCGCTCGCTGTGACGTGCCCCGCGTGACAGGCCTTCCACATGCCGTCCGGGTGGGTCGCCAAGTGATCCAGATAGGCCTGACGCAGCTCTTCCTGGTCCTCGTACTCCTTCAGCACGAGGACCGCGTCGTCGTACAGGCTCACTCGGTGTCGTCGTCCTTCTTCAGGTCGGGCTTCCCGCCGGAGCCGTCCGCGGCCTCGCCGAGCATCTTGTCCAGCTCGGAGAAGTCCAGCTGCTCGCGGTGCACGAAGCCGTCCGGGTCGTCCAGGTCGGACGCGGTCGGCAGCATGTCCGGGTGGGACCACAGGCCGTCACGGCCGTCGACACCGCGCGCGTCTGTGAGCGAGGCCCACAGACGGGAGGCGTCCCGCAGGCGGCGCGGACGCAGCTCCAGCCCGATCAGGGTGGCGAACGTCTGCTCGGCCGGACCGCCCGAGGCGCGGCGGCGGCGCAGGGTCTCGCGCAGCGCGTCGGCGGATGACAGGCGCGGCTTCGCGGCCGCGTGGACCACCGCGTCCACCCAGCCCTCCACGAGCGCCAGAGCGGTCTCCAGACGGGCCAGGGCCGCCTTCTGCTCCGGGGTGTCCTCCGGCTGGAACATCCCCTGCTGGAGGGCGTCCTGGAGCTGCTCGGGGTTCTGCGGGTCGAACTGGCCGACCACGTCCTCCAGCTTGGCGGTGTCGACCTTGATCCCGCGCGCGTAGCCGTCGACCGCGCCGTACAGGTGCGAGCGCAGCCACGGCACGTGCGCGAAGAGGCGCTGGTGGGCGGCCTCGCGCAGGGCGAGATACAGCCGCACCTCGTCCTTGGGCACGCCGAGGTCCTTGCCGAAGGCCTCGATGTTCGCCGGCAGCAGCGCGGCCTTGCCGGCCGGGCCGAGCGGCAGGCCGATGTCGGTGGAGCCGACGACCTCGCCCGCGAGCACGCCGACGGCCTGCCCGATCTGGGTGCCGAACATGGCCCCGCCCATCGAGCGCATCATGCCGATCAGCGGGCCCGCCATGGCCTGCATCTCCTCCGGCAGGACATCACCCATGGCGTTTCCCACGCGCTCGGCGACCGGGTCGACGAGCTCCTTCCACGCGGGGAGGGTCGCCTCGACCCACTCCGCGCGGGACCACGCCACGGCGGAGCCCGCCCCGGACGGCAGCGACGTCGCGTCGTCGAGCCACAGGTCCGCCAGGCGTACGGCGTCCTGGACCGCGGTGCGCTCGGCGGGGCCGATGCTCGCGTCCTTGGTGCCGTCCGCGGTGCCCTGGGACACCGTCTGGCGGGCGATCTGCTTGGCCATGTCCCAGTTCACGGGGCCGCCCTCGTACGAGAGCATCTGGCCCAGCTGCTGGAAGGCGGCGCCCAGGTCGTTGGGATTCAGTGAACCGAACATGGCTGCGAGCGGATTGTCCGCACCGGGGCCGCCAAAGCCTCCGGCTCCGGGCAGACCGCCGAAACCGAACGGGTTGGCCGGTCCCTGACCACCACCGCTCTCCTGGTCCTTCTTCTTGCCCTCGTCGCCGTCGTCCGGCTCCTCCGGCGGAAGGCCGAATCCGAATGGGGTGTCACTCACGGGATTCCTCGGCTGGTAAGGCCACCGGTTGCCTCCGGCGGCGCGGCTGCCCGATAACACCCCCCAGCGTAGACACCGACGGCCGTTCGGGCCTCGGTGCTCCGCCGACTCTCCGCCTGCGGCAGGATGGATGCCACCTGGTACGTACGCGTCACTCGCGTTCCTACTGAAGACAACCGCTGGAGACGCCCGGTGAGTTCCCCTGATCCGCAGGTTCGCGCAGCGCGAAACCAGTCAACCAACCCCGCCGCGCGCCGGCCAGTCGTCGCGGTCACCGGTGCCGCGTCCGGCATCGGAGCGCTGCTCACCGAGCGGCTGGCCGCCTCGGACGAGATCAAGCAGGTCATCGCGCTGGACGAGCGGCGTGGTGAGTGCGCCGCGGCGCAGTGGCACATCCTGGACGTACGGGATCCGGCCATCGCAGAGAAACTGCGCGGGGCCGACGTCGTGGTGCATCTGGCGCTCGACCTCGATCTGGAGACGGACCCGGCCGCGCGGACGGCCTACAACGTCCGGGGGACGCAGACCGTGCTGACCGCCGCGGCGGCCGCCGGCGTCCACCGCGTCGTGCTGTGCACCTCCGCCATGGTCTACGGGGCGCTTCCGGACAACGAACTGCCCCTGTCGGAGGACGCCGAGCTGCGGGCCACCGCGGAGGCCACCGGGGTCGGCGATCTCCTGGAGATCGAGCGGCTCGCGCGGCGGGCTCCTCGGGCGCATCCCGGACTCAATGTCACCGTCGTACGGCCTGCCGTGCTGGTGGGCGGAGGGACCGACACCGCTCTGACCCGGTACTTCGAGTCCCCGCGGCTGCTGGTCGTGGCCGGGTCCCGGCCCGCTTGGCAGTTCTGCCATGTCGAGGATCTGTGCAGCGCTCTGGAGTACGCCGTCCTCGAGAAGGTCGACGGGGAACTGGCCGTCGGGTGTGACGGGTGGCTGGAGCAGGAGGAGATCGAGGAGCTCAGCGGGATCCGCCGGATGGAGTTGCCGTCGGCGGTCGCGCTGGGGGCGGCGGCCCGGCTGCACCGGATCGGGCTGACGCCGTCTCCCGCGGGGGATCTCGCGTACACGATGTACCCCTGGGTGGTGAGCGGGAGCCGGCTCCATGACGCCGGGTGGCGGCCGCAGTGGACCAACGAGGAGGTGCTCGCGGAGCTGCTCGAGGAGGTCGCCGGGCGGCACACCGTCGCCGGGCGGCGGCTGGGGCGCAAGGACGCGACGGCTGCGGGGGCCGCGGGGGCGACGGTGGCGCTGCTCGGTGCGGCGGCCGTGGTGCGGCGGGCTCGGAAGGCGCGGCGGCGGATCTGACCGGAGCGCGCCTCGCGGGGAGCCGCGTGAGGTCGGCAGGCGGCTGACGGCCGGTGGGGGCTTGTCGCGCAGTTCCCCGCGCCCCTGGGTGGGCTCACTGTACGAGTCTCCAACAGTGCACGTGCGTGTGCCGGGTGATAGCTCCATTCCCGGTCGTCTCCGGTGTACGGCACGATGGACGCATGGCACCCACTTACGACCATCCCGGCGAGCAGGCCGCGCAGGATCCCATCAAGCTGATCGCGATCCGTGAGACCCCGCTCTCCCTCGACGAGGTCTTCCGGGCCGTCGGGGACGACTCCGCCGGCGGGACCGCCCTGTTCGTCGGGACCGTCAGGAATCACGACGGGGGGGCCGACGTCGACAAGCTCGGGTATTCGTGTCACCCCAGTGCCGAGGCCGAGATGCGGCGGGTCGCCGAAAAGGTCGTCGCCGAGTTTCCGGTGCGGGCCCTTGCCGCCGTGCATCGGGTCGGGGATCTCGCGGTCGGGGATCTCGCCGTCGTCGTGGCCGTTTCCTGCCCGCACAGGGGAGAGGCATTCGAGGCCTGCCGGAAGCTGATCGACGATCTCAAGCACGACGTGCCGATCTGGAAGCACCAGACGTTCTCTGACGGTACGGAGGAATGGGTCGGCGCCTGCTGAACCCTTCCTTCACCCCTCCGGTTGCGTAACCGCACCCCTGGCATGAGCGTTGTCAGTGCGGATGATTAATCTGCTGATCAGTCAGTTTTTCGCGGTCGCTCAGCGCGGGGTCGGGAGGTCGGCATGGGGGCGCTCATCTGGTTGTTGATTCCGCTCGTGGCCGCGGTCGCCGCCGGGTTGTGGGGCAGTTGGGCCAACCGGACCCACCGGATACGCAGCGACGGCCCCGAGCTCGACGGCTACGCCCGTTTCCGCGCCGCGATGGAGAAGTCGCACTCCGGACCTGACGACCGGGTGACGACAGCGCCCTGACGATGGTCCGACAGGAGCGTCCCGTACTGTCGTGCCATGCCACGCCGCACCGCGACGATGCTCGCCTCCACCCTGATGCTGATCGCGCTCCTGTGCGCGGGAGTCTTCATCAAAGTGCCCTACGCCGAGATGTCACCGGGTCCCACGGTGAACACCCTCGGGGACCACGGCGGCGAGCCGGTGCTGCAGATCTCCGGGCGCAAGACGTATCCGACGAGCGGTCACCTGAACATGACCACCGTCCGGGTCACCAGCGCCGACTTCAAGATGAACCTCGTCCAGGCCGTGTACGGCTGGCTCGCGCACGACAGCAAGGTCGTCCCGCACGACACCCTCTACCCGGACGGCAAGACCGAGGAGCAGTCCACCCAGGAGAACGCCGAGGAGTTCAGCCAGTCCCAGGAGAGCGCCAAGGTCGCCGCCCTGAAGGAACTGGACGTCCCGGTGCAGGCCTGGGTGATCGTCTCCACCGTCGTGAAGGACTCCCCGGCCGAGGGCAGACTGCACGCCGGTGACGTGATCAAGGCCGTGGACGGTACGACGGTGAAGGAGCCGGGCGACGTCGCCAAGCTGGTGACCAAGCACAAGCCCGGCGAGGACGTCGTGTTCACCATCGTGCCCGCGAAGGAACAGGCCGCCGCGGAGAAGGCGCACCGGACGGCGACGAAGACCGAGAAGATCACGGTCACGACCAGGACGTCCGACGACGAGGGCGAGAAGCGCGCCATCGTCGGGATCGCCGCCGGGACCGACCACACCTTCCCGTTCACCGTCGACATCAAGCTCGCCGACGTCGGCGGCCCGAGCGCCGGTCTGATGTTCGCGCTCGGCATCTACGACAAGCTCACCCCGGGCAGCCTGACCGGCGGCACGTTCGTCGCCGGCACCGGGACGATCGACGACGACGGCAAGGTCGGCCCGATCGGCGGCATCGAGATGAAGACGGTCGGCGCGCGCGACAAGGGCGCCCAGTACTTCCTGACGCCCGCCGACAACTGCGCGGCCGCCGCCAAGGACACCCCGAGCGGGCTCACCCTGGTCAAGGTGAACACCATCGGGGACGCCCTCGGCGCGCTCAGGGACATCCGCGAGAAGAAGACGTCCGACCTGCCGAAGTGCACGAAGGGATAGCCGCGAGGGCTACTCCTCGAACGTCGCCGACAGCGCCTCCGCCAGGCCCGGCACCAGGTCGCCGCCCGTGAGGACCTCCGTCGGGGAGTCCTTCTCGCGCAGGCGCAGGGCCGAGTCGCGGCTGCCGTCGCGCAGGACCGCGACCGTCATACGGACCTCCTGGCGCGCCGGGTGCTCGGCGACCCACGTCGCCAGCCGGGCCTCGCTCAGCCCCTGCGGGACGGACGCCTCGGCGGACGGTGGCAGCATCAGGCGCTCCACGGTGAGCGCGCAGCCGACGACCGCGTCGGGCCAGGCGATGGTGCCGAGGAACTCGTCGAGCGGCTTGCCCGCGGGAATCTCGTCCTGCTCGATGGGCGTCAGACCCGAGGACTCCCGCGCGCCCTCCAGACCGAGCTGGCTCGCGAGAGCGGGTTCCTGAGCCCGCAGCTGTGCGGTGTCTACGAGGGCGAAGAGGCGAGCGGGCTGGTCCCAGCCGAGGCCGGAGGCGTACTCGTCGATCTCGAGTACGGCCCGGGTGAGCGGGCTCGCCGCCATGGGAGTGTTGGACATGGTCACAATCCTGCCTCGTTCGTGACCGGAATCGGGAACCGAGTAAACGGTGAGTAAGTTGCATAGGTGTGGGCCCGCGATCACGGGGGCTCTGGAGGGGCTCGCGAACACGGGGGCCTGACGGATCGACAGCGAACTTCGAGGTGCGCACCTTGGCTTTCCAGATGCCGGACCGCGGCGGAGGCCCGACGGGGCCGCGGATGAGAGTGGGCCGCCCGTCCCGGCGTGCCCGGACCCTGCTCATGACGCTGGGCGTCCTTGCCGTTCTCGGCATGGCGTTCACCATGTTCGCGGGCTTCTGGACGGACTGGCTCTGGTACCGCTCGGTGAACTACTCGTCCGTGTTCACCACCACGCTGTGGACCAAGATCGGGCTGTTCTTCGTCTTCGGCCTGCTGATGGCCCTCGCGGTCGGCTTCAACATCTGGCTGGCCCACCGGCTGCGCCCGCCGCTGAGCGCCATGTCCATGGAGCAGCAGAACCTCGATCGTTACCGGATGGGCATCGCGCCCTACAAGAGGTGGCTGCTGCTGGGGATCGTCTCCCTGGTGGGCCTGATCGCGGGCGCCTCCGCCTCCAGTCAGTGGCGGACCTGGCTGATGTGGGTCAACGGCGTCTCCTTCGGCCAGAAGGACCCGCAGTTCCACCTCGACATCTCCTTCTACACCTTCGACCTGCCCTGGTACCGGTTCCTGCTCGGCTTCGGCTTCGCCGCAGCGATCCTCTCGGTGATCGCCGCCGCGCTCACCCACTATCTGTACGGCGGTCTCAGGATCACCTCCCCGGGCGCGCGGGCCACGGCCGCCGCGACCGGGCACCTGTCGGTGCTGCTCGGCGTCTTCGTCGCCCTGAAGGCGGTCGCGTACTGGCTCGACCGGTACGGCCTCGCGGTCAAGTCCAGCGACTTCAAGGCGACCGACAGCTGGACGGGCCTCAGGTACGTCGACGCGAACGCCTATCTGCCGGCCAAGACGATCCTGTTCTGCATCGCCGTGATCTGCGCCCTGCTGTTCTTCGCCACCCTGTGGCGGCGCACCTGGCAGCTGCCCGTGATCGGCTTCGGGCTGATGGTGCTCTCGGCGATCCTGATCGGCGGGCTCTACCCCGCGATCGTCCAGAAGTTCCAGGTCCAGCCGAACGAGCAGGCCAAGGAAGCGCCGTACGTCGAGAAGAACCTCAAGGCGACGCGTGAGGCGTACGGCATCGACGACGCCTCGGTGAAGGAGTACGACGGCAAGTCCACCCAGACGGACAAGACCAAGCTGCGGGACGACGTCGACGCCACGGCGAGCATCCGGGTCGTGGACCCCAACGTGGTTTCGCCGACGTTCCAGCAGCTCCAGCAGATGCGGAACTACTACGCGTTCCCGACCAACCTGGACGTCGATCGCTACAGCAAAGACGGCAAGAACGCCGGAGACCAGGACACGGTCATCGGTCTGCGCGAGCTGAACCTCGCCGGTATCCCGAAGAACAACTGGATCAACGACCACTTCCGCTACACCCACGGTTACGGCGTGGTCGCCGCGAAGGGCACCGAGGCCGACGCCGAGGGCCGCCCGGTCTTCACCGAGTCCAACCTGCCGTCCCAGGGCGACCTCGGGACGTACCAGCAGCGCGTCTACTACGGCGAGAAGACCACCGAATACTCGATCGTCGGCGGTCCCCAGAAGGAGATCGACTACTCCGACGACAACGGTGAGAAGACCTACAGCTACAAGGCCAAGAGCGGGGTCAACCTCTCCAACCCGGTCAACCGGGCCGCGTACGCGGTGGCGTTCAGCGAGCCGCAGATCCTCTACTCCGGAGCGATCGGCGAGGGCTCGAGGATCCTGTACAACCGCACGCCCAAGCAGCGCGTCGAGGCGGTCGCCCCCTGGCTGACCATCGACGGCGACGCCTATCCGGCGGTGGTGAACGGCAAGATCCAGTGGATCGTCGACGCGTACACGACGACGAACGGCTACCCGTACGCCTCCCGTACGACCCTCGGCGACACGACGGCCGACTCGCTGACCGCGACCAACAACTCGCGCGCGGTGGTGGCCCAGCAGAACCAGGTCAACTACATCCGCAACTCGGTGAAGGCGACCGTCGACGCGTACACCGGCGAGGTCAAGCTCTACCAGTGGGACACCAAGGACCCGGTCCTCAAGACCTGGATGAAGGCGTTCCCGGGCACGGTGGAGCCGAAGACGGACATCTCCACCGACCTGATGGCCCATCTGCGGTACCCGCAGGACCTGTTCAAGGTCCAGCGTGAGCTGCTCGCGCGCTACCACGTCGAGGACGCGGACACCTTCCTCAGCGGCAGCGAGGTGTGGCAGGTGCCGGACGACCCGACCAACAAGTCGGGCGACGCGGTGCCGCCGTACTACCTGAGCATGAAGATGCCCGACCAGTCGGCACAGGCGTTCTCGCTCACGACGACGTTCACGCCCAACGGCCGGGACAACCTCAGTGCGTTCATGTCGGTCGACGCCGAGGCGGGCACCAGCGACTACGGCAAGATCAGAATCCTGAAACTGCCGACCAACACCACGGTCAACGGGCCCAAACAGGTGCAGAGCCAGTTCAACTCCGAACAGGACATCGCCGAGACCATCAGCCTCCTCAACAGAGGCGACTCCAATGTGGAGTACGGCAATCTCCTGACGGTGCCGCTCGACGGAGGACTGCTCTATGTGGAGCCGGTCTACGTACGCGGTGGTGGACTCAAGTACCCGCTGCTGCGCAAGGTGTTGGTGACCTACGGCGGCAACACGGCCTTCGAGGACACCCTCGACGAAGCCCTGAACAAGGTCTTCGGAGCGGACGCTTCGACGACTCCGCCACCGGACGACGACGGCGGGACCACCAAGCCGCCGCCGACCTCCGGCAACCCGACGGTCCAAAAGGCGCTGGACGACGCCCAGAAGGCCTTCGACGCCGGCCAGGAAGCCCTGAAGAAGGGCGACTGGGAGGCGTACGGCCGGGCCCAGGCGGACCTGGAGGACGCGCTCAAGCGAGCCGAGAACGCGCAGGCCGCGGCGGACAAGAGCGGCGGCAGCAGCGCGAAGCCCAGTAGCAGCCCGAGTCCCAGGAGCAGTCCCAGCAGCAAGCCCAGTAGTAGTCCGAGCAGCAGTCCCAGCGGCTGAACAGCCGCTGGTCAACTGCCCACCCCGCGCCGTGATACGGTTGCAACACAACGGCGCGGGGTGGAGCAGCTCGGTAGCTCGCTGGGCTCATAACCCAGAGGTCGCAGGTTCAAATCCTGTCCCCGCTACTGAAAACGAAGGCCCGGATCCTTTCGAGGATCCGGGCCTTCGTGATGTGCGAACGCATGTGCCGACCGAGGGGACGGCCGTGCCGCCTCGGGGAGTTGGGGACAGCCGTGTTTGACTTGTCTCTCTGTGGGCATGTCGACAAAACGCTGAAGTGGCCTCACTGGCTGCGGTATACCAGGTGTACCCAGGTTGCAGGTGGTGCGACGATGGACGTTATGGGGGACAAGGCAACTCTGTTGGAGACAGGGCGTTTTGTGCAGCCTGCCGATTTTTCGGAGTCGACGGGCGACTTGTCGCAGCCCATGGACCGGGACGAAACCGGGGAGGCTGCCGAGGAGGCACGTCAGCGTCTTGCCGCGCAGAGCGGTGACGTCGAGGCGATGAGCGTCCTCGGCGCCCTCCTGCTGCGCCGCGGTGACCTCGACGGAGCCGAGCCCCATCTGCGTGCCGCCACCGCCGCGGGCGACCGGGCCGCCGCCAACAACCTGGGCGTCCTGCTGCACCAGCGCGGATACGCCGACGACGCCGCCGGCTGGTGGCGGATCGCCGCCGTCGCCGGATCCGCCGCGGCCGCGCACGCGCTGGGACGCCACCACCGTGAGCGGGGCGACGAGCCCGCCGCCGAGTACTGGCTGCGCCAGTCCGCCGAGCAGGGGCACGCACTGGGCGCCTACGCGCTCGCCGACCTCCTGGAGCACCGCGGGGACACGGGCGCCGAGCAGTGGATGCGGATCGCCGCCGAGCGGGGGCACCGGGAGGCCGCCTATCGGCTGGCGCGCTCGCTCGACCGTCGGCTGGGTCCCGAGGAGGACGTCGGGGACGACCACGGCGCCGGGGCCGAGGCCGAGCAGTGGTACCGGCAGGCCGCCGCGCGGGGGCACCGCCGGGCGGCGCTCCATCTCGGGGCGATACTGGAGCGGCGCGGTGCGCTCAAGGAGGCCGGACGCTGGTATCTGACGTCCGCGAAGGACGGGGAGGCGCGGGCCGCCTGCGCCCTCGGGTTCCTGCTGCGGGACGCCGGTGACACCGAGAGCGCCGCCGTGTGGTGGCTGCGCGCGGCCCAGGACGGGGACGGCAACGCGGCCAACGCGCTGGGCGCCCTGCACGCCGAGCGCGGCGAGTCGCAGACCGCCGAGCGCTGGTACCGGGCGGCGATGGACGCCGGTGACGACAACGGCGCGTACAACCTGGGGCTGCTCTGCGCCGAGCAGGGGCGGACCGCGCAGGCCGAGCAGTGGTACCGGCGGGCCGCGTACGCGGGGCACCGGGAGGCGGCCAACGCGCTCGCCATCCTGCTGCTCCAGGGCGGGGACACGGCCGGGGCGGAGCCCTGGTTCTCCAAGGCCGCGGAGGCCGGGAGCGTGGACGCCGCGTTCAACCTCGGGATCCTGTTCGCCGGGCGGGGCGAGGAGGCCCTCGCGCTGCGGTGGTACGAGCGGGCGGCTGCCGCCGGACACACCGAGGCCGCGCTGCAGGTGGGCATCGCCCGGCTGCGGGACGGGGACGAGACCGAGGCCGAGCGGCACCTTCGGTGTGCGGCGGGGGGCGGCAGCGCGGAGGCCGCGTACCGGCTGGCGACCGTGTTGGACGCCCGGCGGCCGCCGGTGCCCGCGCACTCGCTCGGTGAGCCGGTGCACGCGGGGAAGAGCGAGTGCGAGGAGTGGTACGAGCGGGCGGCCTCCCAGGGGCATCGGCGCGCTCAGGTGCGGGTGGGCATGCTCGCCGCCGGTCGGGGCGATGTCGTGGAGGCGGCCCGGTGGTACCGGGAGGCCGCGGAGGCGGGGTCCCGGAACGGAGCCTTCAATCTGGGGCTGCTGCTCGCCAGGGAGGGGAGCGATCCGGAGGCCGCCGTGTGGTGGACACGGGCGGCCGACGCGGGGCACGGGCGGGCGGCGCTGCGGTTGGCGCTCGTCTACGCGCGTCGGGGTGAGCTGGCCGAGGGGCAGCGGTGGGCCGATCGGGCGGTGGCCCTGGGGCCGGCCGAGGTGTCCGAGCGGGCCGCTCGGCTGCGGGACGCGCTCCGTGAGGAGCTGTCGGCGTAGCGGTGCACGGCGGGGCGCCGGAAGCGATTTGCCTCTGGCCTCCTCCTTCACGTAACGTTGCATTCATCGCCGCGGGGTGGAGCAGCTCGGTAGCTCGCTGGGCTCATAACCCAGAGGTCGCAGGTTCAAATCCTGTCCCCGCTACTGATGGCCGAGGGCCGGAATCCGAAAGGGTTCCGGCCCTCGGTGTTTCTCAGGGGCGGTGACCCACCGCCTCCTCGTACAGGCTTCTGTTCACCGTCTTCGATTCCGGCAGCGGCTCGCCCTCCGCCACGCCCTGTGACGTGTACGCCGCCTGCAGGCGGTCTGTCGTGCCGGACCTGATCTCCCAGTCCATGCGCAGGGACGGGGTGGATCTGAGGACGGCCTCGTCGGTCTTCAGGAGTTTCGCCAGGTAGGTGACGAAGGTCGCATCCGACTTGTAGTCGGCCGCGAAGTAGGTGTTCACCGTGCGGATGTAGGCCCGCAGCAGGGCGACCCCGGCGTCCACGTCGTCGTTCAGCAGGCCGGGACCGTAGAGCATGCCGCCCAGGGGCTCGCCGAGCGGCTGGCCGCCCAGGAAGGCGTAGCCGGGCTCGCCGTCGACCCTGCGCCAGACCGGGTCCAGGAGCCAGGCCGAGTCGACGCCGCCGTTCTGCAGGGCCGTGAGGACGTCGGCCGAACCGAGCTGCTGGTACTGGATCTCGTCGAGGCCGCCCCCGTGGCTTTCGAGGGCCTTCTCCATGGGATACGCGATCACCGAGCCCTTGCCGATCATCGTGCCCATCCTGCGGCCGGCCATCTTCACCTGGTCGCCGCTCTCGCCGTCCTTCAGGCGTACCCACAGGCCGCTCTTCGACTTCGGGTCGGGCGAGAAGTTCGCGGCGACCCAGCGGATGTCGAAACCGCCCCGGAGGCCGTTCATGACCGCCGCCTCGGGGGCCGCCCACAGCGCGTCGATGTCGCCCTTGGCGAGGAGGGGCAGCGAGTCGGGGGTCGGCAGCACCTTCAGGGTGACGTCCAGGCCCTCCTTCTTGAACTCGCCCTTGTCCAGCGCCACTTGGAGGGGTGCCACGTACTCCGCGCTCAGGGTGCCCGTGGCTATGGTGATCTTGCGGGGCTCGGGGAGCGGGGCGGGGGCGGGAGTGCCGGGCTCGCAGCGGGCCGGGGTGCGGGTCGGGGAGAGGTCGGCGGGGTCCGTCCAGGAGTGCGCGCCGCAGCCCGCCACCGGGCGGACGGTCCGTGTCCCACCCCCGCCCGCCTTGGACTCCGAGCTCGTCGAGTCATGTGACGCCGTGCAGGCTGTCGACGTCAGCAGGACGGCTGCGGTCAGTGCTGCGCCGTAGAACCGTGTTTTCACGACTGGCCCCTTCCGCGGTCCCTGGGTGCCCAGGGCGTGAGCAGGCGGCCCACGATGCGGACGAGTTCGGAGAAGAGGACTCCCAGGGCGGCCACGCAGACGATGCCGACGAACATCACGTCGTTCTGGAACAGGGCGCGTGAGTCGAAGATCAGGTGGCCCAGGCCGTTCGTCGCGGCGATCTGTTCCGAGGCGACGATCACCAGGACCGCCACGCCCGCCGCGATCCGGGCGCCGACCAGGACGGACGGGAGGGAGGCGGGGAGCAGGACGTGGCGGAACATCTGCCACGGCGAGGCGCCGAAGACCTGGCCCGCGTCGCGGTGGCCGGAGGGGATCGCGATCACCGCCGACATCGTCTGGATCCACACGAAGAAGAAGACCGTCGCCGCCACCAGGGCGATCTGGGGGCCCTCGCCCAGGCCGAACATGTTCAGGAAGACGGGGAGGAGGGCCAGTTTCGGTACTACGTACAGGGCGTCCAGCAGGGGTTCCAGGGCTGCCCTCACCAGGGGCAGCGAGCCCATCAGGAGGCCCAGGGCGTAGCCCGTGGCCGTGCCGATCGCGTAGCCCGCCAGGACGCGTTTCGTGGTCGCCCATACGTCCGGCCACAGGTCTCCGGCCGCCGCGCGGTCCCAGCCGTCGGCGAGGATCGTGGAGGGGGCGGGGTAGACGCGGTCGTCCAGCCAGGCCTGGGTGGCGGCCAGTTGCCACAGCAGGACCAGGAGCAGGGGGACCGCTGTCGCCAGGGTCAGTTCCAGGGCTCGTCTGCGGCGGTGGGTGCGTACCGGGTGCAGCTCTTCCGGGCCCGGGCGACGTACGAGTACGGAGACCTTCTCGGGAGCCACGGTCGTCATGCCGGTATCGCCTCCTTGCGCAGCAGGTCCCACAACTCGCTCTTCAGGGACGTGAATTCGGGCGCCGAGCGGATGTCGCCGGTCCGCGGGCGGGGGAAGGGCGGCCGGTGTTCGGCGATCAGCCGGCCCGGGCGGGCGGACATCACCAGGACGCGGTCGCCGAGGACGATCGCCTCCTCCAGGCTGTGGGTGATGAACAGGGTGGTGGTACAGAGGGTTTGTGTGATCTCCAGCAACTCGTCCTGGAGGATCATGCGGAGTTGGGCGTCCAGGGCCGCGAACGGCTCGTCCATCAGGAGCAGTTCGGGCCCTACGGCGAGGGCGCGCGCTATCGCGACCCGCTGGCGCATGCCTCCGGAGAGGGTCGCCGGGTACGCGTCGGCGAAGTCCGACAGGCCCATGCGGGCCAGCCACTCGTCGGCACGGGTGTTCGCCTCGCGGCGTGGGACGCGCTGGATGTCCAGGCCGAAGCGGACGTTGGCGCGGACGGACTTCCAGTCGTAGATGCCGTAGTCCTGGAAGATCATGGCAGCCGGGCGCGGTGCCGTCGTGCGGATCTCCAGGGTGCCCGTGCTCGGGCGGAGCAGGCCCGCGGCGATGCGCAGCAGCGTCGACTTGCCGCAGCCCGAGGGGCCGACCAGGCAGACGAACTCGCCCGGGTCGACGGTGAGGTCGAGCGGGCCGAGGGCTTCGACGGAGCGGGGCGGGCGGCCGAAGGTGCGGGTCAGGGCGGTGGCGTGGAGTTTGGGGCGCGGAGGGTCCGGGGTGGGCTGCGGTGGCGGTTCTCCCGCGGTGGGCTGCGATGGCTCCGGGGCGGGCTGCGGCTCTCCCGCGGTGGGGTCGGGGTGCGGATCTCCCACGGTTGCTCCTTGCGGAGTTCGGTACGGAGAGGGGGTGGCCGCACGACGATATGACGGTCCGTCAGATTCAGGAACCCCGTGGGCAGCACAAAGCCCCGGCGTCCGCGAAGGATGCCGGGGCTTCGTGCTGCCGTGAAGGCTGTTACGCCGCCGCGCAGTTCGGGCAGACGCCCCGGTACGTCACCTCGACGCCCGAGACGGTGAAGCCGAAACGCTCCGAGTCGGGAAGCTCGGTCAGCGGGTCGCCCGTGGGGTGGACGTCCCGGATGGCGCCGCACTGGGCGCAGACCAGGTGGTGGTGCGGTCGGTGGGCGTTCGGGTCGTACCTCTTGGCGCGCTTGTCGGTGGCGACCTCGAGCACCTCGCCGAGGCTGACCAGCTCGCCCAGCGTGTTGTAGACGGTCGCCCGGGAGATCTCGGGCAGCTTGGCCACGGCGCGCGCGTGGACCTCGTCGGCCGTCAGGTGGACGTGTTCGCCGTCGAGGACCTCGGCCACGACGCGCCGCTGCGCGGTCATCCGCCAGCCGCGGCCGCGCAGTCGTTCCAAAAGGTCGCTCATGCGTCCCAGCCTAACAGCAAGGGACCAGAATCCGAATGGGTGTGATTTTGGATGCCTACTGGATTTGGATCGAGTCCAGATCAGGAGCGGGCCGGCACACGCTGTCGGACAGGCGCCCAGCAGCGGATGATGTCGCGGACCGAGACGATGCCCGCGGGCTCGCCGTGGTCCAGGACGATGAGGTGCCGGAAGCCGCCGTGGGTCATCGCGTGCGCCGCCTCCTCCAGGGTCCAGGTCGGGGCGGCGAAGACGACGTCGGTGGTGGTGTGGGCATGGGCGTACTCCGCGTCCGGGCTCTGGCCGAGGCCCACGGAGTTGAGGATGTCGCGCTCGGTCAGTATGCCGATACCGGTGCCGTCGGGATCGAGGACCACGGCCGCGCCCACCCGGCGGGTGGACATCAGGGCGGCGGCCTGGCGGAGAGTGTGGGCGGGGCCGATGGTGAGGACCACCGTGCTCATGGCGTCGCGGACGAGCATGGGTTCGCAGTCACCTCCTGGGAGCCGGTGTTAGTTCACCGGTTCACAAGTTCACAAATGAGGGTCCTCTCAGAGTCGCAGGTAAAGCGAGGGTCAACAAGAGGGCGCGCGCCGCCGATTGAGGGCGTGCGCGCTCAGATGTGCTCCTTGGAAGCGCCCCTGGGCCTCCGGTGGAGGGGCGCTAGTAGCGCTCGTTGAGATAACCCAGGAACTCGTCGTGGAGCAGGCCGTTCGAAGCAGCCGCGTTGCCGCTGTGCGGGCCGGGGCGGCCGTCGAGGCCGGTGAAGGTGCCGCCGGCCTCCGTGACGACGATCGCGTTCGCCGCCATGTCCCAGAGGGAGAGCTCCGGCTCCGCGCAGAGGTCGATCGAGCCCTCGGCGACCATCATGTACGGCCAGAAGTCGCCGTACGCGCGCGTGCGCCACACCTCGCGGGTCAGGTCCAGGAAGCCGCCGAGGCGGCCCTGGTCCTCCCAGCCGGTGAGAGAGGAGTAAGCGAACGAGGCGTCCGAGAGCTTGCCGACCCGGGAGACGCGCAGGCGCGAGGCGGCGGAGAGGCTGCGCCCCGTGTAGGCGCCGTGCCCCTTCGCGGCCCACCAGCGGCGGCCGAGGGCGGGGGCGGAGACCACGCCGACGACGGGCTGGTAGCCGCCCTCCGCCGCCTCCATCAGGGAGATCAGCGTGGCCCAGACGGGAACGCCCCGTACGTAGTTCTTGGTGCCGTCGATGGGGTCGATGACCCAGCGGCGGGGGCCGGTGCCCTCGATGCCGAACTCCTCGCCGAGGATGGCGTCGCGGGGACGGGCGCGCTTGAGGTGGCCGCGGATGAGTTCTTCCGCCGCCTTGTCCGCCTCGCTGACCGGGGTCATGTCCGGCTTGGTCTCGACCTTGAGGTCCAGTGCCTTGAAGCGGGCCATGGTGGTCGCGTCGGCCGCGTCCGCGAGGACATGGGCGAGGCTGAGGTCGTCGAGGTAGTCGGGCATGTTGCGAACGGTATCTGTCGGTGTCGGTACGGGGCCAGCGGGCCCGGTGTGTGGACGCTGCGGGGGTTCGTGCAGACAGGGCCCGGTTTCGGGCGCCCACGCTCGTGAGGCGCCGCCGCGTGCGCCCCTTCCTGTCCTCGCGAACCCTTGACAGTGCTCCCGTGCGCGTCAAATCTGGGCGCAGAGCTGCTTGCTCCCTGGGAGGCGCTGATGCCTGCTGCGCGGGAATCGCTGCTGGACGCCGCTTATACGGCGTTGGCGCGTCGGCCGTGGTCCGCCGTGAGGATGGTGGATGTCGCCGCGACGGCCGGAGTGTCCCGGCAGACGTTGTACAACGAGTTCGGGAGCAAGGAAGGGCTGGCCCGCGCGCTGGTCAGACGAGAGGCCGACGGGTATCTCGTCGGCGTCGACCGGGCGCTCACCACGCACGGCGACGCCCGGGAGCGGCTGACCGCGACCGCCGAGTGGACCACCGCCTCCGCCCGGGAGAACGCGCTGGTACGGGCCATGCTCACCGGCTGCTGGAGTGAGCGGCTGCCCTCGCCGACGCTCTCCGCGGTGCCGTCCTCCTCCGCGGTGCCGGCGCAGCGCCGGGCCGACGGAGCGCTGCCGTCGCCCGGCGACTTCGTGGCACTGGTGCGCGACCGTGCCGTGTCCGCCCTCTCCGGACCCGGGGTGTACAAGTCGGACGTCCCCGACCTCGCCCGCTCCTGTGAACTGGCCGTCCGGCTCGCCCTGTCCTGTGTGGCGGCCCCGCCGGGTGAGGGCGGGGTCGGAGACCTGGTGCGGAGCGCGCTGCACCGGCAGCCGGTGTGAAGGGCCCTCGTGACCCTTAGTGGGAGGACCCCGACAGCTGGAGTCCGATCACGCCGATGATCACCAGGCTGATCGAGACGATCTTCAGTGTGGAGACGAGGTCGTCGAAGAAGATCATTCCGTAGATCGCGGTGCCCGCCGCGCCGATGCCGGTCCACACCGCGTACGCGGGGCCGACGTCCAGCTTCTTCAGGGACAGGGTCAGCAGGCCGAAGCTGCCGAGGGCGAAGATGCAGAACGCGATCGTCGGCCACAGTCGGGTGAAACCGTGGGAAAGCTTCAGACACACGGCGAAACCGGTCTCCAGCAACCCGGCCACCACCACCAGCAGCCACGCCATGTGCTGTCCTCCCGTATGTCCGGCTCGGTGCGATTATGCACTTACCGAACTCGCGTACACCCAAACAATGCGGAGGTCAGTCCCCCGCCCTCTCTCAGTCGCCCTCTGTCCGCTCCCGCGTCGAGAGCAGCCGCCGCAGGGAGTACAACCGGGCCGGATCGGCGTGCCCCTCGGCCACCCACGCGTCCAGCGCGCAGTCCGGCTCATCATGACTGCACGCGCGCGGACACCCCTCGGTTCCCGGGACCAGGTCGGGGAACGCGAGGATCACGCGGGAGGGGTCCACGTGGTGGAGGCCGAACGACCGTACGCCGGGGGTGTCGATCACCCAGCCGGCGTCGCCCGCCAGGGGAAGCGCCAGCGCCGACGTCGTGGTGTGGCGGCCGCGGCCGGTCACCGCGTTCACATGACCCGTCACCCGGCGCTGTTCCACCGGGACCAGCGTGTTGACCAGTGTCGTCTTGCCCACGCCCGAGTGACCGACGAAGGCAGTGATCTTGCCGTCGAGGTGCTCGCGCACCACGTCCGCAGCGCCGCCGTTCTCCAACTCCTCGCGGCTGGTGACGACGTACGGGATGTCCAGGTGGCCGTACAGCTCCAGCAGCTTGTCGGGCTGGGCGAGGTCCGACTTGGTCAGGACCAGCAGGGGGGTCAGGCCGCCGTCGAAGGCGGCCACCAGGCAGCGGTCGATCAGACGGGGACGGGGTTCCGGGTCGGCGAGGGCCGTGACGATGGCGAGCTGGTCGGCGTTGGCGACCACCACGCGCTCGTACGGATCGTCGTCGTCCGCCGTGCGGCGCAGGACCGAGGTGCGCGGTGAGATGCGGACGATGCGGGCCAGGGTGTCCTTCTCGCCTGAGAGATCGCCGACGATGTCCACCCGGTCTCCGACGACCGCGGCCTTGCGGCCCAGTTCGCGGGCCTTCATCGCCATGACGACCCTGTTGTCGACCAGACAGGTCAGACGGCCCCGGTCGACGGTGAGGACCATGCCCTCGACGGCTTCCTCGTGCTTGGGGCGGATGTTCGTACGCGGCCGGTTGCCCTTGCGGTTCGGGCGGCTGCGGATGTCGTCCTCGTCGGTGTGCTTGCCGTAGCGGCGCATGGCGTGAGTCCCCTACGCCTTCTCGCTCCCGAGCATCCCGCTCCACAGGTCGGGGAAGTCCGGCAGGGTCTTGGCCGTCGTCGCGACGTTCTCGATCTGTACTCCCTCGACCGCGAGGCCGATGATCGCGCCGGCCGTGGCCATGCGGTGGTCCTCGTAGGTGTGGAAGATCCCGCCGTGCAGCCGGCGCGGGCGGATGTGCAGACCGTCGGCCGTCTCGGTGACGTCACCGCCGAGTTCGTTGATCTCCTTGGTGAGCGCGGCCAGCCGGTCCGTCTCGTGCAGACGCAGATGGGCCACCCCGCGCAGGCTGGAGGGGGAGTCCGCGAGGGCCGCCACGGCCGCGATGCCGGGGGTCAGCTCGCCGACCTCGCCGAGGTCGACATCGATGCCGTGGATCGCACCCGAACCGGTGAACACCAGGCCGTACTCGGTGAGTTCGCAGGAACCGCCCATCTCGGTGAAGATCTCGCGCAGCCGGTCACCGGGCTGGGTGGTGCGGTGCGGCCAGTCCGGGACGACGACCTTGCCGCCGGTCACCAGCGCCGCCGCCAGGAACGGCTGCGCGTTGGAGAGGTCGGGCTCGACGGTGAGGTCCCGGCCCAGCAGGGCGCCCGGCGTGACCCGCCAGACGTTCGGCTCGCCGCCCGACTCCGGGGTGTCCACCTGGGCGCCCACCGCCCGCAGCATGTCCACGGTCATCCGGATGTGCGGCATCGACGGCAGGGCCGAGCCGACGTGGCGGACCTCGACGCCCTGGTTGAAGCGCGGGCCGGACAGCAGGAGCGCCGACACGAACTGGGACGACGAGGACGCGTCGATCTCGACCGGGCCGCCGTCCAGGGCGCCCCCGCCGTGCACCGTGAGTGGCAGCGCGCCGCGGCCGTCGTCGTCGATCCGGGCACCGAGGACGCGCAGGGCGTCGATCACACCGGTCAAAGGGCGTTCGTACGACCTCGGGTCGCCGTCGAAGCGGATCGGGCCGTCGGCGAGCGCGGCGACCGGGGGCAGGAAGCGCATCACCGTGCCGGCGTTGCCGACATCGACCGTGGCCGGGCCGGCGAGGCCCGTCGGAAGCACCCGCCAGGCCTCGCCCGAGCCGTCCGGGCCCACGCCCTCCTCGATCGCCACGCCCATCGCCCGCAGGGCGCCCGCCATCAGCAGGGTGTCCCGGGAACGCAGCGGGCGGCGCAGCCAGCCGGGCTCGGAGGCGAGGGCGGCCAGCACGAGGGCTCGGTTGGTGACTGACTTCGACCCCGGCACGTGGACCGTCGCGTCGACGGCTGCGCTCGCATGGGGGGCGGGCCAGAGGGCGGTGTCTGCGGGGTTCGAGGCCATGGGGTCCACTTTAGTGGGGGGTCGTCCGTCGGGGCCGCGCCGTCGCGGCTGGTCGCGCCGCGCGGCGGAGCAGGACCCGCACCCATGAGTCGGCTGGTCACACCTCCAGCAACCACCTTCCGCCGCCTATCAAGGAGCACAGGCTCACCGCGTGGAACAGGAACAGCCACAGCCCCGCCGGGACGTTGGTGAGGCGGGAGAGCTGGTCCGCGTCCGAGTCGCCGGCGCCGCCCCGCGCCCGCTTCGTCTGGAGCTCGAAGGCCGGACGCACCCCGCCGAGCAGCAGGAACCACACCACCGCGTACGCGAACGCCGCCTGCACCTGGGGCCCGGCGAGCCAGGACACCACCACGAAGGTGCCGCCCGTGAGCACCACCGTCAGCGCCCCGTACGCGTTGCGGATCATCACCAGCATCACCACCAGCAGGGCCGTCGCCGCCCACAGCAGCAGGGTGATCCGGCCGGCGGCCAGCAGGGCGGCGCCGCCGAGGCCGAGCAGCGGGGGAGCGGTGTAACCGGCCGCCGCCGTGAGGATCATGCCGATCCCGTGCGGCTTGCCCCGGCTGACCGTCAGTCCGCTGGTGTCGGAGTGCAGCCGTATGCCGGTGAGCTGACGCCCCGTGAGCAGGGCGACCAGGCCGTGGCCGCCCTCGTGGGCGATGGTGATGGCGTTGCGCGAGAGCCGCCACAGCGTATGCGGGACAACTATGGCGAGCGCCGCCACCATGGTGGCCAGCACCACCCACAGGTCGGGGTCGGGCTGCAGGCCGACGAGGCGGTCCCAAAGGTCGGGCAGCGCGGTCGATGCGGTGCTGTCCATGTTTCCCGGTGGCTCCCTCTCCTCGTACGGAGTCTGGCAGTGTGGCACGTATGTGCGGACGGTATGCAGCGAGTCGTGGGCCCGAGGATCTCGCAGGAATCTTTGAGATCGAGAAGTGGGACCCGGAAGAGACCCTGGAGCCCGACTACAACGTGGCCCCGACCAAGGAGGTCTACGCCGTCCTCGACCGTCCCCTCAAGGACGCCGAGGACCCGCGACCGGTTCGGCAGCTGCGGAAGCTGAAGTGGGGGCTGGTCCCGAGCTGGTCGAAGTCCCCCGAGGGCGCTGCCCGGATGATCAACGCGCGCGCGGAGACCGTGCACGAGAAGCCGTCGTACAAGAGGGCCTTCGCCACCCGCCGTTGCATCATCCCGGCCGACGGCTACTACGAGTGGGTCACCGGCTCCGGCGAGCGGGAGCTGGAGGTCGAGGGGAAGAAGAAGCGGCCGCGCAAGCAGCCCTACTTCGTGCTGCCCGCCGACGGTTCGGTGTTCGCGATGGCCGGACTGTACGAGTTCTGGCGCGACAAGACGCTGCCCGACGACCATCCGCAGGCCTGGTGGGCGACCTGCTCCGTGATCACCACGGAGGCGGAGACGGGCCCGCTGGCCGTCTCCCCGGCCGACGGCCCGCGGTCCCTCGTCGACATCCACCCCCGGATGCCGCTGATGCTGACCCCGGACCGCTGGGACACCTGGCTCGACCCGTCCCGCACGGACGTGGAGGACCTGCGCTCGCTGCTCGCGCCCCCGCCCGAGGGGCTCATGCGGGCCTACCCGGTCTCCACCGCCGTCAGCAACGTCCGCAACAACGGGCCGGAGCTGCTCAAGGAGCTGGAGGGGCCGGAAGAGGGCACTCTCTTCTAGCCTTCTGGTGTGAAGACCGAGATCATCAGCACCGAGGCCGGGGACGCCCGCATCACCTGGCACCCGGCGCGGCAGGCGCGGCTCGTGCTGGCCGCCGGCCATGGCGCCGGCGGCGGCATCGAGGCACGGGAGCTCCAGGCGCTCGCCCACGTGCTCCCCGGCCAGGGCGTGAGCGTCGCTCTGGTCGAGCAGCCCTGGCGGGTGGCCGGCAAGAAGGTCGCGCCGGCTCCGAAGACGCTGGACGTGGGATGGCGGGGCGTCTGGCCCTCGCTCGTGGGGCCCGGCCTGCCGGTGATCTCCGGCGGGCGCAGTGCCGGGGCCCGGGTCGCCTGCCGTACGGCCGTGGAGCTGGGCGCCGCCGCCGTCCTCGCCCTGAGCTTCCCGCTGCACCCGCCGGGCAGGCCGGAGAAGTCCCGCGCCGGGGAGCTGCTCGGATCCGGGGTGCCCACCCTGGTCGTCCAGGGCGGCAACGACCCGTTCGGGAAGCCGGAGGAGTTCCCGGACGGATCCTTCGAACTGGTCGAGGTGCCGTACGGCGATCATGGCTTCGCCGTGGCGAAGCGGGCGGAGATCACGCAGGAGGAGGCCGTGACGGTTATCACCGACGCGGTCTTGAAGTGGGTCGGGTCACTGGGGTAAAGGCCCGGGAATGCTGAGCCGCGGACCTCTGTTGAGGCGGACAGAAGCGCTGAGGAACAGCGCAGATCGCCGTACGAGAGGAAGTCCGCCGCATGGGTTCGACCTTCTGCCCGAGGCGCACCAGTCGCGCTGACCTGGACTGGACGGTGCTGCATGCGGCCAAGACCACCCCGATTCGGGGGGCGGCCGGGACGGGAAGTCGTCTATCCTCCAATTCCGGTGGCACCGGTTTCGTTGCTGCCCGGAATCTTGAGGAGGTGGGTCCGGTCACTGGGATCGACGCTGGGACCGACAACGGCCAGGCGGAGCAGCCCGAGGGCCAGGGCGCGAGCACGGAGTCGACTGCGGAGCGCACCGCGCGCTTCGAGCGGGACGCGCTCGAATTCCTCGACCAGATGTACTCGGCCGCTCTGCGTATGACGCGCAACCCGGCCGACGCCGAGGACCTGGTGCAGGAGACGTACGCCAAGGCGTACGCGTCCTTCCACCAGTTCCGCGAGGGGACCAACCTCAAGGCGTGGCTGTACCGGATCCTCACCAACACGTTCATCAACTCGTACCGCAAGAAGCAGCGCGAACCCCAGCGCTCCGCGGCCGAGGAGATCGAGGACTGGCAGCTCGCCCGCGCCGAGTCGCACATGTCGACCGGTCTGCGCTCCGCCGAGTCGCAGGCGCTCGACCACCTGCCCGACTCGGACGTGAAGGAAGCGCTCCAGGCGATCCCCGAGGAATTCCGCATCGCCGTCTACCTCGCTGACGTAGAGGGCTTTGCGTACAAGGAGATCGCGGACATCATGGGGACACCCATCGGAACGGTGATGTCCCGACTGCACCGGGGCCGCCGTCAACTGCGCGGCATGCTCGAGGACTACGCCCGTGAGCGCGGGCTCGTCCCGGCCGGTGCCGGAGAGTCGAACGAAGCGAAAGGCTCGGGCTCATGAGCTGCGGAGAGCCGCACGAGACGGACTGCAGTGAGGTACTCGATCATCTCTACGAGTTCCTCGACAGTGAGATGCCGGACGTCGATCGCGTCAAGTTCAAGCAGCACTTCAACGAGTGCTCTCCGTGCCTGGAGAAGTACGGTCTCGAAGAGGCCGTGAAGAAGCTCGTCAAGCGGTGCTGCGGCCATGACGACGTGCCGACCGACCTGCGCTCCAAGGTGCTGGGGCGGCTCGACCTGATCCGCTCAGGACAGGCCGTGCCCGAGCACGACGTGACGGCTTCGCCGGTGACACCGCAGGAGTCCTGAGCGGTCCGGTCGCCGTTCACTCGAACGTGCTAATCGGCAGGTGATCAGCCCACACCGCCTCCCCTCGCCGTCCTAGGCTCCTCGCAGCTGTGCGGACCTGGGGCTGGAGGGGCGAGATGGAGGCGGTACCGGCACGCGCGCGTGCGTTCGTCGCCTGTGTCGCCGTTGCCGCGCTGCTCTGTCTGCTGCCGCTGCCGGCCGTACGCACCCCCTGGTGGGAGGTCGCGCTGCTCGCCGCGCTCTCCGCCGGATGTGAGCAGGCCGCCGCGCGCCGGCGGTTCGCCGGCACCATTTATCCCGTCCTGCTGGCCGGTGCCTTTCTGCTGCCGCCCCCGGCCGCCGCCCTCGTGGCCCTGCCGGGGGCGCTGCTGTCCCCGGTCGAGCAGCGTCCGCGCGGGCTGCGCCGTCTCTGGCGGGCCGCGCAGCTCGCGGTGGGCGTGTGGGCGGCCGCACGGGTGCACGGGGCGACGGGCGGCCGGGACGCCGTCGTGGCCTCCGACTTCCCGTACGCGCTGGTCCCGGCCGGGGTCGCGGTGCTCGTCTTCTGCCTGGTGCTGAGCCTGCTGGACGGGGGGATCCTGGCGCTCGCCGAGAGGATTCCCGTACGGCGGGCCTGGCGCGGCCTGTTCCTCCGCTCCCTCGCCCCCGTCGCCGTACACGGGCTGGCCGGGCTCATGATGGCCGTCCTGTGGCGCAGTCCCTACGGTCCCGTCGCCGCGCTGCTCGTGCTGCTGCCGATGTGCGTGTCTTGGTGGGTGTTCGCGCAGTACCACCGGGAACGCGCCGCCCACCAGGCCACCATCCGGGCGCTGGTGCAGGCCGTCGACATCAAGGACGAGTACACACGCGGGCACAGCGAGCGGGTCGGGCAGGCGTCGATGATGATCGCGCGGGAGCTCGGCATGGACGACGCCCGGATCGAGGTGCTGCGGTTCGCCGGGATCCTGCACGACGTCGGAAAGCTCGGCGTGCCGACGCGGCTGCTCAGGAAGGACGGGCCGCTGACCCCGCAGGAACGGCGGATCATCGAGCTGCATCCCGAGTACGGGCACGAGATGGTCCGGGGCATCTCCTTCCTCGGGGAGGCCCGCGCCGCCGTACTGCACCACCATGAGCGGCTGGACGGGAGCGGGTACCCGTACGGACTGACAGGGGGTCAGATCCCGGAGTCCGCACGGGTGGTGGCGGTGGCCGACGCCTTCGACGCGATGACGTCCACCCGGTCCTACCGTCGCGCCCGGCCCGTCGGCGCCGCGCTGGAGGAGCTGGAGCGGTGCGCGGGCAGCCAGTTCGACCCACGGATGGTGACGGCCCTCGTCCGCGCCCTGTCCCGGCACGGCTGGCATCCGGCGGTAACGGCCGACGAGCCCGGTGTGCCGCGTCCTCGTCCGGCGGTCACGGGGCGGTCGGGGGTACGCCGGTGAGGGCCCCGCAGGCATCCTGCCGGGTGCCGCCCCTCCTCACCCTGGTCCACACCTCCGCCGCCCTCCTCGCCACCGGCTCGCTCGCCTTCGTCCTGTGGACCGGTCTCGAGGAGCGCGGTACCGCCCTCACCTTCGGGGTGCTGATCGCGGTCGGCGAGCTCAACCGGCGCAGCGGCCCCCACGTCAGGGAGGCCGCGCCCCTCGGTGCCGCCGGGGCGCTGTCGTACGCCCTGCTCGGCGAGAACGCCGGTGCGCCCACACATCACGGCGCCGCCCAGGTCGTCACCGTCGTCCTCGCCGCCTCCCTCGTCGGCAGCGTGCCGCACGTCGGACGCGGACAGGGTCCCACCGCCGACCAGCTCGCCCGCCGCGTCCTGACCGTCGGATTCGCCGCCGTGTGCTTCCAACCCCTGTACAACCAGGGGACCTTCGCGCAGTGGAGCGGTCCCGCGTACGCCCTGCTCCTGCTCGCCCTGCTCTCGCTCACCGCGCTGTGCGACGCCGTGCTGGCGGCCGCCCTGGCGCACTCCCGCACCCGCTGGCCCTTCGGCCCGCTGCTCAGGGACGAGCTGCGGGCCCTGCTCGGCATCGGGTCCGCCGTCGTGGCCACCGGGGCCGTGATGGCGCTCGCGGTCGCCGTCGCGGGACCGTGGGCGCTGCCCGTCTTCTCGGTGCCGCTGCTGCTCACCCAGCTCTCCGTCCGCCGGTACGCCGCCGTCCGTTCCACCTACCGGCAGACCATCGCCTCCCTCGCCCGCGCCACCGAGATAGCCGGGTACACGCCCGCCGGGCACGCCCGCAGGGTCGCCGCGCTCAGCCGGGAGGTGGGGCGCGACCTGGGACTGTCCCGGCCCGAGCTCACCGTCCTGGAGTACGCCGCCCTCATGCACGACATCGGCCAGCTGAGCCTCGTCGACCCGGTGCCCGCGGGCGCCACCGCGGACCTGCCCCTCGCCGAACAGCGCCGTATCGCGCTCCTCGGCGGGGCCGTCGTACGGCAGACGGGGGTGGACGCGGCCGTCGCCGTGGTCGTGGAGCGCCAGGCCGACCCCTGCCGGGAGCAGCCGCTGGCCGCGCGGATCGTGCGGGCCGTGAACGCGTACGAGGAGAAGGCGCGGGACGCCGGACCCGGCGGGGCACTGACCGCGCTCGAGGAGCTGCGCCTGGGCACCGCGGGGGACTACGCTCCGGAGGTCGTGGAGGCGCTGGCCAGGGTGCTGTCGAGAGACTGTCTGACCTCCCCCGTGACGGGGTAACCCATGGGTAATGAGCGCCCTTCCAAGCACACGTGGTTGGATGCGAGAGAGAGGGTGTCCGGGGGCACAGCCAGCCCACTCGACGGAACTGGCAGGCGGGAATCGTGAGGATCTTCGGCAAGGGACGGCACCGGCCCTCCGCCTCGTGGCGGCAGGCCACGGACCGCGCGTTCACGCTGATCGGCGACGGCCGGTACGAGGACGCGGGCGCGCTGCTGACACGTGCCGCGGACCTGGAGCCGTGGCTGTCGGAGTCCTGGTTCAACCTCGCCCTGCTCCACAAGTTCCGGCACGACTGGGAGCAGGCGCGGGCCGCCGGCCTCAGGGCCGTGGCGCTGCTCGACCGCGAGACCGGGGCGCCCGACTGGTGGAACGTCGGCATCGCCGCGACCGCGCTCCAGGACTGGTCGCTGGCCCGGCGGGCCTGGCAGGCGTACGGGCTGCGGGTGCCCGGTGGGGCCACCGACGCCGGTGAGCCGCTCGGCATGGACCTCGGCAGCGCGGCCGTACGGCTGTCCCCCGAGGGGGAGGCCGAGGTGGTCTGGGGGCGGCGGCTCGACCCGGCCCGGATCGAGGTGCTGTCCATCCCGCTGCCGTCCTCCGGGCGGCGCTGGGGCGAGGTCGTGCTGCACGACGGGGTACCGCACGGTGAGCGGACCACGGCGTCCGGGCACGCGTACCCCGTCTTCGACGAGATCGAGCTGTGGGCTCCTTCGCCCGTCCCCACCTGGGTGGTTCTCCTGGAGGCGGCCACCGAGGCGGACCGGGACGCGCTGGAGCAGCTCGCGGCGGACGCCGGGTTCGCGGCGGAGGACTGGTCGTCGTCGGTGCGGTTGCTGTGCCGGATGTGCTCCGAGTCACGGATGCCGTCGGACGAGGGCGACGGGGAGCACCTGGACCCCCATGACCACAGCGAACCGGGACACCCGGGGCCGCTGGGGCACCGCACGGACGGTCAGCTGTGGGTGCCGGAGCGGGAGTGCGGGGTGGCTGCGCCGGCTTCGCTGGTTCGGGGGTTGTTGGACGGGTGGGTCGCGGACAGTCCGGATTCGCGTGACTGGCGGGATCTCGAAGAGGTCTGCTGAACATTCGCCGTACCCTGTATCAGCATCACACCCCCCCATGTTCTTTGTTTGTGCAGGAAGGCGATCCGTAGGTCATGGCCCAGCAGGACACCGATCAGCAGCACGCGGGCGTGCTCCCCGTCGACGACGAGGGGTTCGTCATCGACACCGAGGACACCGAGGAGCGGGAGAACGCCTGGCGTGAGCGCGGCACCTCGCGGCCCATCACCGTCGTCGGGAACCCCGTCCTGCACAAGGAGTGCAAGGACGTCACCGAGTTCGGTGAGGAGCTCGACCAGCTGGTCGCGGACATGTTCGCCAGTCAGCGCACCGCCGAGGGCGTCGGCCTCGCCGCCAACCAGATCGGCGTCGACCTGAAGGTCTTCGTGTACGACTGCCAGGACGACGAGGGCCGGCGGCACGTGGGTGTCGTCTGCAACCCGAAGCTCGTGGACCTGCCCGCGGACAAGCGCCGCCTCGACGACAGCAACGAGGGCTGTCTGTCGGTGCCCACCGCGTACGCGCCGCTCGCCCGCCCCGACTACGCCGAGGTCACCGGGCAGGACGAGAAGGGCAACCCGGTCAAGGTCCGTGGCACCGGCTACTTCGCCCGGTGTCTGCAGCACGAGACCGACCATCTGTACGGCTACCTCTACATCGACCGGCTCTCCAAGCGCGAACGCAAGGACGCGCTGCGGCAGATGGCCGAGAGCGAGCCCCGCTACCCCGTGGTCGCGAACGACTGACGTCCCACGACTCCCGCCCGCACGGCGCCTGTTCAGGAATCACTCCCCGAACAGGCGCCGTTCGCATGTGCGTCGCACGTTCGATCGGATGTGCTCACATAGTGTTCCGATTCGAGTCACACATAGGGAGAATCCCGACACCGTGGGGTAGTGAATGAAGCAAATCCGTTCCCAGAATGGTCAGTTGTGGTGCTGAATGGGAAGGGCGGGGATACGCAACGGCGCACGCCCGGTTCAGCGGCAGGGGCATGCGTCAACTGGCGGCTGGAAGGGGTTTGTTCGTGCCTGCTTTCCCACACAGCACCACATCGACGCCGACGGCGATCGCGGTTCCACCGTCGCTCTCTCTCCCGGTGATCGAGGCAGCGTTTCCCAGGCAACTGCATCCGTATTGGCCCAGGCTCCAGGAGAACACCCGTACCTGGCTTCTGGAAAAGCGGCTCATGCCGGCGGACAAGGTGGCGGAATATGCCGACGGACTGTGCTACACGGACCTCATGGCGGGGTACTACCTCGGCGCCCCCGACGCGGTCCTCCAGGCGATAGCGGACTTCAGCGCGTGGTTCTTCGTCTGGGACGACCGGCACGACCGTGACATCGTCCACCGCCGTCCGCGCGCGTGGCGGCGGCTGAGGTTCCGGTTGCACGCGGCGCTCGACTCCCCACGGGATCATCTGCACCACGAGGATCCGCTGGTCGCCGCCTTCGCCGACTGCGTGGTGCGGCTGTACTCGTTCCTGCCGCGGATGTGGAACACCCGGTTCGCCGGGCACTTCCACGACGTGATCGAGGCCTACGACCGGGAATTCCGCAATCGCACCAGGGGAACCATTCCCACGGTCAAGGAATACCTGGCACTGCGCCGCCTCACCTTCGCGCACTGGATCTGGACGGATCTGCTGGAGCCGAGCGCGGGATGCGAACTCCCGGGCGAGGTGAGGAAACACCCGGCATACCAGCGGGCGGCCCTGCTGAGCCAGGAATTCGCCGCCTGGTACAACGACCTCTGTTCGCTGCCCAAGGAAATCGCGGGAGACGAGGTCCACAATCTCGGCATCAGTCTCATCAAGCACGAGGGGCTGACTCTCGAAGAGGCGATCCGGCACCTGCGGCGGCTGGTCGAGAAATGCGTGGACGCATTCCTCGTCGCCGAGGCCGACGCCCTCCGTTTCGCGGACGGCCTCGACGACGGAACCGCGCGGGGAAAGGAACTGAGCGCCGCCGTCCGGGCCTGCGTCCGCAATATGCGCAACTGGTTCAGCACCGTCTACTGGTTCCACCACGAGTCCGGCCGTTACATGGTCGACAGCTGGGACGACCGGTCCACGCCCCCGTACGTCAACAACGAAGCGGCAGGTGAGAAATGACCGTCGAATCCGTGAAACCCGAAGCCACGGTGGCTCCCGAGTTGCGTGAGCCGCCGTTCGCGGGCGGGCGCGTCCCCGTCCTCGGCCATGGCTGGCGGATGGTCCGCGATCCGCTGAGCTTCATGTCCGGTCTCCGGCGGCACGGCGATGTCGTACGCCTCAGGCTGGGCCCCAAGACGGTGTACGCGCCCACCACCCCGGAACTGACCGGAGCGGTGGCGCTCAACCCGGACTTCATCATTGCCGGCCCGCTGTGGGAGTCCCTGGAGGGACTGGTCGGCAAGGAGGGCGTGGCCACCGCGAACGGCCCCCGGCACCGGCGGCAGCGGCGCGTCATCCAGCCCGCCTTCCGGCTCGACGCGATCCCGGCGTACGGGCCGATCATGGAGGAGGAGGCGCATGCGCTCGCCGAGCGCTGGCGGCCCGGTGAGACCGTCGACTGCACCTCCGAGGCCTTCCGGGTCGCCGTGCGTGTTGCGGCCCGCTGTCTGCTGCGCGGGGACTTCATGGACGAGCGCGCCGAACGGCTGTGCGTCGCGCTCGCCACCGTCTTCCGGGGCATGTACCGGCGGATGGTGATACCCGCCGGGCCGCTGTACCGGCTGCCCCTGCCGCCCAACCGGAAATTCAATCGGGCGCTGGCCGATTTGCATCTCCTCGTCGACGAGATCGTCGCCGAGCGCAGGGCATCCGGTCAAAAGCCGGACGATTTGCTGACGGCATTGCTGGCGGCGAAGGACGAGAATGGCGAGCCCATCGGGGAACAGGAGGTCCACGACCAGGTCGTCGCGATACTCACCCCCGGCAGCGAAACCGTCGCGGCCACGGTCATGTGGTTGCTCCAGGCTCTTGCCGCACACCCGGAACACGCGGACAAGGTGTGCGCGGAAGTCGAATCGGTCACCGGCGGACGTCCCGTGGCATTCGACGACGTCCGGGCCCTCACGTACACGAACTATCTGGTGATCGAGGTCATGCGTTTACGGCCCGCCGTGTGGATATTGACGCGGCGGGCGGTGCGGGACACGGAACTCGGTGGCTGTCGCATTCCGGCCGGGGCCGACATCGTGTACAGCCCGTACGCGATCCAGCGCGATCCGAAGTCGTACGACGACAGCCAGGAGTTCGATCCCCTGCGCTGGAGTCCCGAGCGGGCCAGGTCCGTGCCGAAACACGCCATGAGTCCGTTCAGCACGGGTAACCGGAAGTGCCCGAGCGATCATTTCTCGATGGCCCAGCTGACGCTGATCACGGCGGCGCTGGCCCGGAAGTACCGCTTCGAGCAGGTGCCCGGATCCGACGACACCCCACGGGTGGGCATCACGCTGAAGCCGGCCGGGCTTCTGCTGAAACCCGTGCCGAGGACGTAGGTCAGGCGGCCGCCTCCGGGCCCTGGAAGGTGCGCCGGTAGGCGTTCGGGGTGGTGCCGACCGCGCGCAGGAACTGGTGACGCAGCGCGGCCGCGGTGCCGAACCCCGCCCGGCCGGCGATCGCGTCCACCGTCTCGTCCGTCGCCTCCAGCAACCGCTGGGCCAGCAGCACCCGTTGGCGCAGGATCCAGCGGTAGGGAGTCGTACCCGTCTCCTGCTGGAAGCGGCGGGCGAAGGTGCGCGGGGACATGTGCGCGCGCTCGGCGAGCTGCTCGACGGTGACCTCCTCGTCGAGGTGCCGCTCCATCCACACCAGCACCTCGCCGACGGTGTCGCACTTCGACCGGGGCAGCGGCCGCTCGATGTACTGCGCCTGCCCGCCGTCCCGGTGCGGCGGTACGACCATGCGCCGGGCGATCTTGTTGGCGACCTCGGGGCCCTGCTCCTTGCGCACGATGTGCAGACAGGCGTCGATGCCGGCGGCGGTGCCCGCGGAGGTGATCACCGGGTCCTCGTCGACGTACAGGACGTCCGGCTCGACCGTCAGCCGAGGATAGGCGAGCGCGAGCTCCTCCGCGTGGTGCCAGTGCACGGCGCAGCGCCGGCCGTCGAGCAGTCCGGCCGCCGCGAGCACGAAGACGCCGGAGCACACGCTGAGCACCCGTGCCCCGCGGTCGACCGCGTCGCGCAGGGCCTCGAGCAGCTCGGGCGGAAAGTCCCGCGTCTCGTAGCGGGCGCAGGCCGGCACGGCGATCAGGTCGGCCGACTCCAGCCGCTCCAGGCCGTGCTCGACGTGGACGGCGAAGCCCGCCCGCGAGGTCAGCGTCGGGCCCTCGGCCGAGGCGACCGCGAAGTCGTACACGGGCAGTCCGTCGTCGCTGCGGTCGGTGCCGAAGACCTCGCAGACGACTCCGAGTTCGAAGGGATTCACTCCGTCCAGGATGACGGCGGCCACGTTCTTCAGCATGCTGCCAGTGTGCCTCAGGCTTGGCAGTAAATCGAGGGTGTGCGGCAGTCCTGCCACTGTTTGTCAGCAGTCAACGGCGCGAGAGTAGTGACATGACTTCAGCACAGACAGAAGGACTGATCGCCATGCTGACTGTTTTCGCCATCTTCGTCCTCCTGGTCCTCCCGTCGGTGATCGGGATCGTGCACGACAAGCGGGTCGACCGTCAGATCCGGAAGGCGCACGAGTACCGGACCGCACGCCGGACGACCCGAACGGTCTAGTCTCTCCTGAACCAACAGGGGAGGATCATGAAACACAGACTGTGGGCCGTGGCAGGCGGGGCGGTAGCCCTGACCCTGCTCACGGCCACCGGCGCCCATGCCGAGGGGGAGGGTGACATCAGGGTCACCAAGGCCGTCGTGAACAAGGGCAACAACGTCATCGTCGGGACGGCCAAGGTCATCGACTACCCGGTCGCCATCACCATCAAGGACGACTCGGGGGTCAAGGGACTCTCGCACGTCAGCACTTACAGCATGTCCGCTCACGAAGGCGGCGGCTTCGCCGAGTGGGTCGGCAGCTCGTGCGTGAGGAAGTCGTCGACCACGTCGGTGTGCACGGCCACGATGAGGATCACCCCGGAGTGGATCCCCGGCTACAGCGACGCCGACAGCAACAAGTCCGCCGGTAAATGGGTGGTCAACGCCACCGTCAAGGCCAACGACGGCGACTACTGGATCTCGGACCACATCGCCGAGTACAAGGTCAAGCGTGCCGCGAAGCTCACCACGGACGCGAGCCCCGAACCCGTCGCCAAGGGCGCCCAGCTCACCGTCAAGGGCAAGCTCTCCCGGGCCAACTGGGAGGACCTGAAGTACCACGGCTACCCGGGCCAGTCGGTCAGGCTCCAGTTCCGCGCGGCCGGCGCCGCCCACTACAGCACGGTCAAGACCGTGAAGACGGACAACGTGGGCCGGCTCAGCACCAAGGTGACCGCCACGTCGGCGGGCAGCTGGCGCTGGTACTTCCCCGGCACCACGACGACCTCGCTGAAGGTGTCGGCCGGGGACGCGGTCGCGCTCAGGTGACCAGCACGGTGACCCGCCACTCCTGAATCCCCTTGCACGAGACCCGGCCGGTCTCGGTGGCGCACAGGGGGCGCTGTGAACTGAGCCGTACCTGACCCGCCGAGACCGCCTTGTACGCGGAACTCGCGTCACCGGGCAACAGGACGATGCCGCTGTTGGTGGCCTCCAGGCCACTGCCGTCGACGGCGACCGGCTTCCAGGGGCGGCTCTTCGTCCCGTCCAGCGAGATCCGGATCGTGTCGCCCACCGCGAGGCAGACGGTGTCCCCGCTGTCGGTGGCGCCGAGCTCCGCCCGGGTCGTGCACCCCGTCGCGGTGGGCGCGGGGGAGGTGGGGGACGTGGGGGACGTGGGGGAGGACGGCGACACGCTGTCGCCGCCTCCCCCCTTCCCGTTCCCGTTCCCGGCTTCGGTGCCGCACCCCGCGAGAAGCAGCGTCAGGGTCGCGAGGGCGAGGGTCGTCTTGCGGATCGGGCGCATGGATGGCCTCCTTCCCTCTTGGACGTACCACCCACGTGCCCGGATCCCGGCCTAGAAGTCCTCGTCCAGGTCGACCGTTCCCTCCACCGCCACCTGGTACGCGGACGGACGCCGCTCGAAGAAGTTCGTCAGCTCCTGGACCCCCTGCAGCTCCATGAAGGAGAAAGGGTTCTCGGAGCCGTACACCGGGGCGAAGCCGAGGCGCGTCAGGCGCTGGTCGGCGACGCACTCCAGGTACTGCCGCATCGACTCGGTGTTCATGCCCGGCAGCCCGTCCCCGCACAGGTCGCGCGCGAACTGCAGCTCCGCCTCCACGGCCTCCGCCAGCATGTCGGTGACCTGCTGCCGGAGCCGGTCGTCGAAGAGCTCCGGCTCCTCCTTGCGGACGGTGTCGACCACGTCGAAGGCGAAGGACATGTGCATGGTCTCGTCGCGGAACACCCAGTTGGTGCCGGTGGCGAGGCCGTGCAGCAGACCCCGGCTGCGGAACCAGTAGACGTACGCGAAGGCGCCGTAGAAGAAGAGGCCCTCGATGCACGCGGCGAAGCAGATCAGGTTGAGCAGGAAGCGGCGGCGGTCGGCCTGGGACTCCAGCCGGTCCAGCTTCTCGACCTCGTTGATCCACCGGAAGCAGAACTCCGCCTTCTCGCGGATCGAGGGGATGCTCTCGACGGCGTCGAAGGCCGCGGCCCGGTCCTCCGGGTCGGGCAGGTAGGTGTCGAGGAGCGTCAGGTAGAACTGGACATGGACGGCCTCCTCGAAGAGCTGCCGGCTCAGGTAGAGCCGCGCCTCGGGGGAATTGATGTGCTTGTACAGCGTCAGCACCAGGTTGTTCGCGACGATCGAGTCCCCCGTCGCGAAGAAGGCCACCAGGCGGCCGATCAGATGCTGCTCGGCGGGACTGAGCTTCGCCAGGTCGGAGACGTCCGAGTGGAGGTCGACCTCCTCGACGGTCCAGGTGTTCTTGATCGCGTCCCGGTAGCGCTCGTAGAAGTCCGGGTAGCGCATGGGGCGGAGAGTGAGCTCGAAGCCGGGGTCGAGCAGATTTTGGGTGCTGGGCATTACTGGCAGGCCTCGCAGGACTCGGGGTTCTCAAGGGAGCAGGCGACGGCTTCGGGATCGGCCGGCTGCTGAACCGGGACCGTCGCCTGTGCGGCGCGGGCGATCCGGGTCGCCGGGCGCGAGCGCAGGTAGTACGTCGTCTTCAGGCCGGACTTCCAGGCGTACGCGTACATCGAGGAGAGCTTGCCGATGGTCGGCGTCTCCAGGAAGAGGTTCAGGGACTGGGACTGGTCGAGGAACGGGGTGCGCGCCGCGGCCATGTCGATCAGACCGCGCTGCGGGATCTCCCACGCCGTCCGGTACAACGCCCGCACGTCCTCGGGGATCCACGCGAAGCCCTGCACCGAGCCGTTCGCGTCGCGCAGTGCCTCACGGGTGCGGGCGTCCCAGACGCCGAGCTTCTTCAACTCGGCCACCAGGTACGAGTTGACCTGGAGGAACTCCCCGGACAGCGTCTCGCGCTTGAACAGGTTGGAGACCTGCGGCTCGATGCACTCGTACACCCCGGCGATCGAGGCGATGGTGGCGGTGGGCGCGATGGCGAGGAGCAGGGAGTTGCGCAGTCCGGTGACGGCGATACGGTCGCGCAGGGCCGCCCACCGCTCGGGCCAGGTGAGTTCGACGCCGTAGTGGTCGGGGTGCAGGACGCCATGGGCGGTACGGGTCTTCTCCCAGGCCGGCAGCGGGCCGCTCCGCTCGGCGAGGTCGGCGGAGGCCTCGTAGGCGGCGAGCATGACGCGCTCGGCGATCCGGGTGGAGAGTTCCTTCGCCTCGGGGGAGTCGAAGGGCAGCCGCAGCTTGAAGAAGACGTCCTGGAGGCCCATCGCGCCGAGGCCGACAGGGCGCCACTTGGCGTTGGACCGCCCGGCCTGCTCGGTCGGGTAGAAGTTGATGTCGACGACCCGGTCGAGGAAGGTCACGGCGGTGCGGACGGTGGCGTCCAGCCGCTCCCAGTCGAGGTCACCGGTCGCCGTGTCGACGAACGCGCCCAGGTTCACCGACCCCAGGTTGCACACCGCCGTCTCCCCGTCGTCCGTGACCTCCAGGATCTCCGTGCAGAGGTTGGAGGAGTGGACGACATGGCCCGGGGTGGCCGTCTGGTTGGCCGTGCGGTTGGCGGCGTCCTTGAACGTCATCCAGCCGTTGCCGGTCTGCGCGAGGGTGCGCATCATGCGGCCGTAGAGGTCACGCGCGGGGATCGTCTTCCTCGCGAGCCCCGCGGCCTCGGCCTTCCGGTACGCCGCGTCGAACTCCTCGCCCCACAGGTCGACCAGCTCGGGCACGTCGGCGGGGGAGAAGAGGGACCACTCGGCGTCCGCGTTCACCCGGCGCATGAACTCGTCCGGGACCCAGTGCGCGAGGTTCAGGTTGTGCGTACGGCGGGCGTCCTCACCGGTGTTGTCCCTGAGCTCCAGGAACTCCTCGATGTCGGAGTGCCAGGTCTCCAGGTAGACCGCGGCCGCGCCCTTGCGCCGGCCTCCCTGGTTCACGGCGGCGACCGAGGCGTCCAGCGTCTTCAGGAACGGGACGATGCCGTTGGAGTGCCCGTTGGTGCCGCGGATCAGCGAACCGCGGCTGCGGATACGGGAGTACGACAGACCGATGCCGCCGGCGTGCTTCGAGAGGTTGGCGACCTGGTGATAGCGGTCGTAGATGGAGTCGAGCTCGTCCTTCGGGGAGTCGAGGAGGTAGCAGGACGACATCTGGGGGTGCCGGGTGCCGGAGTTGAAGAGGGTGGGGGAGGAGGGGAGGTAGTCGAGGCGGCTCATGAGGGCGTAGAGCGCGGCGACTTCGTCCAGTGCCCTGACCGTGTCGTCCTCGGCGAGGCCGGACGCCACCCGGAGCAGGAAGTGCTGGGGCGTCTCGATCACCTTGCGGGTGAGGGGGTGCCGCAGGAGGTACCGGCTGTGGAGGGTGCGGAGGCCGAAGTAGCCGAAGCGGTCGTCGGCGCCGGTGTCGACCAGGGCGTCGAGCCGCTCGGCGTGCACCCGCACGAACTCGGCGGTGCGGTCGGCGATGAGGCCCTCACGGTGTCCGACGGCGACCGATCCGGTGAACGAGGTGACGCCCTGTGAGGCGGCCTCCGCGGCGATGGTGACGGTCAGCAGCCTGGCGGCCAGCCTGCTGTACGCGGGGTCCTCGGAGATGAGGCCGGCCGCCGCCTCGGTGGCCAGCTCGCGCAGCTCCGTCACGTCCGCCCGGGCGGACCGGCCGCGGAGCGTGGCGGCGGCGACCCGTCCGGGGTCGGCGTCGGGGAGGTCGGCGGTCAGCTCGGTCAGGGTCCGCAGCAACGCGGTTCCGGGACCGTCCTCGTCCACAAAGGTGGTCGCTGAAGCCGGATCGGCTGGCGCGATGGTCACGTGGGGCTCTCCCTCGCTGGGCACGGGGCCTTGCGGAGGGCAGGGGGCAGCACACGAGCGCACACGGCGTCGCGTCCACCGGCCCACTCCACGAGGCCCGGACGTCAGGCACCCGGGCCGGTATGGCACGGGCGTGCTGTCGACAGGTCCTCGGACTGACTCTCATGTGTGCTTATGCACGCATGAGTACACCGTTGCGGGACAGTTCCGGATTCGCACCGGATTCCCCTGCGGCGACAGCGAGCACGAGCATACATCTTGTGCCGGGTGAGGAAAGCAGGCCCATATGTTGTGTTGCGGTGACTTCAGAGCGTCAACTCGTAGGTGAGAAGCGTGAAGTCGTCGCCGGGTATCGGGTGCCAGTCGCGTTCGGGGGCGCGGGTGAAGCCGAGGCGTTCGTAGATGCGGTGGGCGGTGTGCATCGTGGGCTGGGTGCACAGGACGACGCCGGTGGCCGCGCCGCTCGCACGGTCGACGCAAGCCCGTACGAGGGCCTGTCCGACGCCTCTGCCCCGGGCCGCGTGTGCCACCGCGAGCATGCGGATCTCCGCCTCTCCGGGGCGGGCGAGGTCGGCCAGGGGACCACCGGAGGGGACGAAGGTGACTCCGCCGAGGATGTCGTCGTTCTCCGTGGCCACCAGGACGTCCGCGGCGGACGCCCTCTTGGCCACGTCCTTGAGTTCTTCGAGGTACCAGTCGCTCTCACCGAACAGGAGGAGGCCGTCCTGGAGGTAGGCCTGGGCGGTGATCTCACCGAGGGCTTCGTAGTCGGCGGGCACCGCGGGGCGGATCAGGATGTCCATGCGGGTGAGTGTGCCCGACGGGTACGACAACGGGCCGCCGGACGAGAACTCCGACGGCCCGTGCGCACCGTGACTAGTGGGCCGTACCCGCGGTCGCCGGCGGAAGCTCCACCTGGACCCCCGGGTCGCCCGCGTCCGCCGTGTAGTCCGCCGGGCTGGTCTCGTCCACGCCGTCGGGGACCTTGGCCGCCTTCAGGGCGAAGGTCAGCACCACCGTCACGACGACGTTGAGCACGAACGCCGTCAGGCCGATGTAGCCGATCTCGCCGATGCCGGGGATCTCCTTCGCCGAGCCGCCGAAGTGCTTCTGGGTCGGGGAGGCGACGCCGTACGCGGCGACCGTGCCGTAGATCATGCCGACCGCCCAGCCGGCGAGCAGGGCCCAGCGGTGGAACCAGCGGGTGAAGAGGCCGCCGACCAGGGCCGGGAAGGTCTGGAGGATCCAGATGCCGCCCAGGAGCTGGAAGTTGATGGCGACCGTCTTGTCCATCGTGAGGACGAAGACCAGCGCGCCGACCTTCACCAGGAGCGAGACCAGCTTGGAGACCTTGGTCTCCTGTGCGGGCGTGGCGTCCGGCTTGATGAAGTCCTTGTAGATGTTGCGGGTGAAGAGATTCGCGGCCGCGATGGACATGATGGCCGCCGGGACCAGTGCGCCGATGCCGATCGCCGCGAAGGCCACGCCTGCGAACCAGTCCGGGAACATGTCCTCGAACAGCTGCGGGATCGCCAACTGCGGGTTGGTGACCTTGACTCCGGCCGCGATCGCCATGAAGCCGAGCAGCGCGAGCAGGCCCAGCATCAGCGAGTACAGCGGCAGGATCGTGGTGTTGCGGCGGATCACCTCGCGGCTGCGGGAGGAGAGCGTCGCGGTGATCGAGTGCGGGTACATGAAGAGCGCGAGTGCGGAGCCCAGCGCCAGCGTGGCGTACGTCCACTGCCCCGCCTCCAGCGGGACGAGGCCGCCGGCCTTGGCCGCCGTGTACTTCGCGCTCGCCGCGCCGAAGACGTCGTCGAACCCGCCCAGTTTGATCGGGATGTAGATGATCGCCACCGCGATGACGATGTAGATCAGCGTGTCCTTCACGAACGCGATCAGGGCGGGGGCGCGGAGGCCGGAGGAGTACGTGTAGGCCGCGAGGACGCCGAAGGCGATGAGCAACGGGAGGTCCTTGACGAACCAGTTCGTGTTCTCGCCGCCGCCGATGCCCATGACGTCGAGGACCGCCTGGATCCCGACCAGTTGGAGCGCGATGTACGGCATGGTCGCGAGGATGCCGGTGACCGCCACCGCCAGCGACAGGCCCTTGGAGCCGAAGCGGCCGCGCACGAAGTCCGAGGTGGTCACGTATCCGTGCTTGTGGGAGACCGACCACAGGCGGGGCAGGAACGTGAAGATCAGCGGGTACACCAGGATGGTGTAGGGCACCGCGAAGAAGCCGGACGCCCCCGCCGCGTAGATCGCCGCGGGGACCGCGACGAAGGTGTACGCCGTGTAGAGGTCGCCGCCGAGCAGGAACCAGGTGACCCAGGTGCCGAACGACCGCCCGCCCAGGCCCCATTCGTCGAGGCTGTGCTCGTTCTCGGCCTTGCGCCAGCGCGCGGCCAGGAAGCCCATGACCGTGACGGCCAGGAAGAAGATGATGAAGACGGCGAGTGCCACGCCGTTGACGCCGTCGTTCACTTGGAACCTCCGTGGCGGGCACGCTGGTCACGCTGCCACAGCTTGTACGCGGTCATCGTCAGCGCGGTGGATATCAGCACCCACAGCATCTGGTACCAGTAGAAGAACGGGATGCCGATGAACGTGGGGTCGACCTTGGCGTACGAGCCGACCCACAGCATCGCCACGAACGGGGCGACGAGGCAGAGGGCTATGACCACCCTGGCCGGTGTCACCACCGGCGGTCTCACTTCAGGTGCGTCCGACATTCCGCGACTCCGTCCCCTGGCTGATCACCTGTAACGCGCAGGCAATCTAGGTCACGGTGTCAGGTGAGCGGAAGACCTCGTCCGCATATCGGTATGTCGATTCTGTGAAGCATCGACAGCGGCATCAACAGCAGCGGAAGCCCTGGCGGGGATCTCCTTCCTGACGTTCCGTCCGCATTCGTTCGAACGCCCGCCGGGTCGGCACCGGCGCCTGCGGGTGGTCCCGGCGCACATGCGCGACATAGCGGTCGTACGCCGACTCGTCGGTCAGTTCACGGACGTACCAGCGCACGGCCCTAAACGCCCGTCGGAGTGACCGCATCCCGTGCCTCCTCCTTTTCCTTCCGGGTCGGGATCAGACCGGCGGGGGCCAGGATCTTCGACTCGACGTACGGCGCCTCGCTGAGCGTGGACAGCGCGGGACGGCGCAGGTGCCGGACGCAGACCCGCAGGGCGTCGGCGATCACCACCACGATCAGCAAGGCGAGGACGGCCGTGAGGACGCCGTCGACCGTGGAGTTGGTGACCACGGTGTGCATGTCGTCCATGCTCTTGGCGGGCGGCAGGACCTTGCCGTCGTCGATGGCGTCCTGGAACACGGACCGCTGCTTGAAGAAGCCGACCTTGGGGTCACTGGAGAACACCTTCTGGAAGCTGGCCGTGAGCGTCACGGTCGCGTCCCAGACGAGCGGAATCCCGGTGATCCAGGCCCACTTGAGGCGTCCCGACTTCACCAGCAGCGTGGTGCAGACGGCCAGCGCGACCGCGGCGAGCAGCTGGTTGGAGATGCCGAAGATCGGGAAGAGCTGGTTGATCCCGCCGAGCGGCTCGTGGACGCCCACCCACAGGAAGTAACCCCACAGCGCGCACACGATCGCGCTGGTCAGGACCAGGCCTGGCTTCCAACTGATGTTCCTGAACGGCCGGTAGACGTTGCCCAGCATGTCCTGGAGCATGAACCGGCCCACGCGCGTGCCCGCGTCCAGCGCGGTCAGGATGAACAGTGCCTCGAACATGATCGCGAAGTGGTACCAGAAGGCCCTGAGACTCCCGCCGGTGACCTTGGAGAAGATCTCCGAGACACCGACGGCGAGGGTCGGGGCGCCGCCGGTGCGGGAGAGCAGGGTGGCCTCCTCGACGTTCTTCGCCGCCTGGGCGAGCTCGGCGGGGGAGATGGAGTAGCCCCAACCGGTCACGACCTGCGAGGCGTTCTCGACGGTCGTGCCGATCGCACCGGCCGGCGCGTTCATCGCGAAGTACAGCCCCGGGTCGATGATGCTCGCCGCGACCAGGGCCATGATCGCGACCGACGACTCCATCAGCATGGAGCCGTAGCCGATCATCCGGACCTGCGTCTCCTTCTGGATCATCTTCGGCGTCGTACCGCTCGAGATCAGGGAGTGGAAGCCGCTCAGTGCCCCGCAGGCGATGGTGATGAAGACGAAGGGGAACGGCGAGCCCGCGAACACCGGACCGTCCCCGCGCGAGGCGAAGTCCGTCACCGCGTCCATCTTCAGCGTCGGCAGTGCGATGACGACACCGAGGGCGAGCAGGGCGATCGTGCCGATCTTCATGAAGGTGGAGAGGTAGTCGCGGGGCGCCAGGAGCATCCACACCGGCAGGATCGAGGCGATGAACCCGTACGCCACCAGCCAGACGACCAGCGTCGAGGGCGCGAGGGTGAAGGCACCGGCCCACGAGGACTCGGCCACCCAGCGGCCCGCGACCAGCGCGAGCAGCAGCAGTCCTACGCCGATGAGGGAGACCTCGGCGACCCGGCCGGGGCGAAGTACCCGCAGATAGAAGCCCATCAGCAGGGCGATCGGGATCGTCATCGCGATGGAGAAGGTGCCCCAGGGCGAGGCGGCCAGGGCGTTGACGATGACGAGGGCCAGTACGCCGAGCAGGATGATCATGATGGCGAAGGCGGCGATCAGCGCGGCCGCGCCGCCGAAGGGGCCGATCTCCTCGCGGGCCATCTGCCCGAGTGAGCGTCCGTCCCTTCGCGTGGAGAAGAACAGCACCACCATGTCCTGGACCGCGCCCGCGAAGATGACGCCCGCGATGATCCAGACCGTGCCGGGCAGATAGCCCATCTGCGCGGCCAGCACCGGGCCGACGAGCGGTCCGGCGCCCGCGATGGCGGCGAAGTGGTGGCCGAGCAGGACACGGCGGTCGGTGGGGTGGAAGTCGATGCCGTTGTTGAGGCGTTCGGCCGGGGTGGCCCTGGTCGCGTCGACCTTCAGGACCTTGTACGCGATGAACTTCGAGTAGAAGCGGTAGCCGATCGCGTACGACCCGAGGGCGGCCGCGACCATCCAGGCGGCGGAGACGTCCTCGCCCCGGGCGAGCGCGAGCACGGACCAGCCGGCGGCGCCGACCAGGGCGACGAGGGTCCAGATGACGATGGTTCGGACGTTCGCGGTACGCACGAGGCGGTCCTCCCGTCCAGACGGAGTCGGAAGGACCGTAGAGCAGGATGTGCGGTTGCGCTACACCGCGTGCGGTACTGGAAAGGACTAGTCGACAGGCCTCTTGAGGCGGGCCACGAACTTGTACCGGTCGCCCCGGTACACCGACCGCACCCACTCCACCGGCTCGCCCGTCCTGTCGGACGAGTGGCGGGACAGCATCAGCATCGGCAGGCCCACGTCGGTGCCGAGCAGGCCCGCCTCGCGCGGGGTGGCCAGGGAAGTCTCGATGGTCTCCTCGGCCTCGGCGAGATGGACGTCGTAGACCTCGGCCAATGCCGTGTAGAGGGACGTGTACTTGACCAGTGACCGGCGCAGGGCCGGGAAGCGCTTGGCGGAGAGGTGGGTCGTCTCGATGGCCATCGGCTCGGCGTTGGCCATCCGCAGGCGCTCGATGCGCAGCACCCGGCCGCCGGCGGTGATGTCGAGGAGCTCGGCGAGACGGTCGTCGGCGGTGATGTAGCCGATGTCGAGCAGTTGCGAGGTGGGTTCGAGACCCTGGGCGCGCATGTCCTCGGTGTAGGAGGTGAGTTGCAGCGCCTGCGAGACCTTCGGCTTGGCGACGAAGGTGCCCTTGCCCTGGATGCGCTCGAGCCTGCCCTCGACCACGAGCTCCTGCAGGGCCTGGCGCACCGTGGTCCGGGAGGTGTCGAACTCGGCGGCGAGCGTGCGCTCGGGCGGTACCGGCGTGCCGGGCGACTGGGTCTCCGTCATGTCGAGCAGGTGCTTCTTCAGGCGGTAGTACTTGGGCACGCGCGCGGTACGGACGCCTGCCCCGCCCTCGGTCTCCGCACTGCTGACGTCGCTGCTCATGGTCTGCCTTCCCGGCTCCGGATGCGGATCACATCGTGATCCCTTCTGTATACCGTCGCCGTCTCTTTTGGTCTAGTCCACCGAGGTAAGTGGTCTAGCGGACGAGAGTACTCCGGCGCCGCTGTTTTCGCTGGCTTCTTTACTAATGGTTCCTGCATATGTAGCTCGCATAACGGCTGGTCAGAGCGATTTCGCGGGCCCTTGACAGGCTTCGTGGTCTGGTCCAAGCTCCCCCTACTGGTCTACACCATTGGTCCAGGTCCCGGCCTGTGGGCGGGAGGTGTGGGCATCCCTGAGGAGGGTGGCGTGAAGCGCAAGCTGGCAGCCGCGATCGGTATCGCGGGCATGGTGGTCTCCGTCGCGGCATGTGGGAACAGCGACAGCGGAAGTTCGGACAACAGCGGCGCGGACGCCAAGGAGCTGACCGTCTGGCTCACCGTCGACGCTCAGAACAACTGGCCCGGGCTGGTGAAGGCCGCGGACGCCGCGGTCCAGAAGAAGCACCCCGGCATCAAGATCAACCACGAGTACTACGGTTGGCCGGACAAGAACACCAAGCTCGACGCGGTCCTCGCCACCGACAAGGCCCCCGACGTGGTCGAGATGGGCAACACCGAGATGCTGGGCTACATGGTCAAGGGCGCCTTCGCGCCCCTGGACACATCGAAGTTCACCAACTCGTCCGCCTGGCTCGACGGTCTCAAGGCCTCGGTGTCCTACGACGGCAAGACCTACGGCGTCCCTTACTACGCGGGTGGCCGCGTCGGCAACTGGCGCAAGGACCTCTTCGCCTCGGTCGGCGTCAAGTCAACGCCCAAGACCTACGCGGAGCTCACCGCCGCCCTGGACAAGGTCCAGAAAAAGGAGGGCGACAAGTTCTCCGCCTGGTACCAGCCCACCCGTGACTGGTACGCGGCCATGTCCTTCGTCTACGACGCCGGCGGCTCCATCGCCAAGGAGGACGGCGGCCAGTGGAAGGGCAACCTCTCCTCGCCGGAGTCGCTCAAGGGCCTGACCGAGTTCAAGAACGTCGTCGACAAGTACATGCACGGCGACAAGACCAAGGACGAGAACGACCGTTACATCGTCTACGGCCAGGGCAAGTCCGGCATGATCTTCGGCGCGGCCTGGGAGGGCGCGACCTCCGCCGACCCGAAGAACGACAAGACCGGCAAGCTCAAGGGCAACCTCGAGAACTTCGTGATGCCCGGCCCGTCCGGCAAGAACCTCCCCGTCTTCCTGGGCGGTTCGGACCTCGCCGTCCCGGTGAAGTCGAAGGCGCAGGCCGTCGCCGCCGAGTGGATCAACGCCTTCGTGGGTCCCTCCGGCCAGAAGGGCCTGATGGCCAAGGGCAACCTGCCCAACAACAAGACCGACCTCGCCACCCTGAAGAACGACCCGGCGACCGCGGTCCCGGCCACCGCGGCCGAGTCCAACTGGTTCGTCCCCATGGCGCCCGGCTGGGGCCAGGTCGAGAAGGCGCAGGTCCTGCAGAACATGCTGCAGAACATCGGCACCGGCAAGAAGTCGGTCGAGGCCGCCGCCAAGGAGGCGGACGCCGCGATCGACAAGGTCATCAACACGAAGTGACCGCAGGCAGGGCCCCGTTGAGACCGGCGGGGCCCTGCTTCCCGTACGACCGTGCGGGCTTCGCTTTCGTACGACCGGACCGTGCGGGCAACGCTCTCGTACGACCAGAGGGACCGCTGAGGAGCACGCCATGAGTGCCGCAGACACGACCACCCCCACCGAGGTGCCGCCGCCGATGTCGGTACCACCGCCGTCCAGGCCGGTCCTGCCGCGCAGAAAGCGGACCTTCAACGCCACCCCCTGGCTCCTGCTCGCCCCCTGTCTGCTGATCCTGGTGCTGGTCCTCGGCTATCCGCTGGTCCGCCTGGTCACGCTGTCCTTCCAGAAGTTCGGACAGTCCCAGCTGTGGGGCTTCCTGCCCGCGGACTGGATCGGATTCGACAACTTCACGGGCGTGCTCGACGACGGCGAGTTCTGGGCGGTCGTCGTCCGGACCGTCGTCTTCGCGGCCGGCTGCGTGATCTTCACAATGGTCGCCGGCATGCTGATCGCGCTGCTGCTCCAGCGGGTCTCCGGCTGGGTGAAGACCCTCGTCAACATCGCACTGGTGGCCAGCTGGGGCATGCCGATCATCGTCGCCACCACGGTCTTCAAGTGGCTGTTCGACGCGGACTACGGCATCCTCAACGCGCTGCTCAGCAAGCTGCCCGGGGTCGAGATGATCGGCCACAACTGGTTCGCGAGCGGTCCCCAGGGCCTGGCCGTGATCATGCTGCTCGTGGTCTGGGGCGCGGTGCCCTTCGTCGTGATCACTCTGAGCGCCGGGCTCACCCAGGTCCCGGCCGAACTGGAGGAGGCGGCCTGGCTGGACGGCGCGGGCGCGTGGGGCATCTTCCGGTACGTCACCCTGCCCATCCTCAAGCCGCTCATCGTGATGCTGACGACCCTCTCGGTCATCTGGGACATGGGCGTCTTCCCCCAGGTGTTCGTCATGCGGGGCGGCCACCCCGAGCCGGAGTTCCAGATCCTGACGACGTACTCGTACGACCGCGCCTTCGTGGTCAACGACTACGGGCAGGGCTCGGCGATCGCCCTCATCACCGTGCTCCTGCTGCTCGGGGTCGTCGCCGTCTACATGCGCCAGATGCTGAAGATCGGAGAGGTCGAATGACCATCATGGACGCCGTCGCGAGGTCAGGGAGCGGCTCGGGGCGCACTTCGCGGCCCCGGAAGTCCAAGGCGGGCTGGAACCTCCTCGGTCTCCTCGTCTTCGTCACCGCCGGCTTCCCCGTCTACTGGATGCTGAACACCGCGTTCAAACCGGCGAAGGACGCCATCGACCCGGACCCGAGCCTGCTGCCGACGGGGCTGACGCTGAGCAACTTCAGCCGCGCACTGGACATCGCCGACTTCTGGGGCCCGGTCGGCCGCAGTCTGATCGTCTCCCTGGCGGTCGTGGCGATCGGTGTCGTGGTCGGCACCCTGGCCGCCCTTGCCATCTCCCGCTTCGCCTTCCGCGGCCGCAAGGTCGTGATCGTGGGCATCCTCGCGGTCCAGATGGTCCCCCTGGTCGCGATGATCATCCCGGTCTTCCTGCTCCTCAACGACCTCGACCAGTACGACAAGTTGTCGGGCCTGATCATCACCTACCTGACCTTCATCCTCCCCTTCACGGTGTGGACGCTGCGCGGCTTCATCGTCAACATCCCCAAGGAGCTGGAGGAGGCGGCGATGGTCGACGGCTGCTCGCCCACGGGCGCCTTCCTGCGGGTGGTCTTCCCGCTGCTGGCCCCCGGCATGGTCGCCACCTCGGTCTACGCCTTCATCCAGGCCTGGAACGAGTACCTCTACGCCCTCATGCTGCTCAGCCAGAAGAACCAGACCGCGACCGTCTGGCTCGGCAACTTCACCACCAAACACGGCACCGAATACGCCCCCATGATGGCCGGTTCCACCATGATGGCCGTGCCGATCGTGGTCCTCTTCCTCCTCGTCCAGCGCAAGATGGCCGCGGGCCTCACCGCGGGCGCCGTGAAGGGATAACGCCCCCCGATGACGACATTCGCCAGCGGCACAGACACGCTGACCCGCGACGCGCTGACCGTCCTGCAGCCCGGCTTCACCGGCACCACCGCCCCCGACTGGCTGCTGCGCCGCCTCGGGGAGGGCCTCGCCTCGGTCGGCCTGTTCGGCCGCAACATCGCCTCGCCGGAACAACTGGCCGCCCTGACAGCCCAGTTGCGCGCCGAACGCGACGACGTCCTGGTGGCCATCGACGAGGAGGGCGGTGACGTCACCCGCCTGGAGGTGCGCACCGGCTCGTCCTTCCCCGGCAACCACGCCCTCGGCGCGGTGGACGACGTGGAACTGACACGGGAGGTGGCCGCGGAACTCGGCCGCCGTCTCGCGGCCTGCGGGGTCAACCTCAACTGGGCCCCTTCGGCCGACGTGAACTCGAACCCGTCCAACCCGGTGATCGGCGTACGCTCCTTCGGCGCCTCCTCGAAGCTGGTCGCCCGCCACACCGCCGCCTACGTCACCGGCCTCCAGTCGGCGGGCGTGGCGGCCTGCACCAAGCACTTCCCGGGCCACGGCGACACCGCGATCGACTCCCACCACGCACTGCCGCGCATCGACGTGGACGAGTCGGTCCTGCTGGAGCGGGAACTGCGGCCCTTCCGCGCGGCCATCGCCGCCGGCACCCGCGCGGTGATGACCGCCCACATCCTGGTCCCCGCCCTGGACCCGGAGCGCCCGGCAACCCTGTCCCACAAGGTGCTGACCGACCTGCTCCGCGGCGAACTCGGCTACACCGGCCTCATCGTCACCGACGGCATGGAGATGCAGGCCATCGCCGGCACCTACGGCATCGAGCGTGGCAGCGTCCTGGCCATCGCCGCCGGCGCCGACGCGATCTGCGTGGGCGGCGGCCTGGCCGACGACGAGACGGTACGGCGCCTGCGCGACGCCCTGGTCTCGGCGGTGCGCTCGGGCGAACTCCCCGAGGAGCGGCTCGCGCAAGCGGCGGAGCGCGTCCGCACGCTGGCCCACTGGACGGCGGCCGGCGCGGCCGACGCGCAGCTGCCGGCCGACGAGGAGGTGGGACTGCGCTCGGCCCGAAGGGCGTTGCGCATCACCGGCGCGGACGGCTTCACCCCCCTCACCGCGGCGCCCTACGTCGCCGCCTTCACCCCGGTGGCCAATGTGGCCGTCGGCGACGAGACGCCCTGGGGCGTCGCCGCCGAACTCGCCCGTCTGATCCCGGGCACGGAAACGGGCAGCTTCGCCGGCGAGGACGCGGGCCTCGCCACCCTGGCCGCAGCCGGCCCCCGCCGCATCGTGGCCGTGGTGCGCGACGAACACCGCCATCCCTGGATGGGAGCGGCCCTGGACACCGTCCTCAGAACCCGCCCCGACACGATCGTGATCGAAATGGGCCTCCCTCAGGCCCCCGCCCGCGGAGCCCTGCACATCGCGACCCACGGCGCGGCCCGTGTCTGCGGAAGGGCGGCGGCGGAGATCATCGCGGGGGAGTAGCTCCTACGGCAGACAGGTGCCGGTTCCCTTTCGAGGGAACCGGCACCTGTCTTCGCCGGGGGCCGCCGGGAACTCGTCCTAAATCCCCTGCCAGTCAGGCTTGTTGACGAAGGTGTGCCGAAAGTAGTCCGCCAGCTTCAACTTCGAAGCGGCCCCCTCGTCGACCACGACCGTCGCATGCGGGTGCAGCTGAAGCGCCGAAGCAGGACACACCGCGGCCACCGGTCCCTCCACCGTCGCCGCCACCGCGTCGGCCTTCCCCTCACCCGTGGCGAGCAGCACCAGATGCCGGGCCTCGAGAATCGTCCCGATCCCCTGAGTGATCACATGGTGCGGCACCTGCGAGATGTCCCCTTCGAAGAACCGCGCGTTGTCCACCCGGGTCTGCTCGGTCAACGTCTTGATCCGAGTCCGCGAGGCCAGCGAGGAACACGGCTCGTTGAACCCGATGTGCCCGTCCGTCCCGATCCCGAGCAACTGCAGGTCCACACCCCCCGCATCGGCCAGCGCCGAGTCATAGGCCTCACAGGCGCCGGGGATGTCCTCCGCCGTCCCGTCCGGCCCCAAGAACGAGGACATCGGCACCCCCAGCGGCTCCAGCACCTCGCGCCGCAGCACCGAACGGTAGGACTCCGGATGCTCGGCCGGCAGCCCCACGTACTCGTCGAGCTGGGCTACCCGCGCCCGCGAGGCGTCCACGGCACCGGACCGCACCTTGGCCGCCAGCGCCTCGTAGACGGGCAGCGGGGTCGAGCCGGTCGCCACGCCGAGCAGGGCGTCGGGCTTGCGCCGGAGCAGCTGGGCCATGGCCCCGGCGATGAGCTCGCCACCCGCCTTGGCATCCGGAACGATGACAACTTCCACGCTGGGCCTGCCGATCTGAGGAAACGGTCTGATCTGGAGAAACGGTCTGAGTGGTTTAGACCAATCTAACAGAATCGGGTTCCACGGCCCAGGTCCACGAAAGCCATCACCGCTCCACATCTCGGACAGGCCCCATTCCACGCGGGGGAGCGGAAGGGGGAGTGGAATAGAGGCCATGACCACCGTCACGACACCCGACCCCCAGAGCGAACCGCCCGGCCGGATCATGGCCCGTGAAATGGCCGAACAGCCCGCCGTCCTGCGCCGCATCCTGGACGAGGGCGCCCCGGCGATCCGCCAGGTCGCCCAGGAGATCGCCGCCCGCGCGCCCCGCTTCGTCCTGCTGACCGCCCGCGGCACGTCCGACAACGCCGCCCTCTATGCCAAATACCTCCTCGAAGTGCGCCTCGGGCTGCCCTGCGGCCTGACCTCCATGTCGACCACCACCGCCTACGGGGCCCGCCCCGATCTCAGCGACGTCCTGGTCGTCGCCGTCAGTCAGTCCGGCGGTTCTCCGGACCTGGTGGCCTCGACCCGGGCCGCCCGCGAGGCCGGCGCCCTCACCCTCGCGGTGACCAACAACCCCGACTCCCCGCTGGCGGGTGTCTCCGAATACCACGTCGACATCATGGCCGGGCCGGAGAAGGCCCTGCCCGCGACCAAGACCTATACGGCCTCCCTCCTCGCCCTCTATCTCTTCGTCGAAGGTCTGCGCGGCGGGGACGGCGCTCCCGCCCAGGTGCTGCCGGACCTGGCCGCCGGACTGCTCGCCCGGCAGGACGAGGTCCGCGCCCTCGCCGCCCGCTACCGCTTCGCCGAGCGCATGGTGATCACCTCCCGCGGCTACGGCTATCCCACCGCCAAGGAAGCCGCTCTCAAGCTGATGGAGACCAGCTACATCCCCGCGCTCGCCTACTCGGGTGCCGACCTGCTGCACGGGCCCCTCGCCATGGTCGACAACGTCTCGCCGGTCATCGCGGTCGTCACCGACGGCAAGGGCGGCGAGGCCCTCCAGCCCGTCCTCGACCGGCTGCGCGGCCGGGGTGCGGACCTGGTCGTGGTCGGTCCCCGGAGCCAGGTCGAGCAGGCCTCGGCCGGCTTCGTCCTGCCGACCGAGAACGTCGCCGAGGAAGTCCAGCCCGTCCTGGAGATCATTCCTCTCCAGCTCCTGGCCTACGAGGTCACCCTCGCCCGCGGCCAGGACCCGGACGCACCGCGGGCACTCGCGAAGGTGACGGAGACACACTGAGCCCTGCCGGGCGGCTCACGGCATCGAACCTCCCGTCGCGTCCACCCAGCTCCCGGTCACCCACCGCCCGTCGTCCGAGGCCAGGAAGGCGACCACGTCCGCGACGTCGGCCGGTGTCCCCACCCGCCCGAGCGCCGAATAGGCCTCCGCCTGCGCCCAGCCGCCCTCGGTGCCGTGCAGGAAGTCGGCGGTGTTGTCCGTGTCGACCAGGCCCGGTGCCACCGAGTTGACCCGGATGCCCCGGGCGCCCAGCACCTTGGACAGGTCTCGGGAGAACACGTCCAGCGCGCCCTTCGTCATGGCGTAGGCCATGTTGTGCGGCATGGCCGCGGTGCGGGCGAGTCCCGACGAGACGTTGATGACCCGGCCACCGTCGCGCAGTCGTATCAAGCCCTGCTTGACCAGGAAGAACGGTGCCTTCACATTCACCGTGAAGAGACGGTCGTACTCCTCCTCGTCGATCTCCTCGATGGGGCGTGAGCTGCCGATGCCCGCGTTGTTCACCAGGATGTCCAGCCCGTCCGCGTGCCGGTCGAACTGCTCCCAGAGGGCCTCGACGGCTCCCGGTGTCTCCAGCTCGGCCCTGATCGTGAAGGCGGAGCCGCCGGACGCCTCGATCGCGGCGGCCGTCTCCTTCGCCGCCGTCTCGCTTCTGCCGTAGTGCACCGCGACCCGCGCGCCGTCCCGCCCCAGCCGCTCGGCGATCCCTCGTCCGATGCCCCTGCTCGCACCCGTGACCAGAGCTGTCCTGCCCGCAAGCACGCCCATGTCGGCGCCCCCTCATGTTGTCTAATGGTCGCTACAGAAAGACCGTACAACAGGGGCCGGAACTTTCTCTAGCACCCGCTATACAATTCACTCCATGGTGAGCAGCAAGGACACCGAAGCGCAGGTCAAGCCCGCCCCCAAGGCGTCCGGGACGTCCAGGCCGCGTGGCCGTCCCCGCTCCTTCGACCGCGAGACCGCGCTGGAGAAGGCGATCCTGGCCTTCTGGGAGCACGGGTACGAGGCGACCTCCGTCTCCGACCTCACCCGCGTCATGGACATCGGGGCTCCCAGCCTCTACGCGGCCTTCGGTGACAAGCGGTCCCTGTTCGACGAGGTCGTCCGGGAGTACGGACAGCGGTACGGCTCCTTCGGCGACCGGGCGCTCGCCGAGGAGCCCACCGCCAGAGCCGCGGTGGAGCGGACGCTGCGCGAGGCCGCGGCCGAGTACACGGCTCCTGGCCGCCCGCACGGCTGCCTGGTGATCCATGCCGCCACAAACTGCTCGACCCCCGGAGTCGAGGAGTCGCTGCGGGCGCGGCGCAACGCCAACATCGCCGCCCTGGAGAGCCGCATAAGAGCGGAGATCGCCGCAGGTGAGCTGCCGGCCGGAACCAACGCCGCCGCGCTCGCCCGGCATGCCGGCGCGGTCATCCAGGGCATGTCCCAGCAGGCGCGCGACGGCGCGAGCCGGGAGGAGTTGGAGGCGGTCGCGGAAATTGCCATGGCCATCTGGCCCCGCACATGAACCCACACGGGCTAGGCTGCGTGGTGGTTGCTAGGGCGTCCGACTAGGTGACTCCCGTGAGGGAAAGCTCCAACAACAAACAGGCTCCAACGCATGGACACACCTAGTGGTCTAGTCCACAATTGAACACGTGACTTCCGTCTTCCCCGCACAGGAAGGCGGACCGAGGAACCGGAGCTCTCTGCCCTGACTGCCCCGGGTCCTCATCTCGGCCGACCGGGACCGCACACCCCACGGCCGATATTGCTCCGGGCTGCGGTGCCGGGAAGGTTGAGGGTCCTTCCCAGGCGCCGCGGCCCGCGGGTGTTCTCAGGCCCGGTGTTTTTAGGTCACTCACATACCCCCAGGTACGCTCGCACCTGTGCCCTCCATGAACGAACTGGTCCGCCAGCACACCGCCCTCGACGACTCCGACCTCGAGTGGCTGCATCTGCTGGTCTCGGAGTGGCAGTTGCTCTCCGACCTCTCCTTCGCCGACCTCGTTCTCTGGGTCCCCACCCGCGACGGCACCCGCTATGTCTCCGTCGCCCAGATGCGGCCCAACACCGGCCCCACCTCCTACCAGGACGACATGGTCGGCCACCTCGTCCCGCGCGGCCGCCGCCCCCTGCTGGACGCGGCGCTCGACGAGGGCCGGATCGTGCGCGAGGGCGACCCGGAGTGGCGCGAGGAGGTCCCGGTCCGTGTCGAGTCGATTCCGGTACGACGGGAGGGGCGCGTCCTCGGTGTCATCGCGCGCAACACCAACCTGCTCACCGTGCGCACCCCGAGCCGACTCGAACTGACCTATCTGCAGAGCGCGTCGGACCTGGCGCAGATGATCGCGGCCGGCTCCTTCCCGTTCCCCAACCAGCAGATGGACATGGACGCCGCCCCGCGCGTCGGGGACGGGCTGATCAGGCTGGACGCGGACGGCATCGTCCAGTACGCCTCCCCGAACGGCCTGTCCGCGTACCACCGCATGGGCCTCGCCTCCGACCTCGTCGGCCAGCACCTCGGCAGGACCACCGCCGAACTCGCTCCGACCCGCGGCCCGGTGGACGAGGCACTCGCCAAGGTCGCCAGCGGCTGGGCGCCCCGTGAGTTCGAGATCGAGGCGCGCGACGGGGTCATCCAGTTCCGGGCGATTCCGCTCAAGCCCAAGGGCACCCGCATCGGTTCGCTGGTCCTGCTGCGGGACGTGACCGAACTGCGCCGACGCGAGCGCGAGTTGATCACCAAGGACGCGACCATCCGGGAGATCCACCACCGGGTGAAGAACAACCTCCAGACGGTGGCGGCCCTGCTCCGCCTCCAGGCCCGGCGCATCGAGTCCGACCGCGGCCGGGAGGCCCTCGAAGAGGCGGTACGGCGGGTCGGCTCCATCGCGATCGTGCATGAGACGCTGTCTCAGAACCTGGATGAACGCGTGGAGTTCGACGAGATCGCCGACCGGGTGCTCGCGATGGTCGCCGAGATCTCCCCGGGCAAGGTCACCGGCCGGCGCAGCGGACGCTTCGGCATCCTGGACGCCGAGGTCGCCACCCCCCTGTCGATGGTCCTGACGGAAATCCTGCAGAACGCCCTGGAGCACGGGTTCCGCGAGGGCGAGACCGGCACGGTCGAGGTCTCGGCCGTCCGCGGCGGCACCACCAAGGAGGCCCGCCTCCTCGTGACCGTCCAGGACGACGGCGTCGGTCTGCCCGAGGGCTTCGACCCGCACACCGGGGGCAACCTGGGCCTGCAGATCGTACGGACGCTGGTGGAGGGCGAGTTGGGCGGTACGTTCGACATGGTCCCGGCACCGGAGGGCGGCACCCGGGTGATCCTGGACGTACCGGTGCTGGCGCACAAGTAGATCCGCGCCCCGGCCGGGGTGTGGGCACAGCAAAAAGCCCCGGACCGTTCAGGGGTCCGGGGCTCACATGCTCGTTGCCAGCGGTTGCTGCGCATCGGGGGTACTGCGCGCTGCGGCTCGGGGCGGGAGAAGCGTACGCGGTGTACGCGCCGCCAAGCTCAGGCTGTGCGGGGCGGGTGTGTCAGGCGGAGGCCTGACGGGCCCGGTTGCGGGCGGCACGGCGCTTCATGGCGCGACGCTCGTCCTCGCTGAGACCACCCCAGACGCCGGAGTCCTGACCGGACTCGAGCGCCCACTGCAGACACTGATCCATAACGGGGCAGCGACGGCAGACGGCCTTGGCTTCCTCGATCTGCAGCAGCGCAGGACCGGTGTTGCCGATGGGGAAGAAGAGCTCGGGGTCTTCCTCGCGGCAAACGGCGTTGTGACGCCAGTCCATGGCTGCTACCTCTCCTTGGTATTACATGCAAGTTGCTTGTGAATGTGAACGCTTTCACGAATCCCTCAACAAGTGAAGGGCCGTCCGCCGAGTCTCCCCGGCGTGGTCCTGTGGATTGAAGAGGGGTTCCGGTGGTCTGTGGACGCTAGTGTTGCGGGCTGTCCCGACCGCCACGTAGAGACTCGCAAACCTCAGCGGCGGATACAACCCCTTCCGGAAAGTTTTTTTTGATTCCTCGGTGTCGACTAGGTCACAGCCGTACTTCCATGGGGTGGACCCTGGCCTAAACGTTCGAGTGAAAGGACTTTAGCCCCTTCTGCTCACACAATCACACGCAGTGCACGGCGTACGCCTGTGAACGTCACGCTCGTACGCAGCCCGAGGTGGTCGCCGTCCATCTGGAGGGGCAGGGGCACCTTCGAATGCAAGGTGAACTGGTCCAGGTCGTGCAGGGACACGGCGTGCTTGCCATGGGGGCCGCGTTCGGGGGACGAAGTGAGCAACTGGGTGCCATATCGGGTGATCGCGGTCGTCGTCATACGGCTCAGACCGAGTACGTCGAGGCCTTTATCGAACGAGGCCTTAGGTGACGCGTACATCGGGTGATTGCCGAGGAAGGTCCATGGAGAGGTGTTCGAGACTATGGAAAGGACCAGATCGGTCACCGGCTCGGCATCCGGACGCTCCACCGTGATCGTCCCGTGGCGGCGGTGCGCCTCGCCGAAGAACTGGCGCAGTGCCTGGCGGACGTAGAGAGCGTGGGTGGATTTCCTGCCGCGCTCACGCTGCTGCTCGACCCGCCCGACCACACCGGCGTCGAATCCGAGCCCCGCGTTGAAGGTGAACCAGCGTCCCGGGACGGCCTCGTCCTCGGTGCCCGGTGTACCGGAGGCCAGACCCAGGCCGACCGTACGCTCGCTGCCCTCGCGCAGGGCGTCCAGGAGGGCGCCGGTGGCCTCGACGGCGTCGTTGGGCAGGCCGAGGGCGCGGGCGAAGACGTTGGTGGAGCCGCCGGGGACCACGGCGAGGCCGGGGAGCTGCTCGGGGGCGGGGCCGGCGTGCAGGAGGCCGTTGACGACCTCGTTGACCGTGCCGTCGCCGCCCAGTGCCACGACCAGGTCGATGTCCTTGCTCTCCGCGGCCTGCCGGCCCAGGTCGCGCGCGTGGCCGCGGTACTCGGTGGTGACCGCTTCCAGTTTCATCTCGCTCGCGAGCGCGTGGATCAGGACATCGCGCGTACGTGCGCTTGTGGTGGTTGCCGCCGGATTGACCACGAGAAGTGCACGCATGGGTTGCAGCGTACCTACTGGGTGGTACCGGGCACAGGCCGAGGTAGGGATCACGTAAGACTTCGGCGCGTGAACCTTGCCACGGGGGCGTGAGGCAACCCGAGCGCGGCGGTGTGCGTTGCCCGCGCCTCACCCGCGGGGCTTGGGGGGTGAGGGCTACTCTTCTTGGGTGAGCAGCGAGCAGACCCCCGCCATCCCCGAGACCGCCGGTCCGCGCCCGCGGCGCCTGACGTACGCCGCCGCCCTGGCCGCGCTGGAAGGGCTCGCGCTCGTCGTGGGAGGCGCCTGGATGCTCGTGGAGGGCCTCGCCGGTGACCCGGACGACCGGCAGTCGGCCGTCACCGGGGGTGTCACGCTGATCGTCCTCGCACTGCTGCCGCTCCTCGCCGCGCGCGGACTGCTGGCCCGGCGCAGTTGGAGCCGGGGGCCGGCCGTCATCACCCAGATCATGGCCCTGCCCGTCGCCTACAACCTCCTCCAGGCCGACAGCGTGGCGATCCCGGCCGGCATCGCCCTCGCGGTCGTCGCGGTGGCCGCGCTGATCCTCCTGATCAACCCGGCGACGACCCAGGCCCTCGGCATCAGGGGCCCGGGACGGGCACAGGACGGCAAGCAGTAGCGGTAGGGGCGTGGTCTGGGTGCGCCGCCCGGTGGGCAAGCCGCGGCTCTCGGCTCCGAGTGCCGACAGTGCTGCCGGCCGAGGTGGCGGGCAACGGCCGTAGGGCTCACGGCGGCTGCCTGGTCGGGTCGAGTCGTTGCAGCCGCTCCCCGCTCCCCGCTCCCCGCTCCCCGCTCCCCGCTCCCGCTCCCGCGCGGGCGTCGGGCAGATCCGTGGCCGAGGGCGGCGGGCGATCGTCGTGGAACCCAGGTGCGGGCGGCGAGTGCGGTGCCGGGGGGTGCCGCAGCTGTCGGTCGGTGCGCGGGTGTCGGCCGGGGCGGTGGCGCCTGAGGGGGGCGAGCGGGGGCCGGTGGGCGTCGCAGCTGTCGGCCGGGGCGGCGAGTGCGGTTCCGGTGGGGGCCGCAGTTGGCGGTCCGGTGTGCGGCTGTCGGCTGAGGGCGGGAACTCTGAGGGGGTGGCTGGCGGCGAGCCGTCGAACCGTGGCCTCGGAGCGCCGGTGGGGTCGTAGGGCGGACGCGGTTGACGGCCTCCGGCCTGCTACCCGGCCCGAGGCCGACGCGCGGTGGCGAGCGGTGACGTCGGCCCGAAGTGGATGTCGCCCGCCTCGAATCCGTAGCCCCGAAGCCTGGACCCGTGACGGAACCGCCGCTTGGGGCGGCTCCTGGGCCTACTCCTCCACCAGCAGCTTCTCCCGGAGCTGGGCCAGGGTGCGGGCCAGCAGGCGGGAGACGTGCATCTGGGAGATGCCGACCTCCTGGGCGATCTGCGACTGGGTCATGTTGCCGAAGAAGCGGAGAAGGAGGATTCGCTTCTCGCGCGGGGGGAGGTCCTCGAGCAGCGGTTTGAGTGACTCCCGGTACTCGACGCCCTCCAGCGCCTCGTCCTCCGCGCCGAGGGTGTCCGCCACCGCCGGGGACTCGTCGTCGGTGTCGGGGACGTCCAGGGACAGGGTGGAGTACGCGTTGGCGGACTCCAGGCCCTCCAGGACCTCTTCCTCCGAGATGGCCAGCTTCTCGGCCAGCTCATGGACCGTGGGGGAGCGGCCGTGCTGCTGGGAGAGCTCGGCCGTGGCCGTCGTGAGAGCCAGGCGCAGTTCCTGCAGGCGCCGCGGCACCCGCACCGCCCAGCCCTTGTCGCGGAAGTGGCGCTTGATCTCGCCCACGACCGTGGGAGTCGCGTAGGTCGAGAACTCCACCCCGCGGTCCGGGTCGAAACGGTCGACCGACTTGATCAGGCCGATGGTGGCGACCTGGGTGAGGTCGTCCAGCGGCTCGCCGCGGTTGCGGAAGCGGCGCGCGAGGTGCTCGACGAGCGGCAGGTGCATCCGGACCAGCCTGTTGCGCAGCTCCGCGTACTCCGGGCTGCCGTCCTTCAGCGCGCGCAGCTCGACGAACAGGGCGCGTGCCCCGCTGCGGTCCTGGGGGTCGTGCCGCGGGACCGGCGTGTTGTTCGCGCCCGCCACGCCGTCCTCTGCGTTTCGCTCGTGCTCGCTCATCGTCCCGCCCGTTGCCCTTCCACGAGCCCTCGCCTCCGTCGGCATCGGGAAGACCCCGGCCCGCCCTGCCGGAGGCGCACCCTGCACGGCACCTTGCACATCACGCCGCCCGTCGTCCAGGAGGCCGGTCGCCGTGGTGTCGACGGTGTCCTCCTGGGGATGCGGCCGGGCCTGCTCGGGGATGCCGTCGATGCCGTCCGCCATGCGTCGGGAACCGCCGGGGCCGTCGTCGCCCAGGCTGTCGGCGCCGCTCGGGCAAGGAAGGCGGTGTCCGCCCTCGGCCGGCAGCTCCCGTGTGCCGCGCTCTTCGTCCCGCACCGGCCCGTCCCCGTTCCTCACGCCGGCCCGGGTCCCGCGCCGCGCTGTTTGTAGAGGCTGATCGAAACGGTCTTGTCCTCGTCCACGGCCGACGAGACCTTGCCCGCGAGGGCCGAGAGGACGGTCCAGGCGAAGGTGTCCCGCGAGGGTGCGTGACCGTCCGTGGTCGGGGCCGAGACGGTGACCTCCAGCGAGTCGTCGACGAGTCGGAAGACACAGCTGAGCACCGAGCCGGGCACGGCCTGCTGGAGCAGGATCGCGCAGGCCTCGTCCACCGCGATGCGCAGGTCCTCGATCTCGTCGAGGGTGAAGTCCAAACGGGCTGCGAGGCCGGCCGTGGCCGTCCGCAGCACCGACAGGTAGGCACCCGCGGCCGGCAGCCGGACTTCCACGAAGTCCTGGGTCGCGGGCTCGCCTGCGATCTGGGACACCCTCACCTCCAAGGTGGTACAAGCTTTACGGGGGCCGAGGGTCGCCCCCCGGAGTAACGCGAAGTGTGGTTCAGCGGTGACGCTATCGCGCTCTCGGCTTTCCTGTCCCCGGGACCCCAACCCCTTGCCGTCACTCACAGTAAAACTGTGAACACGCTCCGTGTCTAGGGGTTTGCGGCTCCAATTGGGAAGAACGCGCGCCGGGTTGACGTACCCAGACGTCAGACGGTCGAACCGTCCTGGAACCCGACGGTCCAGGGTCACACAAGGACATGGTCCACGAAGCACCAACGCCAGTTCTCACCCGGTTCGTGGGTCCGCATGATCGGGTGGTCGGAGTCCTTGTGGTGCTTCGTCGCGTGTTGTCCCGGCGAGGAGTCGCAGCAGCCGACGTGGCCGCAGGACAGGCACAGGCGCAGTTGTACCGGGTGGGTACCGTCCCTCAGGCACTCCGGGCACGTGTCGGCCAGCGGCTCGGGTTCCGGGTGCGGCAGCGCCTCGGCGTGCGTGCACTGTTTCATGATTGCCAGGTTACGACGGCCGCGCGGGCGGCCGCGCACAAAAACGACGAGGGGCGGGCGCACGACGATGAGCGAGGGCGGGCGAGGGCCATGGACGTGATGCCACTGCTGTTGCTGGTGGCGGGGAGTGCGGCGATCGCCGCTGCCGCCCGGCGCACCCCCATTCCGGCGCCACTCCTGCTGGTCGCGGCCGGCCTGGTGATCTCGTACCTCCCCGGGGTCCCGGAGTACACGCTCGACCCGGACGTGGTCCTGCCCATCATCCTGCCGCCGCTGCTGCACTCCGCGGCCACCGACAGCTCCTATCTCGACCTCAGGGCGCAAATGCGGCCCGTGGCGCTGCTGTCGGTGGGATACGTCCTCTTCGCGACCTTGTTCGTCGGCTGGGCGGCGTACCAGATCGTGCCGGGGCTGTCGCTGACCGGGGCGCTCGTGCTGGGGGCCGTGGTGGCGCCGCCGGACGCGGTCGCGGCGACGGCGGTGGCACGCCGCGTGGGGCTGCCGTCCCGGATCACGACCATCCTCCAGGGCGAGTCCCTGGTGAACGACGCCACCGCGATCACTGCCTACCGGGTCGCGCTCGCGGCCGCGGTGGGCGAGGGGGCCACCTGGGCGGGCGGCATCGGCGAGTTCCTGCTCGCGGCGGTCGGCGGCGTCGCGGTCGGCCTGGTGCTGATGGTGCCGATCCACTGGCTGCGCACGCACCTCAAGGAGCCCCTGCTGCAGAACACGCTCTCCCTGCTCATCCCGTTCGTCGCCTACGCGGCGGCCGAGCAGTTCCACGCGTCCGGGGTGCTCGCGGTGGTCGTGGTGGCGCTCTTCCTCGGACACCGCGCGTGGGAGGTCGACTTCGCGACGCGCCTCCAGGAGGACGCCGTATGGAAAATGGTTGCCTTCGTCCTGGAATCGTCGGTGTTCGCCCTCATCGGACTGCAACTGCCCGTCGTACTGAGGGGCCTCGGGCCGTACGAGGGCGGCCGCGCCGCCTGGTACGCGATCGCCGTCTTCCTCGTCGTCGTCGCGTCCAGGTTCGTCTGGGTCTATCCCGCGACCTTCCTGCCGCCCATGCTCTCCGCGCGGATCCGCGAGCGCGAGGACAATCCCACCTGGAAGGGGCCGTTCGTCATCGCCTGGGCCGGGATGCGGGGCGTGGTCTCGCTGGCGATCGCCTTCTCGATCCCGGAGCACCTGCACAACGGAGAACCGTTCGAGGGCCGCAACCTGATCCTCTTCCTCACCTTCACCACGGTCATCGGCACCCTCGTCGTCCAGGGCGTCACCCTGCCTCCGCTGATCCGCGTGCTCAAGCTCCCGGGCCGCGACCAGCAGACCGAGACCCTGGCCGAGGCCAACGCCCAGGCGCAGGCGTCCAGGGCCGCCGAACGCCGCCTGGACGAACTCCTCTCCGACGAACGCAACGCCCTCCCACCGCCCCTCGCCGACCGCCTGCGCATGGTCCTGGACCGCCGCCGCAACGCCGTCTGGGAACGCCTCGGCCAGTCCAACCCCCTCACCGGCGAGACCGTCGACGACACCTACCGTCGGCTGTCCCGGGAGATGATCGGCGCCGAGCGCGCGGTGTTCGTGAAGCTGCGGGACCTGCGGTACATCGACGACGAGATGCTGCGGACACTGCTGCGCAGGCTGGACCTGGAGGAGGCGGCGGCGTATCGGGAGGCGGAGTGAGGCGGCCGGGCCGGCGCAGACGGGTTGGTCATGACCGGGCCGTGGGCGTTACCGCTCACGAGCCGCTCGTCAACCGCCGTCAGGCCTGCTGGGGTGTCCCCGTGACGACCGCCGCGACCGTCGAGCCACGCGGGAAGGCTCCTTCGCCGGTCAGGACGACAAGTCCGTACAGCAACTTGGCGACATAAAGACGCTCGACGGGCACGCCGTGCCGTTCCTCGAAGTCGTCGGCGAAGGCCTCGAGTTCGGGAGTGGTGCGGGCGTAGCGGCCGAAGTGGAAGCGGTCGTCGAGCTGCCAGTCGCCGCGCGGACCGCCGAAGGCCTGGCGCTGGAGAGCCCGTATGTCGGCCGTCAGGAAGCCGCCTCTGACGACCGGCACGCCCAGGGCGCGCTGGTGCGGGGAGAGGCCCGCGGCCAGGCCTGCGAGGGTGCCGCCGGTGCCGCAGGCGATCGCGACGACGTCGGCTCGCCGCCCCGACAGCTCCTCGCCGAGCGTGCGGCACCCCCGTACGGCGAGGGCGTTGCTGCCGCCCTCAGGGACGACGTACGCGTCCTCCGCGTCCGCTGCGCGCAGCACGCGCGCGAGGATGTCCGGTTCGGACTTGCGGCGGTACGTCGACCGGTCGACGAAGCGCAGACGCATGCCGTCCGCCGAGCAGCGGGCCAGGGAGGGGTTCAGGGCGCGGTCGGCGAGTTCATCGCCGCGGACCACGCCGATCGTGGGCAGGCCGAGGAGGCGGCCCGCCGCCGCCGTGGCGCGCAGGTGGTGGGAGTACGCGCCGCCGAAGGTGAGGATCGGGCGGCCGGCCGCGGCCGTGAGGTTCGGGGCGAGCTTGCGCCACTTGTTGCCGACGAGGTCCGGGTGGATCAGGTCGTCGCGCTTGAGGAGGATCCGGACGCCCCGACGGGTGAAGCGCTCGTCCTCGACCTCCTGCAGCGGCGAGGGGAGCCGGGGACGCAGGGTGGTGAGGTCGGGGACGCCTGGTCTGGACACCGCTCCATTGTCACGTGAGGCGGTTCCGGATGCGCCCCCGCATCGAGGCCATGGTGAAGCCCCGCGGGTCCACCTTTCCCGGCTGCCACTCCAGATGTCCGATGACCGACCGTTCCGTCCAGCCGTGATGGCGGCACACCGCGGCGGAGACCCGCTCGAGCGCCGTCAGCTGGGCCGCCGGCCAGGGGTCCTCGCCGTCACCAAGGTTCTCGCACTCGAATCCGTAGAAGTGGCGGTTGCCGTCGGTGTTGGCCTCGTTGTCGAGGGGGAGCGCCTTCTCCGCGATCACCGCGCGCAGGACGTCGTCGTCGCCCAGGCCGGCGTGGTTGGCGCGGCCGTAGCCGACGAGATGGACGGTGCCGTCCTTGGTGATGACACCGTGGCAGAGCGGGCCGGGCAGGCCTGTGTAGCCCTTGCGGCACAGTTCCACCGTCGCCGCGCCGCCCTTCGTCACCGTGTGATGGATCATCACGCCGTGCACCGGACCCCAGGCGCCGACGTGGTTGCGGTTGTGGTGCTCCCAGTCGCCGACCTCGACGACGGTGGCGCCCTCCGCCCGCAGGACGGCCAGGAATCTGCCCGCGGACATGGGTGAGGCCATGGCCCCCTCCTTCGCACTGCGCACCGGCCGCCGACCGCGGCCGGCTCGTACCGGTGCTTGTACCGAGAACGGCGGACTCCGACTCCTGGTTCGCACAGCGTGCGAGCTGATTCGGACAGGCAAATTCCGGTCCGGGAAGGGGACTTGACCTGTCGGCAGTGGACATGAAGCGCGCATATGCCCAGCCTCACGATGATCCATTCCCGCTCTTTCGTGTAATAGCACCGCCACGCTCCGTAAGGAAGGCTTGTCCCTGCACACGATGCCCGGGAGCAGATCGCGTCCGGGCATGTACCGGGAGGGCAATTCCTTATGTCGGTAGGCGAAGAGGTCCGCACCGAGCAGGACAGGCCGCAGCAGAGCCTCGGCACGGCGGCCGCGCGGAACCTGGCCACCACCACCAAGTCCGCACCCCAGATGCAGGAGATCAGCTCCCGCTGGCTGCTGCGCATGCTGCCCTGGGTGAACGTCCAGGGCGGCACGTACCGGGTGAACCGACGACTGAGCTACGCCGTCGGCGACGGCCGGGTGACCTTCGTGAAGACCGGGGACCGGGTCGAGGTGATCCCCGACGAGCTGCGCGAACTGCCGGCGCTGAGGTCGTACGAGGATGACGACGTGCTCTCCGAGCTCGCCCGACGCTGCCAGCAGCGGGAGTTCACCCCGGGCTCGGTGATCGCCTCGTTCGGCGCCCAGACCGACGAGGTGTACCTGCTGGCGCACGGCAGGGTGGAGAAGGTCGGCACCGGCCCCTACGGCGACGACGCGGTCCTCGGAGTCCTCGCCGACGGCTCCTACTTCGGCGACCAGGCGCTCCTCGATCCGGACGCCATCTGGGAGTACACCGCCCGCGCGGCCACCGCCTGTACGGTCCTCGTGCTGCCGCGCCAGGACGTCGAGCAGGTGGCGGAGCGTACCGAGGCCCTGCGCGAGCACCTTCGGGAACAGCGCGCGATCCCCTCGCAGCGCACCAACAAGTACGGCGAGAAGGAGATCGACCTCGCGGCGGGCCATGACGGCGAGCCCGACATCCCGCACACCTTCGTCGACTACGACGCCAGTCCGCGTGAGTACGAGCTGAGCATCGCCCAGACCGTCCTGCGTATCCACACGCGGGTGGCAGACCTCTACAACCAGCCGATGAACCAGACGGAACAGCAGATCCGGCTGACCGTCGAGGCACTCAAGGAGCGCCAGGAGCACGAACTCGTCAACAACCGCGAGTTCGGGCTGCTGAACAACTGCGAGTACGACCAGCGGCTCCAGCCGCACGACGGCGTGCCCAGCCCCGACGACCTCGACGAGCTGCTCAGCCGCCGCCGGGGCACCAAGCTGCTGCTCGCCCACCCGCGCGCGATCTCCGCGATCGGCCGTGAGCTCAACAAGCGCGGACTGGTCCCCGAGACCATCGACATCGGGGGCAACCGCATCCCCACCTGGCGCGGGGTGCCGATCTACCCGTGCAACAAGATCCCGGTCACCCCGGAGCGGACCACGTCGATCATCGCCATGCGTACCGGGGAGGCCGACCAGGGGGTCATCGGCCTCCAGCAGGCCGGTATCCCGGACGAGATCGAGCCGAGTCTGTCGGTGCGGTTCATGGGCATCAACGAGCAGTCGATCATCAAGTACCTCGTGACGGCCTACTACTCGGCAGCCGTGCTGGTGCCGGACGCGCTCGGAGTCCTGGAGAACGTCGAGATCGGCCGCTGGAGGTGACGTTTCTGCACCTGGGAGGCGTGTCCCCGCCCACCGCGGCGGGTACACCCCCGTCGAACACCGGGCCGGAGACACCTCGGTGGAAGGCGCCCACCCACAGCGGAAGCGCCACCGTCCGCGGCCTGACCGAGGGGGGTTCCATGGCCGAGTTCACGACGGGGACGCAGGCGTGTGCGACGGAAAGGGCGGAGGTGCGGGTGCCTTCGGCCGGGGGGACGGAGGTGCCGGCCACCGGGCGGGCCGGGGAGCGGGCACAGTCCGGTGAGACGGGCCCGCTCGACGGGCTCGAGACACGCTCGCACCAGGAGGCCGAGGCGGTTTCGCTGCAGGGGTTCGGGGTGCGGGCCGAGATGTCTTCGCCTCAGGCTGCCCCGCTGCCCGAGGCGGGTTCGCTTCACGGGTCTGAGGTGCGGGTCGAGGCGGGTTCGCTTCACGGGTCTGAGGTGCGGGTCGAGGTGTCTTCGCTGCACGGGGCTGCCCCGCGGCCAGAGGCGGGTTCGCTGAACGGGTCTGAGGTGCGGGCCGAGGCTCCTCCGCTTCACGGGTCCGAGGTGCGGGCCGAGGCCCCTCCGCTTCACGGGTCCGGAGTGCGGTCCGAGACGCCTGCACTTCACGGACGCAACCCGCGGTCCAAGGCGCCTCCGCTTCACGGCCCTGACCCGCGGCCCGAGACGCCTCAGCTCGACGGTCATGAGGCGGGGATGATCCTGGAGGGGATCCGGGCGTCGGTCGATCCCGAGCTGCGCTCCGCCCTGGAGTCGCTGCCCGGTTCCCTGCGCAGGGTCGCGCTCTACCACTTCGGCTGGGAGCATGCCGACGGCACCCCGGCGGCGGGCAACGCCGGCAAGGCGATACGGCCCGCACTCGTCCTCACCGCGGCCACCGCCCTCGGAGGTGACCGGGCCAGGGCGGCGGCCGTCCGGGCGGCCGTGGCGGTGGAGCTGGTCCACAACTTCACGTTGCTGCACGACGACGTGATGGACCGCGACACCACCCGCAGGCACCGGCCCACCGCGTGGACGGTGTTCGGCGACGCCGACGCGATCCTCGCCGGGGACGCCCTCCAGGCGCTGGCGCTCCGGCTGCTGGCCCAGGACCCCCACCCCGGGGCGGGAGCGGCCGCCGCCCGGCTCGCGGACTGTGTCGTCGAGCTGTGCGAGGGCCAGCACGAGGACACCGCCATGGAGGCACTCGACCCCGGCGAGGTCACCCTCGACCAGGTGTTGGTCATGGCCGAGGCCAAGACGGGGGCGCTGCTCGGGTGTGCCTGTGCCCTCGGGGCGCTGTACGCGGGAGCGTCCGGCGAGGAGGTCGGGGCGATGGACGCGTTCGGCCGGGAGGCCGGGCTCGCCTTCCAGCTCATCGACGACGTGATCGGCATATGGGGCGACCCGAGCCGCACCGGCAAGCCGGCCGGCGCGGACCTCGCCGCCCGCAAGAAGTCCCTCCCGGTGGTCGCCGCGCTCACCTCGGGAACGGCGGCGGCCGCGGAACTGGCGGCGCTGTACGCGGCGCCGTACGACGAAGGGGATCTGGCGCGTACGGCCCTCGCCGTCGAGGAGGCCGGCGGACGCGACTGGGCGCAGGTGCAGGCCGCCGACCGGATGGCCCGGGCGATGGCGCAACTGGCCCGTGCGGTGCCCGATCCGGAAGCGGCGGGCGGGCTGCTGTCCCTCGCGGAGTTCGTGACGCGGCGCAGCGCCTGAGAACCCCGCAGCGCCCGGTACCGCGCGGTTCCTGACCCCGCGCGGCCCTCCGGGGGCTCCGGCCGACGGGTCCCGCACATCCCCACGGTGTGCGGGGCCCGTTTCAGCGCTCACCGGATAGTCTCAACGTCCTTGTGGTCAAAGGCGGTTGAGACAAAGGGGTGGGGCATGGGCGTGGCGATACGGACGGCCGGCGCAGACGACCGCGAGTTGGTCGCGCGGCTGCTGGACTCGGCCTTCCAGGACGATCCGGTCAGTGGGTGGATCTTTCCGGGGGAGGAGGAGCGCCGGACGATCCACCCCCGGTTGATGGCCGCGTTCGTCGACATCGTGCTCGCCGAGGGGCGGATCGATGTCACGCAGGACGGGGCTGCGTGCGCGTTGTGGCTGCCGGCGCCGGCGGAGAGCGCTGACGGGCATGACGACGAGGACGGGTTCGCCCAGTTGAGGGAGGCTCTCGATCCGGGCAACGAGCGGATCGAGTTGATCGGGCGGCTCACCGCGGAGGTGCATCCGTCGGGACGGGCGCACGAGTATCTGTGGATGATCGGCGTGGCTCCGGAGCGGCAGGGGGAGGGGCTCGGGACCGCGCTCATCGGGGCTGTTCTGGAGCGGTGCGACCGCGAGACGGTGCCCACCTATCTGGAGGCGAGCAGCGTGCGCAGCCGGGGGCTGTACGAGCGGCTCGGCTTTGAGCTGGTGGAGCGGCCGCTCGACCTGCCGGACGGGCCTCAGATGTGGCCCATGTGGCGCGAGCCGCGCGCTGCGCGATAGTGCCGGGCGGGTCGTCCTGCGGCTGCGGCGGTGTGGGAGCAGGTCGCGCCCACGCCGCGGCAGCCGCAGATTCAATGCCGTTCCGCGTCCCTTGGCTGGCGCGATAGTGCCGGGGCTGGGCGTCCTGCGGTTGCGGGCGTGTGGGGGCAGGTCGCGCCCGCGCCGCGGCAGCCGCAGATTCAATGCCGTTCCGCGTCCCTTGGCTGGCGCGATAGTGCCGGGGCTGGACGTCCTGCGGCTGCGGCCATGTGGGAGCAGGACGCGCCACCCGCGCCGCGGCAGCCGCAGATGCAACGCAGTCCGCGCCGCGTGTGGGGGCGGTCGCGTCCGCGCCGCGGCAGCCGCAGATGCAACGCAGTCCGCGCCGCGTGTGGGGGCGGTCGCGTCCACGCCGCGGTAGCCGCAGATGCAACGCAGTCCGCGCCCCGAGGGGAGGCCGGCCTGCGCCTACGTGGCCGTAGCCGCAGGTTCAATGGAGCTCAGCGTTCCTTGGGTCGGTCGCCGGGACGATCGTCTCCACGATCCGTTCCACGAGGGCCTCCGGAACGCCCGTCCCCGGTAGTGCATCCTCCAGCACCCCCGGCAGCGTCAGGTGCTCGAGGAGCAGCCCCAGCATGGCCAGATAGAGCACCATGACCGTCTCGTCTCCGCCCGGCAGGCCCGCCTCGCGGTGGAACCGCATGCCCTCCTCCAGGTCTGCCCGGACCGACCGGGTGTAGGAGGCCCGTAGTTCGGGGCGGCGGGTGGCTTCCAGGCGCATCTCCAGGAGGGCCAGGTAGCCCGTGCGGTCGTGGGTCGCGCGGGCCGTCAGGTCGTGCATGAGGGCCTTGACCAGCGAGCGGTCCTTCGGTCCCGTCAGCAGGTCGGCCACGACGTCGGGATCCGGCGCGAGGCGCACATGGAGACGGGCGTCGATCTGGCGGAGCAGGTCGTCGCGGCTGGTGAAGTAGTTCGAGGACGTGCCCACCGGCACCCTCGCCTCGGTGTCGACCGCGCGGAACGTCAGCCCGCGCGCCCCCTCGCGGGCGAGCACCTCGACCCCCGCGTCCACGAGCGCGGCCCGGCGCTCCGGGTTGCCGGCCATGCGGAACCCCCCCTCCCAGTTGCGTCCGGTGCGGAAAACTTGCTTGCAACCACTACAGGTGAAGTACTACAACTGCTGTGGTTCACACGTCGGAGCGCAGCCTACGAAAAGAGACCCGCTTGCGAAAGCTCACGTACTTCGTCGCCTGCTCGATCGACGGTTTCATCGGAGACCCGGACGGCGACGCGTCGTTCATGTACGCGTTCCTCGACGAGGAGTTCCTCGCCTACCTCACGACCGAGTACCCGGAGACCATCGCGGCCCACGCCCGCAGGGGCCTCGGCATCCACGACCTGGAGAACAAGAGGTTCGACACGATCATCCAGGGCCGCCGCAGCTACGAGGTCGCACTGAAGGAGGGCATCACCAGCCCGTACTCCCACCTGCGCGAGTACGTCGCCTCGCGCACGCTCGTCGAGTCGCCAGACCCGCACGTCGAGATCATCGCCGACGACCTGGTCGGCAGGGTGCGCGAACTGAAGGCGGAGGCCGGCGGGTCCGGCATCTATCTGTGCGGCGGTTCCCGGCTCGCCGGCGAACTGCGCGACGAGATCGACGAACTCGTCATCAAGACCTACCCGGTCCTGCTCGGCAGCGGCATGCCGATGTTCGCCGCCGACTTCGCCGTCACCGGGTTCGCGCTCGACGAGGTCCGCCTGTTCGACAACGGCGTCCTGGTGCGGACGTACGGCAGGAAGAGCTGACCGAGGCAACGGCTCGCAGCGGCAGGCACCGGCGGCTTCTTCCCCCTACCCTGAAGGCATGGACAGCGACGAACACGTCTGTCCCGTCTGCGGACAGCCGGTCGAGACAGTCGTACGGCGTCACAAGACGCTGGGTGTGTGGGTCCCCGTGTGGGTGGGCGGCCCGTGCCACAACCCCGAGTGCGAGGCGAACGCCGACAAGGCCACCGAGCCCGACAAGGTCACCAGCTCCGGCAAGGTCACCGAGTCCGGCGAGGGCCACGGTGGCGCCCCCGCCGGAAAAAGTTCCTGAATCCGTGTCGAGAATCAGTCCCCGGTTCCGACGTCCCCCGTGAGAGCCGCCCGCACGGGGCGGCCGAAGCCGAAGGAGCGGAATCATGAAGTACCTGGTCATGGTGCAGGGAACGCAGGCCGACTACGAGGCCATGCGCGGCAAGGGCTCCGAGCACTCCCCGGCCTGGAGCGAGCAGGAGATCCAGACGATGTACGCCTTCATGGGCGCCATCAACAACGACCTGTCCGAGACCGGCGAGCTGCTCGACGCACAGGGCCTCGCCGAACCCGCGAAGGTCCGCCACGTCAGCCGGGACGCGGACGGCAAGGCCGTGATCACCGACGGGCCCTACAGCGAGACCAAGGAGCTGCTGTGCGGCTACTGGGTGCTGGAGTGCGAGAGCCTGGAGCGCGTCACGGAGATCGCCGAGCGCATCGCCCAGTGCCCCCAGCCCGCCGGCGCCCCCGACTACCCGGTGGTGATCCGGCCCATCCTGGACGGCGCCGGGGACATCTGAGGACCGTGCGAGGAGCCACCGAGACCGAGGACCTGCTGCGCCTGCACGCGCCGCAGGTCCTCGGCGCGCTGGTCAGGCGGTACGGCCATTTCGACACCGCCGAGGACGCCGTACAGGAGGCACTGCTCGCCGCGGCCGGGCAGTGGCCGTCGGCAGGGGTGCCCGACAATCCGCGCGGGTGGCTCATCAAGGTGGCCTCGCGGCGGCTGACCGACGCGCTGCGCGCGGAGGAGGCGCGGCGGGCGCGGGAGGAGCGGGCGGCGGCGCTGAGCGTGCGGGACACGGCCGTCGCCGACCGTGCGCCCCGCGAGGACGACACCCTGTCCCTGCTGTTCCTGTGCTGCCATCCGCAGCTCACCGCGTCCGCGCAGATCGCGCTCACCCTGCGCGCGGTCGGCGGTCTGACCACGGCGGAGATCGCCCGGGCGTATCTCGTCCCCGAGGCGACCATGGCCCAGCGCATCAGCCGGGCCAAACAGAAGGTGCGGGGCGTCCGTTTCGGCCGGCCGGAGAACTGGGAGGAGCGGCTGCCCGCCGTCCTGCAGACCCTCTACCTGATCTTCAACGAGGGTCATACGGCGACCTCGGGACCGGCCCTCCAGAGGCGCGACCTCGCCGGCGAGGCGATCCGGCTGACCCGCACGGTCCACCGGCTCCTGCCCGACGACTGCGAGATCGCGGGCCTGCTCGCCCTGATGCTCCTCACCGACGCCCGCCGCGACGCCCGCACCGGCCCGGACGGCGACCTGGTTCCCTTGGACGAACAGGACCGCGCCCGCTGGGACAAGGCGGCGATCGAGGAGGGCGTCGCGCTGGTCACCCGGGCGCTGGCCCGCCGCCGTGCCGGGCCCTACCAGATCCGCGCGGCCATCGCCGCCGTACACGACGAGGCGCCTTCCGCGGCGGCGACCGACTGGCGGGAGATCCTCGGCCTGTACGACGTTCTGGTACGGCTCGTTCCCGGGCCCGTGGAGCGGCTGAACCGGGCGGTCGCGGTCGCCATGGTCCATGGCCCGCAGGCGGGACTCGCGGAACTGGACTCGCTCACCGGCGAGTTGGGGCACCGCCTGGACGCCGTACGGGGGCATCTGCTGGAGCGGGCCGGTTCCCGCGAGCAGGCCCGCGCGGCGTACGAGTCGGCGGCGGCCAAGACCCTGAGCCTGCCCGAGCAGCGCTATCTGCAGGGGCGGGCGGCCCGGCTGAGGCCCTAACGTGGGCCCATGTCCACGACACCCATCCTGCACCTCACCGAACGCTCCCTGTGGGACGAGGCGCGCGCCCGGGGCACGTACGAGATGTCCACGCGCGGCCGCACCCTCCAGGAGGAGGGGTTCATCCACTGCTCGACGCGCGAGCAACTGCCCGCCGTCGCCGCCTTCCTGTACGGCTCCTACGACGGCCCCGACGAACTGGTGCTCCTCGTCATCGACCCCGCGCGACTGTCCGTACCGCTGAAGTACGAGGCCCCGGAGCCCGGTGCCGAGGAGTTCCCGCACATCTACGGGCCGATCCCGGTGGAGGCGGTCGTCGACGTGGAACCGTGGGCGTGAGCGGTTTCCGCCGGGCGTGAGCGCGTGCCGTGGCGGTCTGGGCGGCCTTCACAGGGGCTGAACCGCGCCCACCGGCTCACCCCTCGTCGGGCGTCCAGGCCGCCACCAGATCGAGGAGGCCGGGGAAGCGGGCGTTGAGGTCGTCGACGCGGACGTGACTGCGGCGCTCCAGGCCGTACTGGCGCTGGCGGGTGATACCCGCCTCGCGCAGGGCCTTGAAGTGGTGGGTCAGCGAGGACTTCGGGCGGTCGAGGCCGAACCAGCCGCAGGAGTGGTCGAACCGCTCCGAATCCAGGAGGAGTTTGCGCACGATACGCAGCCGGAGCGGGTCGCTCAGGGCTCCCAGGACCGTCTCCAGACGAAGCTCCTCCACCGCCGGTTCCGGGAGCGCCTCGGGCAGCCCTTCGGGTTCCGGCAGCACCTTGATCGTCGGCACCTGTACCGGCACCGGACGCGCTGTCGACGGCATAGGCAACTCCTCATGACCCAAATCCTATGTACGACTCTGATCGTACTGCATGCTATGTTCGAGAAAACTCGTACTGCATCGCTGGAGGAGCCTGACATGTCGGAGAGTCGAACGGCGCCCGTGAAGGTGGTGGACGAGCAGCGTGCCGGCGCGGACGACCTGCCTGCCGCGGCCTCGTACGCCTCGCCCACCTGGTGGGTATGGCTGGCGGCCTGGCCGGTGACCGCGGTCTTCATCCTGTCCAACGCGGCAACCCCGCTGTATGTGCTGTGGCAGCGCGACATCGGGTTCTCCAAGGGGACCCTGACCGTCATCTTCGCCTTCTACATCGTCGGGCTGATCGGATCCCTGCTCGTCTGCGGCGTCGTGTCCGACCGGCTGGGCCGCAAGCCCGTCCTGCTGCCCGCGCTGGGGCTCGCCCTGGCCGCGTGCGTCATCTTCGCGACCGCGTCCACCGTGGCCGCGCTGATCGTGGCCCGGCTGTTCACCGGCATCGCCGTCGGCGCCGTGGTCTCCGCGGGCATGGCCGCCGTGACGGACGTCGCCGGACAGGACCGCAAGCGGCTCGCCGCCCTGCTCGCCTCCTGCGCCATGGTCTTCGGGGCCGGCCTCGGACCACTCCTCGCGGGTGTCCTGTCCGAGACCGCGCCCGCCCCGACCGTCACCGTCTTCCTCGTGGAGATGGTGCTGCTCGCGACCGCGGTCCTCGCGGTGCTGCGCATGCCGGTGCGGCGCCCGGCCGCGCCGGCCAAGGGCGCGTGGATCCGGGTACCCGGTGTGCCCCGCGGCAGCGGTCTGCACCTCGTCCTCGGCATCGCCGTGTTCGCCCCCGGCATCACCGCGACGTCCTTCGTGCTCTCCCTCGGACCGTCCCTGCTGTCGGGCCTGCTCGGCACCACCAGCCGGATCGTCGCCGGGGCCATGGCGTTCGCGATGTTCCTGGCCGCCACCGGTGTTCAGTTCGCGGTCCAGCGACTGCGCAGGCGCACCATCCTGACCGCCGGAGCGATCAGCACCACCCTCAGCATGGTCACGCTGATCGTCGCCGTGCACACCTCGTCGGTCCCGGTGCTCATCGCCTCCGCGCTGCTGGCCGGCGCCGGACAGGGCATGGGGCAGCTCGGCGGCCTCTCCCTGCTCAACTCCACCATCGCCCCGAAGCACCTCGCCGAGGCCAACGCGGCGCTCAACGTGGGCGGTTACATCCCGGCGGGCGTCCTGCCCGTCTCGGCCGGCTACCTCAGCGACGCGATCGGCCTGACCGACGGGGCGACGGTGTTCGGCGTGGTGCTGATGAGCCTGGCGGTCATCGGGGGACTCGTGGTCGTTGCGAGCCGCCGCAGGGTCCCGGAGCCGGCCTGACCGCCCGCCCCGGCCCGTGACCCTCCGCTCCGGCGGCGTACCAGGGCAGCGGCCGTGGTGCGCCGCCGCTGCCTGTGCGGTGCGGCGCAACCATTCGTGGTCGTCGCGAGCCGCCGCAGGGTCCCGGAGCCGGCCTGACCGTCCGCCCCGGCCCGTGAACCTCCACTCCGGCGGCGTACCACGGCCACGGCCGCGGTGCGCCGCCGTCGCCTGCGCGGCGCGGCCGGGCGGTCCAACCGCGCTCGTCGCCGCACCCGCCCCCGAAGCCGCGCATCCCCCCTGCCTCACGCCCCGTGACCCCTCGCCCTCATCGCGCGCGGATCGCGGCGAAGAGCAGTTCGCTCGCCTCGGCCCAGCGGTCCACCACATCCGTCCTCCCGTGCAGCACGTCCGAGATGTGCTGGGTGCCGAAGAACGCCGCGACCAACGACCGCGCGGCCGCCGCCGGCCGGACCTCCTCGCGCACCTCGCCGCCCTCCTGGGCGGATACGAGCAGCGACTCCAGGAGCTCGGTCCAGTCCACGTACGGCGTCGGCAACTGGGCGTCGATCTGCGGGCGTTCGATCTGGAGCCGCGCACCCGCCTGCACGATGACGTCGTCCCGGAACGCCATCGCCGCCCGGGCGAGCAGCTGCGCGGCGGTGTCCAGCGGCCCGTACCCCTCCGCCACGACCTGCTCCAGGAGGGCCGGCCACCGCCCGTAGTGCTCCTCCACCACGGCTACCGCGAGCGCCTCCTTGGTCGGGTAGTGGAAGTACACCGCCCCTTTGGTCATCTCCACACGGTCGGCGACGTCCTTGACCGACGTGTGACGGAATCCGTGCTCCGCGAAGAGCTCGGACGCCGCGGTCAGCAACAGCCGTCTTGTACGGGTGGACCGGTCCTGCTTGGGTTCGGACCCTCGTCTCGTCACGATCTTCTTCCGGACGAACGGCGAGAAGGCAGGGTGCGGTTCCGACATGGTTCGGCTCCTCTGTGCGGCGGCTTCGCCCAGGGTGACGCAGAACACCCTCGGCAAGAAACCTTCTGGAAGGTATCTTTACGGGGTCGCTTCCCGTGGGGACGGGACGACAGCGGGCCCACTCCCGCTGCCGCGACTTGGGGAGGAACAGTAACGTGCACGTCGTACCATCACCAGCGCCGCACTCGCCCCCGAGCGGCCCTCTCCAAGACCCCTGGAGAAGGCTGCGCTTCGCACACCGGGTGCCTCGCGCGTCGGTGCACAAGTCCGCCACCGCGGAAGTGCTGCTGACCGATGCCGTCCACCTGGGCGACGACCGGTTCGCCGTGGCCGCGGTCTGGCACCGTGACCATTTTCTCGGCCATCACGGGGCCCCGGCCTCCGATCCCGTACTCCTGGCGGAGACCGCGCGACAGGCGGCCATCCATCTGTCGCACCGCTTCCACGACATCCCCGAGGACCGTCCGTTCGTTCTCGACGAGGTCGCCGTGGAACTCGACGAGGCGTTACCGCCGGCGGACGCGGAGCCGCTCGCCCTCGGTCTCGACATCCGGTGCCGGCGCACCGCCGGGCCCTCCCGCAGGACCGGCCTGGAACTGGACGCGGTGGTGCGCACCGCGCACCGCCGACCAGGGCGGGCCCGGGTCCGCTGGGAGGTCATAGAGCCGCGTCGCTACGCGGTACTGCGCAAGCGCGGCGCTCCGGAGCCCGGCACGCCGGGTGAGCCGGAGCCGGCCGCCACCGTGCCCGTGCCGGCACACCTGGTGGGAGGGCGGCAGGAGCACGACGTCCTGCTGGCCGCCGACCCGGCCCGCCCCGACCGGTGGTGGCTGCGGCTGGACCTGGGCCATCCCGTGCTCTTCGACCACCCTTCGGACCACATACCGGGCATGGCACTGGTGGAGGCGTTCCGGCAGGCCGTCCTCGTCACCGTCGGCGACGGGCACCGGGCGGACGGCTCGGAGGCGGCACGGCAGGTCCGCATACTCATCACCCGGTTCACCTCGTTCGGCGAGCTGAACCTGCCGGTGTCCATCACCGTGGAGTCCGCCGGCGGCGATCACGGTGCCGGACCGGAAACCGCCTTCACGCTGCGGGCCGTACAGGGAGAGCGTGAGCTGGCGTCCGCGCGCGTGGTGTGCGCGACACCCCACTCCGGCCGCCGCCCCGAGGGAGCGGCATGCTGATCACGGAACGGACCGACGGCACGACGGTCACGGAAGACGCCCAGCTCGAACCGACCGGCCTGGCCGCGCTCGCCCGCCGTGACGCACGGCGGGCGGAGGAGCGGCGCAGTCTCACCCCCGAGGTCGCGGCCGCCGTCTCGGCAGCGGGCTTTCCGCGCCACTTCGTGCCGCGCCGCCGCGGCGGTGCGGCCGGGGACTTCACCGAGCTGGTCACCGGTACCGCCGTGGTCGCGGAGGCCTGCGCCTCGGCGGCCTGGTGCGCCGCGCTGTACGCCGCGCACGGCCGGCTGGCCGCCTATCTCCCCCAGGACGGGCAGGACGAACTGTGGGACCGGGGACCGGACGTCCGTATCGCCGCCGCGGTCGTACCGCCGCAGGGCACCGCGACAGCACGGGGCGGCGACTGGCTCCTCGACGGGGCCTGGCGGCCGGCCAGCGGGGTCGACCACGCCGACTGGGTCCTGCTGGCGTCCTGGACACCCGGCGGGAGCGGCCGGGAACACAGGATCTTCGCCGTGCCCCGCTCGGAGCTGTCGGTGGTGGACACCTGGTATCCCTCGGGCCTGCGCGGCACCGGGAGCAACACGGTGACGGCCGACGCGGTCCGGGTCCCGGGCCACCGCTCCTTCACCCTGGACGACCTGCTCCGCCCGCAGCCCGACGCGGCCCGCTGCCACACGGTTCCCTATCCCATGGTCGCCGCGCTCATCTTCGCCGCTCCCCTGCTCGGTCTCGCCCGGCGGGCGCTGCGCGACTGGACGGACGAGCGGGTCGGCGCCGCGCCCCGGCACCCGGCCACGCACACCGTGCTGACCGAGGCCTCGGTACGGATCCGCTCCGCCGCACTGCTTCTCGACGGCGCGGCCGAGCGGGCCGACCACGGGGAGATCACCCCGCTCACGGTGGCCGAGAACCGCAGAGACGCGGCGACGGCGGCCGCGCTGTGCCGCGAGGTGGTGGACACCCTCTTCCGCACGGCCGGTCTGCGCGCGCAGACGCCGGATCACCCCCTCCAGCAGGCATGGCGGGACGCGACGGCCGCGGCGGGCCACGGCGCGCTCGATCCCGACGCGGCGGCCCGGGCGTACGCGGAGACGGTGCTGGCCCCGGAGACGGGCGGCCCGTCGTGAACCGTACGACGCGGACGGCCCGCGCTGCCTTCGCCGGGGCGCCCGCCGTCGCGCGGCCTGCCGTGATCGCCTTCTTCGATGTCGACGAAACCCTGCTGGCCGCGAAGACCATGCTCGACTTCTGGGATTTCTGGGCCGGTTCGGGCACCTGGCCGGCCCCCGCCGGGGTGCCCGACCTCCGGGCCCGCGCGGCGACGGGTGAGGACCGGGGCACGTTGAACCGGGAGTACTACCGCCGGTTCGCCGGCGTCCCTCTCGACGTAGTGCGGTCGGCGGCGCACGCCTGGTACGAGACCCACCGCCGAGGCACGCGGGCCTTCGTGACCGCCGGAATCGAGGCCGTCGAGCGGCACCGGGGCCTGGGCCACGAGGTCGTGCTCGTGTCGGGTTCTCTGCGGCCCCTGCTGGAAGCGGTGGCGCAGGACCTGGGCGGGGCCGAGGTGCGGTGCACCGAGCAACTGGTGACGGACGAGGGCGTCCTCACGGGAGAGATCGACCGGCCGATGATCGGGCAGGCCAAGGCCGACGCCGTCGCGGACGTCGTACGCGCGCGTGGGGCACGCGGCGCGGACTGCTACGCGTACGGCGACCACGAGAGCGATCTCGCCATGCTCCGCTCGGTGGGGCACCCGGTGGTGGTGGGCGGCTCCGCCGCGCTGGCCCGGGAGGCGGAACAGGCCGGCTGGACGGTACTTGTCGGACATCTGGGCCCGTACCGGGCGCCCGCACACGCCGGGCCACCCGCTCCGGCCTCGGAAAACGGCTGATGTCCGGCCGGTTTCCCTCTCCTAAGGAAATACCTTCCCGAGGGTATGTTTATGTCCTCATCAACGCTGGAGGACACCTGCATGGCCAAGCAGGAAAGGGCGCGGCACACCCGCGAGAAAGTACTGGACGCCGCCGCCGAGGAGTTCGCGCTCCAGGGATACAGCAGGGCCACGCTCAACGCCGTGGCAACGCGGACCGGGATGACGAAGGGAGCCCTCTACGGGCACTTCGCGTCCAAGCGAACCCTGGCGGGAGCCCTGCTCACCCAGTCCCACGAGGTGTGGGAGGAGATGCTGCTGACCCGGGACACCCCCGGTGTCACCGCCCGGACGGCGCTCGAGTCCCTCGTCCTGGATCTCGCGCACCGTCTCACGGCGGATGTCCGCCTCCGGGCGGCGCTCCGGCTCGCCACCGACTGCCCCAGCCTGAGCCGTGCGGCGCCGGACGTCTTCGAGGACGTACGGCGCAACCTCGTCGACCTCATCCGCCGCGCGCAGCAGGAGGGCGGGATGCCCCCGCACCCGCCCGAGCTCGTCGCACAGCTGCTGCTGGCCGCGATGCACGGGGCGCTTCATGTGTCGTTCGGGTCGGCGGGGTGCGGCGGTCCGGCGGCCTGGGAGGCGGTGTGGCGCCTGCTCCTGGACGCGCTCTCGGCCACCCCCCGGCAACCGTCGGGCGGCCATGAGGTGGACGGGGTGCACGCCAGATGAGAGGTGTGTTGCGGGACCGTTAAAAATACCTTCCGGAAGGTTTTCTATGGCATCCTGGGGGTCCCGGCCCCCCGAGCGGCCTCCGCCCGACACGAGACAGATCACTACTCAGCCCCCAGTCGACATGTTGTGAAGGAGGGAAGATCATGAGTGTGCTGGATGAGAGAGTCGGACCGTTACCGCTCGACCAGACAAACTCCGGCGACACCCTCGGCGATTCGAACCTCGAATGGGTCCGGAGCGCCACCGCCCACGCCGAGCATGTCGATGATTTCGACATGCGGCATCTTCGGTATTTCCTGACCGTGGTCCGCGCGGGAACCGTTTCCGGAGCCGCCCAGGAGTTGCGGATATCGCAGCCGAGTCTGAGCCAGCAGATCAAACGCCTGGAACGCCGCGTTGGCGCACCGCTGTTCATCAGGAGTTCACGCGGGGTCGAGTTGACCACCGGCGGACGGGCTTTTCTGCGGGAAATCCAGAGCATTCCGGGGCAGCTCCGGTCCGCCATCGCGGCCGCCACGCCGTCGCCCCGCACCTGGCCCGTGGGGGTGTGCGGGGGAGTGCCGGCCGAGGTGCTCGCCGAAGTACAGGAGGGGCTCACCGGGCAGGACGCGGACTGGACGGGGGGCCGGACCAAGCCGCCCCTGCGCATGCGCTCGGTCAGCGCGGCGGACCAGCTGGAGCTGCTCCAGCACGGCGAGATCGCGTTCGGCATCGTGCGGCTGCCCGTCCCGGTACCGGGTCTCGTGCGTGCCGTGGTCTGGGACGAACCGCTCGGGGTCGTGCTGTACGCCCACCACCCGCTGGCCGACCGTACCGAGCTGACCTGGTCCGATCTCTCGGCGCAGCGGCTCCTGTGGTACGACGAGGGGTGCGCCCCGGGCTATGCGGACACCGTGCCGACCCAGCTCACCGCGCTGGGCTGGAAGGCCGCGCTGCATCCCGCCGACCAGGACCAGCAAGCCTTGTTCGTGCATGCGCTCCAGACCGGCGGCGACCTCGTGGCCCTACGTCCCCGGCTCGCTGTGGAGGGTGACCCCCAGCTCGTCTGGCGCCCCCTCCCCACCCGGGCGGCGCCACGCGAGCGACTGGCCGTCACCGCGCTGGCGGGGACCCGCTCGGCCCGTTTCCTGGGCAGGGCCGCGACCAGGCGCGGCTGGCCCTTCCTCACCTGATCCCTTTTTCCGTTCCCCGCATTTCCTACCCTGATGATCGGCCCGGAGCTTCACAGCTCCGGGCCGATTTTTTCGTCCGCCGGCTGGAATGTTTCATTCCGTTGAACGGCTTCCCCTGCCCATAGGCCCCTCGATATATCTGCCACGTCCTTTGCGTCTTGGACGCCGAAGAGCCCGGGAATCTAGTCTCTTCAACGTGAAACCACAGCGTTTCGCCTGCACTTTCTGAGCAACCTCACCGGCAGCGCCGGAATACAGGGGAGAAGCGTGATCTCGACCAAACTGACAGAGCTGCTGGGAATCGACCATCCGGTCGTCTGCGCTCCGATGGGTTCCGTGTCCGGCGCGGAACTCACCACCGCCGTCACCCGCGCCGGCGGGCTGGGACTCGTGGGCGTGAGCTACGGTGACGCGGCCTTCATCGACGAGCATGTGGCCCGTGCGGCCCAGGGCGGCGGCGCCTGGGGCGTCGGCTGTGTGATGTTCACCTTCGACGAGCGTCCGGGCCTGTGGGACAAGGTGCTCGGCTACGCGCCGCCCGTGATCGCCCTGTCCTTCGGTGACGCCGAACAGGTGCGCAGGTACACGGCTTCCGCCGCGGAGAGCGGTGCGCAGGTGATCGTGCAGGTGCACGACACCGAGCAGGCGGCCGTCGCCCTCCAGGCCGGGGCATCGGTGCTGGTGGCCCAGGGCTCCGAGGCCGGGGGCCACCACAAGGACCGGGCGACCCTGCCGCTGGTCCCCGCCGTGGTCGATCTGGCCCAGGGAGTCGTACCGGTCGTCGCCGCCGGCGGTGTCGCGGACGGACGGGGCCTGGCTGCGGCACTGGCACTGGGCGCCGACGGCGTGATGATGGGCACCCGGTTCGCCGTCACCGAGGAATCGATGGGCACGGCCGGCTTCAAGGCCTCCCTGGTGTCCGCCGCCACCGCCGACACCGTCGACACCCGGGCCTTCGACGTGGTCCGCGGCATCCCCTGGGACGAGGTGTACCGGGCACGGTCGGTCGGCAACGCGTTCACCCGTGAGTGGACCGGGCGGGACGCGGAGCTGGCGGCCCTGCGCGCCGAGGTCGAGCCCGGCTGGGCGGCCGCGGTCGCCCGCGACGACACGGCGCAGCGTGCGCTGTTCGCCGGTGAGGTGATCGACCTCGTCCAGGACGTACGGCCCGCGGCGAGCGTGGTGCGGGACACCGTCACCGAGGCCGAAACGATTCTGCGCAGGCTCGCCGGAAGCCTGGCGTCCTCGCGGTGAGCGCTGTCCGGGGCTCTGCCTCCGGTACGGCCTGAACCGCCTCGTCCTCGACCGCCGCCGGACCCCCTCTGTCCCCGGTCCCCGCCCCCTGCACCGCCAAGATCCAAGATCCCTCGGAGACTTCCATGATCCATGTCCTCACCCTCACCTACCTCGTCCCCCGCGAGACCGTCACCGCCCACCTCCCCGAGCACAGGGCATGGCTGCGCGAACACGCCGACCAGGGGCGCATCCTGCTCAGCGGCCCCCGTCCGGAGGGCGGCGCCGTCATCGTCACGGCCGACCTCGACGAGGCCGTCGTACGCGAGCTGATCGAGAGCGACCCCTGGCACCGGCTCGGTATCGCGTCCTACGAGCGGATCGGCTTCGAGGGCCGGGGGGTCAGCCCCGGTGTGGTGACCGCTGCCGAACCGGACGACGGAGTACTGCTCATCAACGTGGCCACCACGGACGACGCGTCGGCCAGCGTCGACGCACTCGCCTCGGCCGTGGAGCACGTCGCCGCCACCGCCGACGGCTTCCAGGGCTCGCGTCTGCTGACGAGCGTCGACGGTGACGCCATCGTCAACCTCGCGGCCTGGGCGGACCAGAAGCGGTTCGACGCCATCTTCGACGACCCCGAGTTCACGCGTCGCTACCAGGCGTTCGCCGCCACCACGACCGGCGCCAAGTACCGCCTCTACCGCACCAGCCGGGTCATCACCCCGAACCGCTGACCCGGCCGCAGCCCCACGCCGCAACCGTCACACCCTTAGGAGAGACCCATGTCAGCCTCGACGTCCGCCGAGTACGACCTCATCGTCGTCGGATTCGGAGCCGCCGGCCTGTCCGCCGCCCTGTCCTTCGCCGAGGCCACCGAGGGCCGCGAGCGGCCCGCCCGGATCGCGATACTCGAGCGCTCCCCCGAGGAGGAGCGCGGTGGCGCCACCCGCTGGACGGGCGCCTTCCTCCGCGTCGACCAGCAGCGACGGCTCGACACCGACTGGGCCGAGCACGTCGGCCGGGTCTCGGGCGGCCTGGCCGATGCCGCGTACTGCCGCGCCGTCGAGCGGGAGGCACCGCAGACCCTGGCCTTCGTCGAGAAGCACGGCGTCGAGATCGCCTTCGAGGACTTCCCCCTCCCGCACACGTTCGACGGCGGTACGCCGTCCATGACGCCGCCCGCCAGCCCGCGCGGCGGCGGTGCCTCGATCGTCGAACACCTGGGCGCCGCCCTGGAGAAGGACCCTCGCGTCGACATCCGGTACGAGACGGAGGCCCTGCGGCTGACCACCGCCGAGGACGGCACCGTCGACGGTGTGGTGGTCCGCGGCTCCGACGGCCGCACCCGGCGGCTGACCGGCCGTGCGGTGGTGCTGGCCTGCGGTGGCTTCGAGGGAAACACCGAGATGCTCACCCGGTACGTCGGCGACCGCGCCTGTGACCTCCCGCTGATCGCGCCGGGCATCGCCAACAACCGCGGCGACGCGCTCCGCATGGCGCTGGAACTCGGTGCGGACACGTCCGGACAGTTCGACGGCATCCACGCCGAGCCGGTGGACCGCCGTACGACGAAGGCCGACTCGGTGCTGTACGGGTTCTCCGCCGGCATCTTCGTCAACGGCCGGCTGGAGCGCTTCTTCGACGAGGGCCGCGACACCTGGGACAACACCTTCGAGCACATCGGTTACGAGATCTGGAAGAACCAGGAGCAGGAGGCGTACTGGATCGCCGACGCCAAGACCCTGGCCATCCCCGGAATCATGAACTCGCTCCTCAGTGACGTGCCGCCGGAGCAGGCGGACACCCTGGAGGAACTCGCCGCGAAGCTGGGCGTGGACGCCGAGACGCTGGAGAAGACCGTCGCGGAGTTCAACGCGGCGGTGGCTCCGGGGGAGTTCGACCCGACCCGACCCGACGGCAAGCACACGGTCGGCCTCACCCCGCCGAAGTCCAACTGGGCCACCCCGCTGGACACCGCGCCGTTCATCGGAGTCCCGGTGACCGCCGCGATCTGCTTCACCTACGGCGGCATCCGCACCGACCTCGACGCCCGGGTCGTCACCCCCTCCGGTACCGCCATCCCGGGTCTGTACGCGGCCGGTGAGGCGACCGGCCTCTTCTACCACGCCTACCCGCCGGCCACGTCCGTCCTGCGCTCGCTCATCTTCGGGCGGCTCGCCGCACACCACGCGGCCGCCGCCCAGTCGGCCTGACCCCACCTCACGTCAGTCACCTGGAGACTCCATGAGTATCGTCAACATCGACGTCACCCTCCGCGACGGCGGTTATCGCAACGGCTTCGACTTCCCGCTCGGCTACGCCCTCAAGCACGCGAGGCTCAGTGTCGAAGGCGGCTTCGACTGGGTCGAGATCGCCTACCGCAAGGGCTCGTTCGCCCCGATACCCCACCTCGGGCTCACCGGCCGCGGTGACGACGAGTTCATCGCCGCGGTCGCCCAGGAGATCGGCCCGGAGCGGGTGGCGGTGATCCTCCACCCGAAGAACATCACCCGCGACGATCTGCCCGCCATGTACGCGGCGGGGGCGCGCCTCGTCCGGATCATCCTGCCCGCCGCGGGCTACGAGGCCGGCCTCGACTACATCCGCCAGGCCCGGGACACCGGCTTCACCGTGGGTGTGAACTTCGCCCGGATCAGCCAGTGGACGGGCCGCGACGTGGTGGAGGTGGCGACCGCGGCCACGGACGCCGGCGCCGAGTTCGTCTACCTGGCCGACTCCAACGGCAGCCTCTCTCCCGCGGAGACCACCGGCCTCACCCACCTGACCAGGTCCGTCACCGGCGGCGCGGTCGGACTGCACGCCCACAACAACCTGGGGCTCGCCCTTTCCAACGCCATCAGTGCCGTGGCCGCGGGCGCGACCTGGATGGACTCGTCGATCCAGGGCATGGGCAAGGGACCGGGCAACCTAATCGCCGAGCAGTGGCTGGCGCACCTCGACCGGACGGATCCGCAGGCCGCGGCGCGGCTGGACCTGGCGCCCGTCCTGGAACTGGCGGACCTGCTGCTCGCCGAGATTCCCGAGGGCCGGCCGTCGCTGCCGCTGCCGGACCTGGTGCTGGGCCGCTACGACCTGTCGGTGGAGCACCGCAAGGCCCTGCTGGGCCGGCACGGGAAGGCGATCGCCACCGCGCGCACCCTCGCCACCGTCCGGTGATCCATACCGGAACGGCTGTGCCGACGGCGGTCTTCGCACCGCGGACCGCCGTCGGCACGGCCCACGCTCTCGTCCTCGCCCCCGTCATCCCGCACTGGGACGAAGGAGCGTTCTTCGCCCCCGTGGTCCGGACCCTGACCGGGGCGGGGCTCAGGGTGACCGTGGTGGACACGCTCTCCCTGTGGGACGAGGAGGTGGACTCGATGGCCTCCTTCGTCGCCCGCTGGCGCGCGCGGCTGCCGCGGTTCGGCCCCGTCGACCTGCTGTGCGGGAACGCGCTGGGCGCCGCGGTGGCGCAGGCTCTGCTCCCCTACGTCGATCCCACCACGTCCGCCCTCCTCGTCTCGGGTCCCGCCCGTACGGACCCGCTCCTGGACGACCGTCTCACCGACATCGCGAAGCTGGCGGCAGCGGGCCGCACGGAGGCCGCACTCGCCCTCCTCCACCGACGCGTCCAGCCCGGACAGGGCGACCCGCCCGACGGCACCGAGCCTTCGGAGACCGCCTGCGACGATTCCCGGCTCGCCGCCGCCAACGGCCGTAGCCGGCCGGCGACCACCCACGGCACCGCCCGGCTAACCCGCATCGACGCCGTGGCCCCGTCCGCCGACGCCGACGGCCACACCCCGCCGGTGAACGCCGGCGGCGGCACCGGTGACCCGGTCGCCGGACGGAGGCTGGCCGCCGGGATGCGGCTGCTGTGCGGGACCGACGTCTCCGACGCCGTACTCGCGCACCCGGGCCCGCTGCTCCAGATCGTCGGTGGCCGGTCCCAGCTCGTCACCCTGCGGCACACCGCCGCCGCCCCGCACCACCGGGTGCACGTCGTCCCCGAGGCCGGCATGCGCCCCCACGCCGAACAGCCCACCGAAGTGGCCGCGCTCATCGAGGCCTTTCTGTGGGAGAAGGGATTCCAATGAAGTCGGCAACCGACCGACCGGCCCCTAACAAGAGCATCGCCGTCCTCCCGGGCGACGGCGTCGGGCCGGAGGTGGTCTCCGCCGCGCTCGACACCGTGGACCTGCTCGGCCTCCCCCTGGACTTCCGCTTCGGCGAGATCGGCTGGGAGTGCTGGCGCCAGGAGGGCGACACGGTGCCCCAGCGCACCTGGAAGCTCCTGGAGGAGACCGACACCTGCCTGCTGGGCGCCATCACCAGCAAGCCGCTGCGTGAGGCAGAGGCCGAGCTCGCCCCGGAACTGCGCGGCACGGGAAGGACCTTCGTCTCCCCGGTCATCCAACTCCGCCAGCGCCTCGGCCTGTACGCGAACATCCGCCCGGTCACCGACCTGGACCACGGACGGTTCGACTTCACCGTCATCCGGGAGAACACCGAGGGCCTGTACGCAGGTTACGACCTCCACGGCCTCGACGGCGCCCTCTGGGACACCGTGCGCGACCATCCCAACGCCGACGCCTCCGGCCCCGAGGGCACCAGCGTCACGCTCCGGCTCCAGACCCGCTTCGGCATCGACCGCCTCCTGCGCTTCGGCTTCGCCTACGCCGAGGCGCACGGCCACCGCAGGCTCACCGTGGTGGACAAACCGATGGTGCTGCGCCACAGCGGCAACCATCTGCGGGAGCGGCTCGAACTCATCTCCCGCGACCACCCGGACATCGAGACCGAGATCCTCAACGTGGACGCCGTCGCCCTGTGGATGGTGCGCAGGCCGGAACGGTTCGGCGTCCTCGTCGCCGAGAACATGTTCGGCGACATCCTTTCCGACCTGGGCGCCGGTGTCATGGGCGGCCTCGGACTCGCCCCGAGCGGCAACATCGGCGACCACGGCAGCTACTTCGAGCCGGTGCACGGCAGCGCTCCCGGCATGGCGGGCCAGGACCGGGCCAACCCGATGGCGATGCTGCTGACGGTCGCGCAGATGCTCGACCATCTCGGCCTGTCCGTTCCGGGCGATGACCTGCGGGGCGCTGTACGCGCCGTCGCGCGGGCCCGTACCACCGTCACCTACGACCTGGGCGGCACCGCGGGAACCCGGCAGGTGGCACGCGCCGTCGCCCACGCGCTGCCCGGCCGGGCGGACGCGTCAACGGCGGAGCCCGCCGCGGAGAGGGACCACCTGACCGCCGTCACCGTGGACGCCGTCCCGACGGAGGTGGTGGACCGGCTGGCCGCACTGGACACGGCCTCGGTCTCCGACGCGCTGGACAGCCTCGGCATCGCGGGGGTGCTCGCCGAAGTGACCGCGCGCGTGCCCGGAGCCCGCACGGCCGGGCTGGCCTTCACGGTCGCCTACCGGCCCGTGGACACCTCCGACAGCGGCTTCCGCAACGCGGCGAATTACCTGGACGACGTGCCCCCGGGCTCCTTCGTGGTGGTCGACAACGGCGGTAGCACCAGCTGCACCAACTGGGGTTCGCTGCTGACATCCGTGGCGCAGGGCCGCGGTGTGCGCGGCACCGCGCTGTACGGCTCGGCCCGGGACATCGCCGAGATCCGGGCCGCCGGATACCCGCTGTTCAGCACCGGCGTCACGATGGTGAGCGGCAAGAACCGGGTGGAACTCGCGGGAACCGGACGGGAGATCACGGTCGGCCCGGTCACCGTGCGCCCCGGTGACGTGGTGGTCGCCGACGACAACGGAGTCCTCGTGGTGCCCGCGGAACGGGCGGCCGAGGTGGCCGACCGGGCCGAGCGCGTGGAACGGACCGAGTCCGCCATCGCCGACTCGGTCGCCTCGGGCCTGCGGCTGGACGAGGCGCGCCGGCGGTTCGGCTACGCCAAGCCGTGGGAGGGCCCCGCCGAGCGGTCCCGCGATGCGTGAGCCGACGCGGCGGTTGGTGGACGTCCACTACCACGCGGGGCCCGACCTCTACCGGCGTCGCCTGACGACGGGTGGCGCCGGGAGGGCGTACGCCGCGGCGGACGGCTGGGTGGTGATCAAGAGCCATCTGGGATCCACCGCGGCGGGCGCCTGGGAGGCGCGTCAGGAGGGCCTGCCCGTCTCCGGGGCGGTCGTGCTCAACGACCTCGCCGGCGGCGTTCGCCCCCAGGTGGTGGAGCAGGCCGTCTACGCCCACGGGCCGGACGCTCCTGCACGGCTGATCGCCTACCTGCCCACGCTCGTCGGTCCCGCTCACCGGTCCGCTCTGCCGCGGGAGCCGTTCCATCCACTGCTGGACGCCGGACGCTGGCGCAGCGACCGTGTGCTGGACGGAACGGGCCGGCTGAACCGGCCCGTGCGCGAAGTCCTCCGGGCCGCCCGCGACCTGCCCGTCGTCCTGGCGACCGGGCACTGCGACCGGGAGGAGACTCTGCGGGTGATCGACGAGGCGGCCCGTCTGGAACTGCCGCGGCTGCTGCTGACACACGCCACCCACCCGATGTCCGGCCTCGGCCCCAAGGACCTGTCGCAGCTGGCCGACCTCCCCGGTCTGTTCGTCGAACTCACCGCGCTCACCCTCTTGCTGGGCCACCGGGACGTCCCGCACCTCGCCGAGGTGGTGCGGGCTCACCCACGCGTGGTGTTCAGCTCCGATCTCGGACAGCCGGACCAGCCGGATCTCGCCGGCTGGCTGGCGGTGAGCCGCCGCTGGTTCGCGGAAGCGGAACTCACCGCCGTCGAGGTCGAGGCCATCACCTCCGTCAACCCGTCGAGGCTGCTGGCGCCCTGACCCTGGAGGACGGCGTGCCGGCGGGCCCGCGCACGCACCGGCTGCCCCTCAGTGAAAAGCGGTCTCCTCCCAACCAACCGGAGCCCCCATGACGCACCCCCCCGACCTGCCGCGCCGCCAAGTGCTGCGCAGCGCGCTCGCGGCCACGGCCCTCTCCGCCCCTCTCCTGAACGAGAACGCGGGCGCGGCCCACGCTGTGCCCCGCCCTCCCCGAATCGGCTCGCTGGGCGACCAGTCCGCCGTCCGCACCTTCACGCTGGGCGACGTACGGCTCACCTATGTCGTCGACGCGGCCATGGAGTTGGACACGGCCGGTTTTCTTCCCGCCGTCCCCGCCGCGTACTGGCGGGAACATCCGGAAGCGCTGGCGTCGTCCGGCCGTATCGCCGCCTCGGCGGGAGGTGTCCTCGTCGAGCGGGGCGGCCGGCGGCTGATGGTGGACGCCGGTCTCGGTGCCAACGTCCTCTCGCCGGCGCTCGGCGTCTCCCGAGGCGGTGCGCTGCCCCACACCTTGCGAGCGCTGGGGGTGTCACCGGCGTCCGTCGACACTGTGGCCTTCACCCATCTGCACACCGACCACACCGGGCTCGGTTTCCTCAAGGGCCGCGACGGGGAACTGCGCAAGGCGTTCCCGCGCGCCGACTATCTGGTGGCGGATGCCGAGTGGGGCCCCTTCTGGCGAGGCGAGATCAAGGTCGGGGCGCCGTCGTGGGAGGGGTTCATGGTGCCGATGTCCCGAGTGCTGCGGCGCTTCGACGACGGCGACGAGGTGTGGCCCGGCGTTACCGCGCTGATCACGCCCGGCCACAGCCCTGGACACACCACGTACGTGATCGCGGCGTCCGAGGGACGGCGCATCCTGGTTCTCGGAGACGCGTTCCACACCCCTGCGCAACTCACCCACCCCGAGTGGCCCTCCGGCCCCGACACGGACGTCGAGGGAGTCCTCAAGGCCCGCGAGACCCTCCTGACCCAGCTCCTCGCCCCCCGCACCTACGCCTTCGCCTTCCACTTCGGCGACCAGGCTTTCGGCCGCGTGGTACGCGACAGCGCCGACGGAGTCCGGTGGCGGCCGGTTCCGGCCCGGGAACTCCTCCCCAGTCCGGTACACCTCACGTGACGGAGGGGCGGGACGCGGCGGGCCGTACCGCCGTCCCTGGGGGCGCGTTCATCTCCGGCCAGGCAGCCCGCCCGTATCCGGGTCCCGCCCCGTCAGGCAGTACAGGCCGCCTGCCGGGTCCCTCATCACCGTCCAGCTCCTGCCGTCGGCGACGAACTCGGCGCCCAGGCGCTCGTGTTCCGCCCGCGTCGCCCCGATGTCCGCGCAGGCGAGGTCCAGGTGGGCGGAGGCGGGGCGTTCCTCGTCGAGGCGCTGGAGGAGGATGCGGACCGGGAGGCCGGGCGGCGGCTTGAGCACATGGAATTCGGGGAGCGAGCCGGAGAGGGACTCCCAGTCGGGCAACAGGGCGGCCCAGAAGGCGACTTCGGCGTCGTGGAGGGACGGCGGGATGTCGAGGCAGACCTGGTCGAGGCGGGTGCCGCGGACCACCGGCGGGCGGGTCGACTGCCCGCGCCAGGGATCGGCGCAGAACAGCTGGCCGGCGGGGGAGCGGAGCACGACCAACGTGCCCTGGTCGGCGACCACATGGGCGCCGAGCGCCTGCGCACCCTTCGCGAACTTCCGTACGTCGTCGACGCAGAAGTCGAGATGAGCACCGCCGGGCCCGGACGCGACGGCCTGCACCTTGGCACAGGCGTCGGCCCCGCCGGGCGGCACCAGGGTCACGAACTCCCGCCGCTCGCCCCGGGGGTCGGACAACCGGGTGCCGGTGGCGCCGGTCCAGAAGTCACAGGCCTGAGCGAAGCGGGCCACGGGCCGGTCAACGAAGGCGTACGTCCAGCGGGTCGTCATGCCGTGATCGTAGGCGCCGCTACTTCGACAGGCACGGCTACTTCGGCGCTTCCATGAACCGCAGCATGTTCCCCGCCGGATCCCTGAACGCACAGTCCCGCACCCCGTACGGCATGTCCGTCGGCTCCTGGATCACCTCCGCTCCCGATTCCCGCACCCGGGCGAACAACGCGTCGCAGTCGGACGTGGTGAAGTTGACCCCCCGCAGCAGCCCCTTGGCCAGCAACCGGGCCATGGCCTCCTTGTCCGCGGGCGAGGCGTCCGGATCGGCGGCGGGCGGCTCCAGGACGATGTCCACGTCCGGCTGGAGCGGCGACCCGACCGTCACCCAGCGCATGCCCTCGTACCCGACGTCACCGCGCACCTCCATGCCCAGGACGTCCCGGTAGAACGCGATCGCCTTGTCGTGGTCGTCCACGGCGATGAAGCAGTTCCTGAGTCTGATGTCCATGGCTTCACGTTAGGCCCGACGGGGCCGGGTGTGCCTGCGGACCACGCACGGTGGGATCTCCGCGATCTCCTCGTGGGAGCGGGCGCGGTACGCGCTCGGGGTCTCGCCCACCAGTTCCGTGAAGCGTGAGCTGAAGGAGCCGAGGGACGTACACCCCACGGCCATGCAGACCTCGGTGACGGACAGGTCCCCGCGCCGCAGCAGCGCCTTCGCGCGCTCGATGCGCCGGGTCATGAGGTAGCCGTACGGCGTCTCACCGAACTCGGCGCGGAAACTGCGCTGGAAGTGACCCGGTGACATCAGCGCGGTGCGGGCGAGCGCGGTCACGTCGAGTGGCTCGGTGTACTCGCGGTCCATCCGGTCTCGCGCCTGCCGCAGCCGCACCAGGTCCTCGATGCTCACCATCACGCCAGCATCGCACGACGCTCACGAGCTGGGCGCGTGGACCTGGAACGGGCTTTGCCTCGCGTTCGCCTGCCGTACGGAAGCGCTTGCTCCCATGAGAGGCATGGACCACATCACGTTCCTCGTGGCGGTCGTCATCGTCACGGCTCTGGCTTTCGACTTCACCAACGGATTCCACGACACGGCCAACGCGATGGCGACGTCCATCGCGACCGGCGCACTGAAACCCCGGACCGCGGTCCTGGTGAGCGGCGTCCTGAACGTCGTCGGTGCCTTCCTGTCGACCGAGGTCGCCAAGACGATCTCCGGCGGCATCGTCGACGACTCCCTCGTCTCACCGGGGATGATCTTCGCGGGGCTGGTCGGAGCGATTCTGTGGAACCTGCTGACCTGGCTGGTCGGCCTGCCGTCGAGCTCGTCGCACGCCCTGTTCGGCGGACTCATCGGCGCCGTGTGGGTCGGTGCCGGCTCCCACGGTGTGCACTTCGACAAGGTGGTCGAGAAGATCCTGATCCCCGCGGTGGCCTCGCCGGTGGTGGCGGGTGTGGCGGCGCTGATCGCCACCTACTTCGCCTACAAGCTCACCGCCCGTGCCCGCAAGGACTCGGTGACCAAGGGTTTCCGGCTCGGCCAGATCGCCTCCGCGTCCCTCGTCTCCCTCGCGCACGGCACCAACGACGCCCAGAAGACCATGGGCGTCATCACGCTGACCCTCATCTCGGCGGGCGCGCTCGGCCACGACGCCGGTCCGCCGGTCTGGGTCATCGCCTCCGCCGGTCTCGCGATCGGCCTCGGCACCTACCTCGGCGGCTGGCGGATCATCCGCACCATGGGCAAGGGCCTCACCGAGATCCAGTCCCCGCAGGGCTTCGCCGCGGAGACCGCGTCCACGACGGTCATCCTGACCTCCGCCCACCTCGGTTTCGCCCTGTCGACCACCCAGGTCGCCTCGGGCAGCATCCTCGGCGCGGGCCTCGGCCGGAAGCTGGCGGAGGTCCGCTGGGGCATCGCCGGGCGCATGGTCGCGGCCTGGCTGATCACCCTGCCGGCGGCCGCGCTGGTCGGCGGCATCTCCGCGAGCGCCGTGAAGCACGGCGGCAACTTCGGCACGGTCGTCGTCGCGCTGGTCGGTGCCGCCGTCGCCGCGGGCATCGTGCTGCTCTCGCGCCGCAACCCGGTCAGCGCGCACAACGTCAACGACGCCCACGAGGTCACCCTCCGCACCGAGCCGCCGGCCCGCGTCGGTACGGCCGCCTGAACCCCTCAGGAGTTCCCGTCATGAGCATCGACTGGTCCGCACTCGGCCAGGTCACCGCGGTGAGCGTCGGCGTCACCGTCGCCGTGGTCGTCGTCTTCGCCCTCGGTGTCCTGGGCCTCGCCCGCTTCGAGGGGGCGAGGGAGGATGGCGGTGGTGGCACTTCGACACTCGGCATCGCCCAGGCCGGCCTGTGCTTCCTCGCCTGCGCGGCGGTGGTGGCGTACGGCATCTATCTGATCGTGCCGCAGTTCCACTGATCCACCGAGACGAGAGGGGGAGCACCGATGACGCCCCTGCTGACCGACCTGAAGGTCGACTACACAGACCCCGACGACCCCGTCCTCATCCGCCCGGACGGCAGCACGATCGACACCTGGCGGGAGAACTACCCCTACGCGCACCGCATGGAGCGCAAGGAGTACGACTGGCACAAACGGCTCCAGCAGATCGAACTGCTGAAGCTGCAGAGCTGGATCAAGGAGACCGGGCGCCGGCTCGTCATCGTCTTCGAGGGGCGGGACGCGGCCGGCAAGGGCGGCACCATCAAGCGCTTCACGGAGCACCTGAACCCCCGTGGCGCGCGAGTGGTGGCGCTGGAGAAGCCCACCGAGCGCGAGCGCGGGCAGTGGTACTTCCAGCGGTACGTCGAACATCTGCCGACCGCGGGCGAGATCGTGCTGTTCGACCGGTCCTGGTACAACCGGGCCGGGGTGGAGCGGGTCATGGGCTTCTGCACGGACGACGAGTACCGGCGCTTCATGCGGCAGGCCCCGCTGTTCGAGCGGATGCTCGTCGACGACGGCGTGGACCTGCTGAAGTTCTGGTTCTCGGTCTCCCAGGGCGAGCAGCGCACCCGCTTCACCATCCGTCAGATCGACCCCGTACGGCAGTGGAAGCTCAGCCCCATGGACCTCGCGTCCCTGGACCGCTGGGACGACTACACCGCCGCCAAGGTCGCCATGTTCCGTGAGACGGACACCCAGTTCGCGCCCTGGACGGTGGTCAAGAGCAACGACAAGAAGCGGGCCCGCGTCGAGGCCATGCGCAGTGTGCTGGCCCGCTTCGACTACTCCGACAAGGACGACGAGGTCGTCGGCACGCCCGATCCGCGGATCGTGGGCGCGGCGCCTGGACTGCTGGAGGCGGGCGAGGACTAGAGGCACGCCGGGGGCGGGTCGAGTGCCGAGGCACAGAAGGAGGGACCGCGCCTGAGCACCCGTACTCAGGCCGGTAGCGGCGCTCGGCTCTGGCGGGGGCGACGCGGGTTTTCCATGATGCAACCCACCCGCGTCGAAAGAGGTGCTCATGGCTCGCGACCTGCAGCTGCGCACAGCCACTTCCGAGGATCTCGACTGGATCCACGAACTGCGTCACCGCGTCTACGCACAGGAGTTGGGCCAGCACGCGCCGGATCCGGCCGGGCGGCTGCGCGACGGTCTCGACGGGGACAACGTCTACCTCGTCGCGGCGCGCGGAACGGCCCGCATCGGCTTCGTCAGCCTCACTCCGCCCTGGCTGGGACGGTTCGGGCTGGACAAGTACCTGACCCGCGACGAACTGCCGGTACTGTCCGGCCACGACGTGTTCGAGGTGCGCATCCTCACCGTCGAGCCACGCTGGCGCACCACCTCCGCGGCACCCCTGCTGATGTACGCGGCGCTGCGCTGGATCGCCTCCCGGGGCGGCCGTCGGGTGGTGGCGATGGGGCGCACGGAAGTGCTCGACCTGTACCGGGCCGTCGGTCTGCGCGAGGTCGGTCGTACCGTCCGCAGCGGGGCGGTGACGTTCGAGGTGCTGACCGGCGAGGTGCCCGAGCTGACCAGGCGGGCGAGGGAGCGGTACGGCAGCGCCCTGGAGCGGTTGCGGTCCATGGTGGACTGGCGGCTCGACATGCCGTTCGCGCCCCGGCCGGACGGCTGCGAGCACGGCGGTGCCTCGTTCACCGCCATCGGCACGGACTTCCGCACCCTGCACCGGCGGCACGACATCGTCATGGCCGATGTGCTCGACGCCTGGTTCCCGCCGGCCCCCGGAGTGCGGGCGGCCCTCGTGGACGACCCGGACTGGGCCGCCCGTACCTCGCCGCCGTCCGGCGCCGAGGGTCTGTCGGCGGAGATCGCCGCGGCCCGTCAACTGCCGCAGGACACGCTGGCGGTGGGCGCCGGTTCGTCCGACCTGATCTTCCGGGCGTTCGGCCGCCGGCTGACCCCGCAGAGCCGGGTGCTGCTGACCGACCCGTGCTACGGCGAGTACGCCCACGTCACGGAGCGGGTGATCGGCTGCCGGGTGGACCGTTTCCCGCTGCGCCGTGAGGACGGCTGGCGGATCGACCCGGACCGGCTGTCCGCGGCCGTCCACGCCGGCCGTTACGACCTCGTGGTGGTGGTCAACCCGAACAACCCGACCGGGCGGCACGCGCCGGCGTCCGGGCTGCGCGCAGTGATAGCGGCCGCGCCGGACCGTACGCACTGGTGGATCGACGAGGCGTACCTGGGCTACGTCGGCCTGGACGAGTCACTCGCCGGCCTCGCCGCGACGGACCCTCGGGTGACCGTCTGCACCTCGCTGTCGAAGATGTACGCGCTGTCCGGAATGCGGGCCGCCTACGCGGTGGCCGAACCTGCCACGGCGGAGGAGCTGCGCCGATGGACTCCGCCCTGGCCGGTCAGTCTGCCGGCGCAGCTGGCCGCCGTGGCGGCGCTGCGCGATCCGGAGTACTACCGCGACCGCTGGCACGCCACGCACGCCCTGCGCCGGGGACTCGCGGCGGATCTGGCCGGGTCGGCGCAGGACGTGACGGTCGAGGAGTCGGTGGCGAACTTCCTCTCGGTCACCCTGCCGCCGGGCGGACCGAGCGCCGCGCAACTGGTGGACGAGTGCCGCCGCCACGGTGTGTACCTGCGCGACCTGTCGCCGTTGTCGCCCTGCTACGAGGGGCGCACCGTGCGCATCGCGGTCCGCGACAGCGCCGAGAACGCGCGCATCGTGTCGGCCTGCCGGGCCGCTCTGGACGTGCTGCGGCCGGCTCTCGCCACGAGCACCGGTCGATGATCACGGTCGCTTCACTGGCGCCCTGCCTCGGTGGGGCGCTGGCCCTGGGCGGTGTGGCGGTGGCGGCCTCCGGGCGCCGCGAGCTGATCATCCGGTGGTGCGCCTGGGCGGTCGGGGTGCCGCTGGTCACCGGGGCGTTCTGGTGGGGCGAGCCGGGTACCGCGGCCGTCGCCGTGGTGGTCGGGGTGATCGCGGTGCTGGAGTTCGGCGGGCTGATGCAGCTGGCCCCGGTGGACCGTGCGGTGCTGGCCGCGGCGGTGACGGGTGTGGTGCTGACCACTTGGCTGGCGCCCGGAGAGGTGCTTCGGGCGCTGGCGGCCGGGGCGCTCACGGTGGCCGCGGTGCCGTTGGTGACCGGCGACGCCGACCATGGGCTGCGGCGGCTCGGCGCCGGGCTGCTCGGGCTGGCCTGGCTCAGTGTGCTGGCCGCGTTGGTGCCCCTCGGGGCGAGCGCGCTGGCGTTGTTCGTGGCGGTCTCGGTCGCCGACATCACGGCGTACTTCGCCGGACGACGGCTGGGTGGGCCTCGGTTGTCGCCGCTGTCACCGGCCAAGCGGTGGAGCGGGACCCTGGCCGGGGCCGCGGCCGGGCTCGGCGCGCTGGCCGCGCTGTCCGGCCTGAGCTGGCCGACGGCGGTCGCGGTGGCGGTCGGCGGACCGGCCGGGGACCTGCTGGAATCCATGATCAAGAGGGGCGCGCAGGTCAAGGACGCCGGCCACTGGCTGCCCGGCTCCGGCGGCCTGCTGGACCGGATCGACTCCCTGCTCGTCGCCTTGGCCGTGCTGCTCGTCCTGAGCTGACGTGCCGTATCGCGGAAGGGGCTCGGCCGGTATCAGCCGGCCGAGCCCCTTCCACACGTTCGCAGACCCGGGAGTCAGGCCTTCTTGGTCTCCCAGAAGATCTTGTCGATCTGGGCGATGTAGTCCAGAGCCTTCTGACCGGTGGCCGGGTCGGTCGACGCCTTGGCGGCCGAGAGGGCCTTGAGGGTGTCGTTGACCAGCTGGTGCAGCTCCGGGTACTTCTCGAAGTGCGGGGGCTTGAAGTAGTCGCTCCAGAGCACGGAAACGTGGTGCTTCGCGAGCTCGGCGCGCTGCTCCTTGATGACCGTGGCACGTGCCTGGAAGTGCGGGTCGTCGTTGGCGGCCATCTTCTCCTGCACGGCCTTCACCGACTCCGCCTCGATGCGGGCCTGGGCCGGGTCGTACACACCGCAGGGCAGGTCGCAGTGTGCGCTGACCTTGACCTTGGGGGCAAACAGGCGGGAAAGCATGGAGCATTCCTTCCTCGTGATCGTCTTCTCAGGTGCGACATTACTCCCTGGGAGAGCCGAAATCGCGGGTGCCCCCATGGGCTTAGGACAAAAGTCCGGGGTCAAACTGAGACTGGTGGATGAACGTACCGGGGAGGTGCCGGGGATGCCGGAGCTGTCGCAGGAGACCGAGCGGGAGAGGTCGTTGCTGCCCTTCGTGGGAGTGGCCGAGGTGACCGGGCCGTCGATGGTGCCCACGCTCCAGCACGGTGACCAGCTCGTCGTGCACTGGGGGGCCAGGATCGTCCCCGGTGACATCGTGGTCCTGCGGCATCCGTTCCAGCAGGACCTGCTCGTCGTCAAGCGGGCCGTGGAGCGGCGTGAGGGCGGCTGGTGGGTGCTCGGGGACAACGCGTTCGCGGGCGGCGACAGCACGGACTACGGCGTCGTACCGGAAGAGCTTGTGCTGGGGAAGGCCCGGCTGCGGTACCGGCCGCTCAAGCCGGGTCAGCGCTCGCCGCTGGCCGCCGTGCGCTGGGCGCTGTCCGCCGTCCGGCCCGTCTTCCCGGACCGGTCGGCCTCCAGGCGTTTGCGGGCCCGGTAGGCGGCCACGTTGGCGCGGGTGGCGCAGCGGTCGGAGCAGTAGCGCCGGGAGCGGTTGGTCGAGGTGTCCAGGTAGGCGTTGCGGCACGGGGAGGCCTCGCACAGGCCCAGCCGGTCCACGCCGTACTCGGTGAGGTGGAACGCCAGGCCCATCGCCGCGATCGCCGCGTACCCGGCGGTGGCGTTCGACGGATGGTCCGCCAGGTGCATGTGCCACAGCGGGCGGCCGTCGTCGTCGCGGAAGTCGTGCCCGGAGATCTGCGGACTCACCGGGAACTCCAGCAGGAGCGAGTTCAGCAGGTCCACCGCGAGCGTCTCGTCGCCGTTGTCCGCCGCCTCGAAGACCGACCGCAGCCGGGCCCGGACCGAACGGAACCGGGTGACGTCGGCGTCGGTGGCGCGGCGGGCGCCCGTGCCGTAGCCGCCGAACAGATCGCGGACGGCCTCCACCGAGGTCAGGGTGTCCTTGCCGCGGGCCGGGTCCTCGCTGTTGACCAGACGTACGGCATAGTCCGAGTAATAGGCCAGTTCCACTTGTAGTCCTTACGGAGGCGTTCTATCGTCGTGGCACGGTCGGGTAACAGCTGATCGCGCTTCCAGGGTATTACGACAGTGAGCGGACAGGGGTCCCCATGACGACTGGTGTCGGCACGGACTGGCAGGCCTGGCAGGAGAGCTGGGACCGGCAGCAGGAGTGGTACATGCCGGACCGCGAGGAGCGGTTCCGGGTGATGCTCGACATGGTCGAGGCCCTCGTCGGGCCCCGGCCGCGCGTGCTCGACCTCGCGTGCGGCACGGGAAGTATCACGGCCAGGCTGCTCGCCCGGTTCCCCGAGGCCACCAGCACCGGTGTGGACCTCGACCCGGCGCTCCTCGCCATCGCCGAGGGCACGTTCGCGGACGACGAGCGGGTCACCCTCGTGACGGCCGACCTCAAGGACCCGGACTGGCCGTCGAAGCTGCCGTACGACGCGTACGACGCCGTCCTGACCGCCACGGCCCTGCACTGGCTGCACAGCGAACCCCTCGCGGCCCTCTACGGCCGGATCGCGGAGCTCGTCCGCGACGGCGGTGTCTTCATGAACGCGGACCACATGATCGACGAGGCCACGCCCCGGATCAACGCGGCCGAACGCGCGCAGCGGCACGCGCACATGGACCGGGCCAAGCGGGACGGTGCCCTCGACTGGGCCGCATGGTGGCAGGTCGCCGCCGAGGATCCCGTCCTCGCCGGGCCGACGGCGCGCCGCTTCGAGATCTACGGCGAGCATGCCGACGGGGACATGCCGTCCGCCGCGTGGCACGCACGCGTGCTGCGCGAGAAGGGCTTCGGGGAGGCCCGGCCGGTGTGGTGCTCCCCCTCGGACACGCTGCTGCTCGCGCTCAAGTAGGCGCCCCTGCGCCCCTGCGACATGCGACATGCGAAAGGGGGCGGTACGGGAATCCCGTACCGCCCCCTTTCGCATGTCGTACCGCTCAAGGGCCTTCGACTAGAGGACCTTCGACAAGAACGCCTGGGTGCGCTCGTGCTGAGGGTTCGTCAGGACCTCGCGGGGGTCGCCGGACTCGACGACCACGCCGCCGTCCATGAAGACCAGGCTGTCGCCGACCTCGCGGGCGAAGCCCATCTCGTGGGTGACGACGACCATCGTCATGCCGGACTCGGCGAGGTCGCGCATGACGTCGAGGACGTCACCGACCAGCTCCGGGTCGAGCGCCGAGGTCGGCTCGTCGAAGAGCATCAGCTTCGGGTCCATCGCCAGCGCCCGGGCGATCGCCACCCGCTGCTGCTGGCCGCCGGAGAGCTGGGCGGGGTAGCTGCCCGCCTTGTCGGCCAGGCCGACCTTCTCCAGCAGCTCCCGCGCGCGCTCCCGGGCCTCGGCCCGGCTCGTGCCCTTGACCTGGACCGGCGCCTCCATGACGTTCTCGGTGGCCGTCATGTGCGGGAACAGGTTGAACCGCTGGAACACCATGCCGATGTCCCGGCGCTGGAGCGCGACCTCGCTGTCCTTGAGCTCGTACAGCTTGTCCGCCTTCTGGCGGTAGCCGACCAGCTGGCCGTCGACGTAGAGCCGGCCGGCGTTGATCTTCTCCAGGTGGTTGATGCACCGCAGGAAGGTCGACTTGCCGGAGCCGGAGGGGCCGATGAGGCAGAACACCTCGCCCTGCTTCACTTCCAGGTCGATGCCCTTGAGGACCTCGACCAGACCGTAGGACTTGTGGACGCTCTCGGCCCTGACCATGGCCGTCATACTGCCGCACCCCCTTGGCTCCGGAGCGACAGCAGGTTCGCCCTGATCTTCTGGAACGGCGTCGGCGGCAGGTTCCGCGACGAACCGCGGGCGAAACGGCGCTCCAGGTAGTACTGGAAGACGCTGAACACACTGGTCATGACCAGGTACCAGATGGACGCCACGAACAGCATCTCCATCACGGCGTACGAGGTCGAGCCGATCGTCGAGGTGGCGCGCAGCAGTTCGTTGTACGTCACCGCGTACACCAGCGACGAGGTCTTCAGCATGTTGATGAACTCGTTGCCGGTCGGCGGCACGATCACCCGCATCGCCTGCGGGATCACGATCCGGCGCAGCGTCTTGCCGTGGCTCATGCCGAGCGCGTGCGCGGCCTCCGTCTGGCCCTCGTCGACGGCCATCAGACCGGCGCGGCAGATCTCCGCCATGTATGCGGCCTCGTTGAGGCCGAGGCCCAGCAGGGCGCACATGAACGGGGTCATCACGTCCGTCATCTCGTCCTTGTAGATCGGACCGAGATTCAGCATCGGGAAGATCAGCGCCAGGTTGAACCACAGCAGCAGCTGGACGTAGACCGGGGTCCCGCGGAAGAACCAGATGTAGAACCAGGCCACCCAGCTCGTCACCGGGTTCTTGGAGAGCCGCATCACGGCCAGCACGACGCCGAGGACCACGCCCACGATCATCGCGAGGACGCTGATCAGCAGGGTGCGGCCGGCGCCCGCGAGGACCGTGGAGTCGAACAGCTTGTCGCCGACCGCGCTCCACTGGATCTTCTCGGCGGTGGCGAACGCGTTGACCAGCAGGGCCACCAGCGCCAGCACGATGACCGCGCTGACATAGCGGCCGTAGTGGCGGACCGGGATGGCCTTGATGGTCTCGGGGGCGGGGGAGGTGCGGGGCGGTGTGTCCGCCGGCCCCTTGTCGATCTTGTCAGTCACCGTGACTGCCCTTCAGTGGTACGGGGTCCGTCACTTGCCGCCGTTGACCGCGGCCTTGTCGATGGCGCCGGTCTGGGCGCCCCACTTGTCCAGGACCTTCTTGTACGTGCCGTCCTGGATGATGGCGTTCACGGCCGCCTCCAGGGCGCTCGTGAGCTCCTTGTTGTCCTTGTTCACGGCGATGCCGAACGGGCCGGCGTCGACCTGCTCGCCGACGACCTCGAAGGCGTTGCCGCCGTCGGCCTTGCGGGCGATGTCGACGGCGACCGGGTAGTCGTTGACGCCCGCGACCGCGCCGCCCGACTTCACGCGGGTCTGCGCCTCGGTGTCGTTGTCGAACGCCTCGATCGTCAGCTTCTTCTTGCCGGCCTTCGTGCACGCCGTGGACTGCTTCTGCAGGGCCTGCTCGTAGGTCGTGCCGTGCTGCACGGCGACCTTCTGACCGCAGAGGTCCTCGATCGAGCCGATCTTCTTCGGGTTGCCCTTCTGGACGTAGATGGCGGTGCCGGCCGTGAAGTAGTCGACGAAGTCGACACCCGGGCCGAGCTTCTTGCCCTTGTCGTCCAGCCCCTCCTGGCGTGCCTTGGTGTCCGTGATGGAGGACATGGCGACGTCGTAGCGCCCGGAGTTCAGTGAGCTGATCAGGCCGTCGAAGGAGCCCGAGGTGAACTGGAACTCCACGCCCAGCTGCTTGCTCAGCGCGGCCGCGATGTCGGGATCGACGCCGACGATCTTGCCGCCCTCCTGGTACTCCATGGGGGCGTACTCGGCGTTGGTGCCGACCTTGATGACACCGGCCTTCTGGATCTTCGCGGGCAGCTTGTCGAACAGCGGTGCGCTGCTGGACGACGAGGATTCCTTGGTGCTGCTGCCGCCGCTGTCCGTCTGGTCACCGCAGCCGGTGAGAATCAGGGCGCCGGCGACCGCGATCGCACCTACCGCGGCTGTCCTGGTGCGCGCGACGGTCGTACGACGGGTGGAGCTTGCGGTCATGGTGGGTTCCTCCGGCGGATGGGTGGAGTTGCCGATGGGCGGGGGCGACCGCCGAGTGGTTCGGCAGCACTGCCTTCATTCCTCAGGTCGACGAGAGCACACGCCTTCGAGTGTCGCGACCTCGTGTGATGACGGCATCTTGCCATTCGGACTGGACCATTCAGGGGGCCGGTCATGTCAAAATCGGATAACGGGTGACCCCCGAACCGCACCATGTCCGTACATCACGACCGGACCATCTGCGGGAATCTGGCATTCCGGCCGGAAGATCTTCGGTGCGTGTCGCGGAGCGGGTGACCTCTCCGGGGCGGCCCGTGGTCGCCCGAACGGCCCCGTGGTGATCGATGATCGATTTTCCGTTCGGGCATGTGACCTTGGACGTATTGGACTCGTCCCCGACGCCGTTCGTCCGGTAAGAAGGTTCTTTACACCCCTCATCCGGGGCTCAGGGCGCGTGTGCGGCGCGCCCGTCGTGTACCGGCCCGTACGAATCAGTGAACAGGGCCGTACGCGGTGCCCGCCCACTTCTCAACCAGGAGTGGCCACCCTCAAACCATGAAGACCTAAGGGGTAACACAAAGTGGCAGCGGAGATCGTCAATCCTCGCAGCGACAGCGATACGGGACAGGACGGAGGGGCCGAGCCCCTCGATTCCTTCGACCCCGCGTTCGCGCTGCACCGCGGCGGCAAAATGGCTGTGCAGGCCACCGTGCCGGTCCGTGACAAGGACGACCTGTCCCTCGCGTACACGCCCGGCGTGGCGAAAGTGTGCAGCGCCATCGCCGAGCAGCCGGACCTCGTCCACGACTACACGTGGAAGTCGTCGGTCGTCGCCGTCGTGACGGACGGTACGGCCGTGCTGGGGCTCGGCGACATCGGGCCCGAGGCCTCCCTCCCGGTCATGGAGGGCAAGGCGATCCTGTTCAAGCAGTTCGGCGGCGTGGACGCGGTTCCGCTCGCGCTGGCCTGCACGGACGTCGACGAGATCATCGAGACGGTGGTCCGTCTCGCGCCCTCCTTCGGCGGCGTGAACCTCGAGGACATCTCGGCTCCTCGGTGTTTCGAGATCGAGCGGCGGCTCCAGGAGCGGCTCGACATTCCCGTGTTCCACGACGACCAGCACGGGACCGCGGTCGTGACGCTGGCCGCCCTGCGGAACGCCGCGCGGCTGAGCGGGCGGTCGATCGGGGATCTTCGTGCGGTGATCTCCGGTGCGGGTGCGGCGGGCGTGGCGATCGCGAAGATGCTCGTCGAGGCGGGCATCGGAGATGTTTCGGTGGCCGACCGCAAGGGTGTCGTGTCCGGCGATCGGGACGACCTCACGTCTGTGAAGCGGGAGCTGGCCGGGTTCACGAACAAGGCGGGGCTGTCGGGGTCGCTGGAGGACGCGCTCGCGGGTGCGGACGTCTTCATCGGCGTGTCCGGCGGGACGGTGGCGGAGGCGGCCGTGGCTTCCATGGCCTCCGGTGCCTTCGTCTTCGCGATGGCCAACCCGGATCCCGAGGTGCACCCAGATGTCGCGCACAAGTACGCGGCCGTGGTGGCGACCGGGCGGTCCGACTTCCCGAACCAGATCAACAACGTGCTGGCATTTCCGGGGATCTTCGCGGGGGCGCTGCAGGTGCGGGCCTCGCGGATCACGGAGGGTATGAAGATCGCGGCGGCGGAGGCGCTGGCGGCGGTCGTCGGTGACGATCTGGCGGCGGACTACGTGATCCCGTCCCCGTTCGACGAGCGGGTGGCTCCGGCTGTTACGGCGGCGGTTGCCGCGGCGGCTCGGGCTGAGGGTGTTGCTCGCCGCTGAGTCTTGTCGGGTGTGAGGTGGCCTCGTCCGGGTGTGGTCCGGGCGGGGCCGATTCTTTGCATTTGGGTGCGGCTGATCGGGTGGCTGCGGGTTCGGTGGGGGCGGGCGTTGTGCGCAGTTCCCCGCGCCCCTTTTGTGCCTGCGGCGGCCTGTTTCGGTTCGGTGGGGGCTTGTGTAGCGCGTGGGGTTCGGTGGGTGGGTCGGGGCCGGGGTGGGGGGGGGGG